>JAKFFB010000260.1:0-10817 GCA_036675425.1 Actinomycetales bacterium | reverse complement strand
GGGACCTGCGCCAGCACCTGATCGACCGCCTCGACCAGCGCCGAGACCGCAGGGGAGGTCACCCGCAAGGACGGGTCACGCTCGGTCTGCACTCGCTGCCACGCCTGCGCCAGCGGGTCGTCACCCTCCAACGGAGGCGGCACCGGCCGCGGTCGCGGGGCCGGGGAGTCGGACCAGTCGAGGATGTCGTCGAGCGTGGGCACGGCAGAGCCGCGCTCCGCCTCAGACCGGTCCTCGAACATGCGTTCGAAGATATGTCCATGGTCAGGCCATGTCAACCATCAATCTGCACGAAAGTGCCTGCTGTGCATAACTTTTCGTTATCCACAACCCCCGCCGAGGCCCCCGACACATGCTGGCGACACCGACTCCGATGATCAACGGGCGACACCCGGACGCGTCCCCGGTGATCATGAGAATCGGGTCCAGCAACGCCGCCGTCACCACTCGCGTCCAGCAACGTCGCTCCGCCGTCATCGCCCGTCCAGGTGCGCCGCACCGGCTCTTCGCCGGTGGCCCACGTCACGCCCCGCCCTCGACGGTCCGGTGATCGCCGCGCCGGTAGGCTGAAGCGGTCCTTCCCGCCCACCTCGACGGAGCCCGCGCCGTGCTGACCCGGATCGACCTGCGCGGCCGTCGCGACGCCGACCCCCGCACCCTGCTGCCGCGCGCCGCCCTCGACGTGGCCGCCGCGGTCGAGCAGGTGCGTCCGGTCGTCGAGGACGTCCGCGACCGCGGTGAGGCCGCCGTCCGCGAGGCGACCGCGCGCTTCGACGGCGTGGAGCCCGAGCACCTGCGCGTCCCCGCGGCCGCGCTCGAGAAGGCGCTCGCACAGCTCGACCCCGATGTCCGCGCCGCGCTCGAGGAGGCGACCCGCCGCGCCCGCACCGTCGCGACCGCGCAGCTGCGCGACGACGTGGTCGTGGACGTCGTCGACGGCGCCACGGTCACCGAGCGCTGGGTGCCGGTCGGCCGGGTCGGCCTCTACGTGCCGGGCGGCCGGGTCGCCTACCCGAGCAGCGTCGTCATGAACGTCGTCCCCGCGCTCGTCGCCGGCGTCGACAGCCTGGCCGTCGCCAGCCCTCCGCAGGCCGACGGGCTGCCGCACCCGGTCGTGCTGGCGGCCTGCGCGCTGCTCGGCGTGGACGAGGTCTGGGCCGTCGGCGGGGCGCAGGCCGTCGCCATGCTCGCGTTCGGCATCGAGGGCTGCCCGCCGGTCGACGTCATCACCGGCCCGGGCAACGTCTACGTCGCCGCCGCCAAGCGGCTGGTCCAGGGCCGCTGCGGCATCGACTCCGAGGCCGGCCCGACCGAGATCGGCATCCTCGCCGACGACACCGCCGTTCCCGCCTACGTCGCCGCCGATCTGGTCGCCCAGGCCGAGCACGACCCGCTCGCAGCCTGCTTGCTGGTCACGCCCAGCGAGGAGCTGCTCGACGCGGTCGACGTCGAGCTCGGCAAGCAGGTCCCCGCGACCCGTCACCGCGAGCGCGTCGAGACCGCCCTGGCCGGTCAGTCGGCCCACGTCCTCGTCGACGACCTCGACCACGGCCTGGCGGTCGTCGACGCCTGGGCGGCCGAGCACCTCGAGGTGCTCACCGCCGACGCCCCCGAGCGGGCGCGCCGGGTCCGCAACGCCGGCGCCGTCTTCATCGGCAGCTCGACCCCGGTCAGCCTCGGCGACTACCTCGCCGGGTCCAACCACGTGCTGCCCACCGGCGGCACCGCGCGCTTCAGCGCCGGCCTGTCGACGCAGAGCTTCCTCAAGCGGATGTCGCTCGTGCAGTACTCCCCGGAGGCGCTCGCCGCCGTCGCCCCCCACGTCACCGCACTGGGCGGCTCCGAGGACCTCGCCGCGCACGTCGAGGCCGTCCAGGTGCGGGTGCGGGACACCCGGTGAACGCCTCCCTGGACGCGCTGCCGGTCCGGGACGACCTGCGGGGCAAGCAGCCGTACGGCGCACCGCAGCTGCCCGACTCGATCCAGCTCAACGTCAACGAGAACCCGCACGCGCCGTCCCCGTCGTTCGTCGCCGACCTGGCTGCCGCCGTGGGTCGGGCCGCCACGACGCTGAACCGCTACCCCGACCGGGAAGCCGTCGCGCTGCGGACCGACCTGGCTGGCTACCTGTCAGGACGTACGGGGGTCGCGCTCGGGGTCGAGCAGGTCTGGGCGGCGAACGGGTCCAACGAGGTCCTGCAGCAGGTCTGCCAGGCCTTCGGCGGTCCCGGCCGGGTGGCCCTCGGCTTCGAGCCGTCGTACTCCATGCACCCGCTGCTCGCCGCCGGCACGAGCACCGGCTGGGTCGCCGAGCGGCGCGCCGCCGACTTCACCCTGAGCGCCGACGACGCGGTCGCCGCCGTCCGCCAGCACCGGCCTGCGATCACCTTCCTGACCACGCCGAACAACCCGACCGGCACGGTCACCGGGCTCGACGTCGTGCAGGCCGTGCACGACGCCACCGACGGCATGGTGCTGGTGGACGAGGCCTACGCGGAGTTCGCCTCCACCCCGAGCGCGATCACGCTGCTCGACCGCTGCCCGCGGCTGATCGTCTCCCGCACGATGAGCAAGGCGTTCGCCATGGCCGGCGCCCGGGTCGGCTACCTCGCCGCGAGTCCCGCGGTGGTGGACGCGATCCGGCTGGTGCGCCTGCCGTACCACCTCTCCGCGCTGACCCAGGCCGCCGCCCGGGTCGCCCTGGCGCACGCCGAGGAGCTGCTCGCCACCGTCGAGCAGGTCAAGGCCCAGCGCGACCGGATGCTCCGCGAGATCCCCGTGCTCGGCCTGCAGGTCGTGCCGACGGAGTCGAACTTCCTGCTCTTCGGGCCGTTCGAGCAGCCCGCTTCGGTCTGGCAGTCGCTGCTCGACCGCGGCGTGCTGGTGCGCGACGTGAGCTCCGGGCCGGGCCTGTCCGGCTGGCTCCGCGTCAACGCCGGCACCGAAGCCGAGACCACTGCATTCCTGGACGCACTGAAGGACGTGACATGAGCCGCACCGCACTGGTCGAGCGCACGACCAAGGAGTCCGACGTCCGCGTCGAGCTCGACCTCGACGGGACCGGTCAGGCGACGTCCGACACCGGCGTGCCGTTCTTCGACCACATGGTCGCCCAGCTCGGCAAGCACGGCGGCTTCGACCTGACCGTGCGCACCCGGGGCGACCTCGAGGTCGACGCGCACCACACCGTCGAGGACACCAGCCTGGCGATCGGCACCGCGCTCAAGCAGGCGCTCGGCGACAAGGCCGGCATCCGCCGCTTCGGCGACGCCATGGTGCCGCTGGACGAGTGCCTCGTGCAGGCAGCGGTCGACCTGTCCGGCCGGCCGTACGTCGTGCACGAGGAGCCGCAGCTCGTCGAGCTCATCGGGTCCTACGACACCACGCTCACCCGGCACATCTGGGAGTCGATCGTCGCGACCGCCGACATCGCGCTGCACGTCCGGGTCATCTCCGGGCGCAACGCCCACCACGTCGTCGAGGCGCAGTTCAAGGCGGTCGCCCGCGCCCTGCGCGACGCCGTGGCGCTCGACCCGCGGGTCGCCGGCGTCCCGAGCACCAAGGGGACGCTGTAGATGGCCGACGACGTCCTGGACGGCGACGACCTGTCGTACGACGAGCTCGTCTACGCCGATGGACCCAGCCCCGCAGGCACCGCGCTCACCACGCTGGTCGTGCTGCTGATCACCGTGCTCGGTGCGCCGCAGGTGTGGGATGCCCTGCGGGACAACGACTTCCGGCCCGCGCTCGTCTTCTACCCGGTCCTCGGGATCGCCTTCGGCTACCTGGCGCTGCGCGGTCGCAGCCGGTGACCCGGGTCGCCCTGCTCGACTACGGCTCGGGCAACCTCCGCTCGGCCGAGCGGGCGCTCGAGCGGGCGGGCGCCGAGGTCGAGCTCACCTCCGACTACGACACCGCGGCCGAGGCCGACGGCCTGGTCGTGCCCGGGGTCGGCGCCTTCGCGGCGTGCATGCGCGGCATCGACGCCGTCCGGGGCGGGACCCTCGTGTGGGACCGGCTGCGCAAGGGCCGACCTGTGCTCGGCATCTGCGTCGGCATGCAGGTGCTCTTCGAGACCGGCGTCGAGCACGGCCAGCAGACCGCCGGGCTGGGCGTGCTGCCCGGCGCGGTGACCCGGCTGCGGGCCCCCGTCGTCCCGCACATGGGCTGGAACACCGTGCAGGTGCCGGAGGGCTCGACGCTGTTCGCGGGACTGCAGGACGAGCGCTTCTACTTCGTGCACTCCTACGCTGCGCACGACGCACCGGAGGGCCTCACCACGACAAGCGAGCACGGCGAGCGGTTCGTCGCCGCGGTCGAGAGGGGCCCGCTGTCCGCGACGCAGTTCCACCCGGAGAAGAGCGGCGACGCCGGAGCGGCCCTGCTGCGCAACTGGATCACCACCCTGTGAGCACGACCGAGGAGTCCCGATGAGCAAGGAGCGCCAGCGCGCCCGCGCCGCCCGTGAGGCGGAGCAGGCCAAGGCGAAGGCCAAGGCTGCCAAGGCCGCCGAGCGCAAGGCCAAGCTGGAGCGGGTCACGCCGTCCGCGCCGACGCTGCCCAAGCGCGAGCCGGTCTACCGGCAGCGCCGGCACGCGCCGCTGCCCCGTCGGCTCAAGGCGGTGCTGGGCCTCGGCTGGCTGGTCACCGTCCTGCTCATCCTGTTCCTGGCGCCGACCTGGACCGGCCGGGTCGGCCTCGTCGTCGTCGCCACGATGGCGGTCGCCCTGCTCGTCGTCATCACGACCGACCCCACCCGGAGGTACCGGTGACCCTGGAGCTGCTCCCTGCCGTGGACGTCGCCGACGGGCAGGCGGTCCGGCTCGTGCAGGGCGAGGCCGGGAGCGAGACGTCGTACGGCGACCCGGTCGAGGCCGCGCTGCAGTGGCAGCGCGACGGCGCCGAGTGGGTGCACCTGGTCGACCTCGACGCCGCCTTCGGCCGCGGGTCCAACCGGGAGCTCCTGGCCCAGGTCGTGCAGACGCTCGACGTCAAGGTCGAGATGAGCGGGGGGATCCGCGACGACGCCTCGCTCGAGGCCGCCCTCGCGACGGGCTGCGCCCGGGTCAACCTCGGCACCGCCGCGCTCGAGGCACCCGAGTGGTGCGCCAAGGCGATCGCGCGGCACGGCGACCGGATCGCCGTCGGCCTCGACGTGCGCGGCACGACGCTGGCCGCCCGCGGGTGGACGCAGGAGGGCGGCGACCTCTGGGAGGTGCTCGCCCGGCTGGACGCCGAGGGCTGCGCCCGCTACGTCGTCACCGACGTGCGGCGCGACGGCACGCTGACCGGTCCCAACCTCGAGCTGCTGCAGCAGGTCTGCGCTGCGACCGACCGCCCCGTCGTCGCCAGTGGCGGTGTCTCCTCGCTCGACGACCTGCGCGCTCTGGCCTCGCTGGTGCCGCTCGGCGTCGAGGGCGCCATCGTCGGGAAGGCGCTCTACGCAGGCGCTTTCACGCTGCCGGAGGCCCTCGCAGCGGTGCGCTAGCCGCCCGTCCGCTAGACCGCGACCTCGAGCCGCCACGGGCCGACGCGCACCGCGACGCCCATGCCGCGGTCGGTGCTGTCCAGGGACGGCAGCGCCCAGCGGAGCGGGGTCAGCGTCACCGTCACCGACGGCGTGCTGGAGACCGCTGCGGTCGGCAGCGGTGCCGGCGGCGCCGCGCTCGGCAGCGGCGCGGGCCGGTTCAGGTCGCTGAGCAGGTCGGCGGTCAGGTCTGCCTGCAGGTCGTTGCTCACGGGGTGACCCTCTCGGAGTAGGACGCCAGCACCTCGTCGGTGAGGGCGGTGTAGGCCAGCGCCACGGGGCTGGTCGGGGCGGACAGGACGACGGGGCGCTTGGCGAGCGTCGAGCTCGGCACGCGCCGGGAGAGCGGGATGCGGGTCGCCAGCAGCGGCAGGTCGGTGCCCTCGAGCGCGCCGACGACCTCGCGCGCCGCGCGCCCCTCGCGGTCCCACAGGGAGCAGGCGACCCCGACCAGCTCGGCGCTGGTGTTCTCGAAGCGGCGGTGCTGCTCGACGAAGGCCGAGACCCGCGCCGCCCCGAGCGCGGAGCCGGGGTCCGAGGTGAAGACCGTCAGCACGGCGTCGGCGGCGGCCACGGCGGACAGGGTCAGGTTGCCCAGGTCGCCGTGGGTGTCGAGCACGACGTGGTCGTAGTCCGCCAGCAGCGGCCGCAGCACCCGACGGATTCCGGTCAGCAGCCCGCCCTGCGCTGCCAGGGCCACGCCGACGGCCTCGAGAGACGTGTGCGCCGGCAGCAGGTCCACGCCCGGGGCGACCTCCGACCGCACGGCGGCGCGCGCGTCGGCCTCGGGGTCCTCGAGCAGCCCGGCCAGCGAGTCCTCGCGACCCTTGGCCACGACACCGAAGGCGCGACCCAGGCTGTCCTGCGGGTCGGCGTCGACCGCCAGCACCCGCCCGCGACCGTCCGCTGCGCGGCTGCCGAGGACGGCAGCCAGGTTGGCGGCCGTGGAGGTCTTGCCCACGCCGCCCTTCGACGAGCACACGGCCAGTCTCATCGCGCTCCCTCTCGGTGGACGCACATCCTCCCAGGCCGGCGAGGCCGGGAGGGGGCAGCGGGGGAGTGCGTGTCTGTGCGGTTGGTCACGCGGAGGAGCGAGTGGGCAGCCTGTCGACGAGCGCCGGGAGCACCTGCCCGAGCGGCGCGTCGACCCGCACCGCGGCCTTCTCGTCACCCCGAGTGGGTCCGGCGTTGACGATGCCGACAGGGATCCCCAGCTTCGCGGCGTGCAGCACGAACCGGTAGCCCGACATGACGGTGAGGGATGAGCCGAGCACGAGCAGCGCCCGGGAGCGCTCCACCAGCTCGAAGCAGCGGGTCACCCGGTCGGCCGGGACCGTCTCGCCGAAGAAGACGACGTCGGGCTTGAGCACGCCGGCGCAGTCGGCGCAGTCGGCGGTCCGGAAGGAGTCCAGGTCGGCATCGGCCAGCGTCACGTCGCCATCGGGGTTCACCCCGAGGACCCGCGCGCGCCAGGCGCGGTTCACGGCGCGCAGCCGCGCGTCCAGCTCCGCGCGCGCGGACACCCGCCGGCAGTCCAGGCAGACGACCCGGTCGAGGTTGCCGTGCAGCTCGACGACGTCCGCCGAGCCGGCGGACGAGTGCAGCCCGTCGACGTTCTGGGTGACCAGCCCGGTGAGCAGGCCGGCCTGCTGCAGCCGGGTCACCGCCCGGTGGCCGGTGTTGGGCTCGGCCCGGGCGATGACGCGCCAGCCGAGGTGGCTGCGCGCCCAGTAGCGGCGGCGGGCGTCCGCGGAGCCGGTGAAGGCCTGGTACGTCATCGGCGTCGCGCGGCGGGCCGCTCCGCTCGGCCCCCGGTAGTCCGGGATGCCGGAGTCCGTGGACAGGCCGGCTCCGGACAGCACCAGGACGTCGCCGGCCGACACGAGGTCGACCAGCGCGCCGAGGTCGGGGGCGTCCATCGGCGTCGAGGTTAGGTGCCACGGTCCGCGTCGTGCGCGGCCGCGCCATCAACGCCAGAAGCAGGTCGAGCCCCGCTCGTGCGATCGTCCGCCGATGAGAGCGGCGCTACGCAGCACTTCAGGCGCTTACCGGCCCGAGCCACCTTGAGGGCGAGGGCACCGGGGCGGGTGCGATCACCGCCGCGTGCATGACGAGAGATGGCACAACGACAAGCCGCCCGAACTACCCACGCCGCCACACCCGGCCATACTCTTCGCGCCTCGTAGAGCCCCGCGAAGGAGCAGTGATGATGGCGAAGCCCTTCATCCAGATGCCCGCTGAGGGACGCGTCCTGGACTTGGGGCCGTTCCAGATGCGTGTGCGAGCAAACGCCAGTCAGACGGCGGGTGGCTTCACCCTGCTGGAGGCCGACGAGCCGCCGGGCTTCGGGCCGCCGCTGCATGTCCACGACGATGCGGCTGAGGCGTTCTACGTCCTGGAGGGCGAATACCTGATCTTCATGGACGATGTCGAGCGACTCTGCCCCGCCGGGTCCTTCATCTACGTGCCAGCCGGTGTGGAGCACGGCTTCCGCGTCGGACAGATGCAGAGCAGGAAGCTCAACCTGTATCTGCCTGCTGCGATGGTCGGCTACTTCGAAGCAATCGCTGCAGCGCATGCTGCGGGTACTCCGATGACCGACGACGAGTTGACCAGTGAAGCGGCCCGGCATGCGATGCGGGTACTGGGACCTGTCCCCGAGGGTTACTTGTAGAGCAGGCGAGCGTAGGTGCTCCTCGTGGGTTCTGCTCCGACCGCGCGAGTATCCGCTCATCACGGGGCGGGTGCGAGCACCTCGTGCGACGCGCGTCGGTCAGGGCCGGTCATCTGGCCGCTCCGACGAGGAACTGCATGCCACCGTCGAGGAACTGGGGATCTGTCGCCTCGAGCAGATGGCGCACCGTACGCCCGGCTTCAACGGCAGTCGTCTGTCTGATGCCTACAGCGACCGCTACTCCAGCCACGACCCGCCCTGTTCACGCCACGATGCCGCAGACGAGCTCGGCGACCATGGCGGGGTCGAGTCTGTGGGCCATGTGCCCGTGTCCATCGAGCACTCGCACCTCGGCACCAGGAATGGCCGTGGCGGCTCGCCGGGTGGCCTCCTGCTGCGACGGCGGGCTGTCGGCGCCGGCGAGCAGCACCGTGCGTGCCGTGATGGCATCGAACTGGCCCGGCCGGTAGACCCAGCCCACCTCTGCCCTGACCTCTCGCGGCAGTACCGGCACCGCGGCGAGACGGGCTGGCCAGGCCGGGCTCGCCCGCAGGAACGCAAGCTCTTCGTCGGTAACCTCGACGATGCCGACTAACGCCGCAACGAGTGCGCCTTCTCTGTCGCCGGCGGCCAGCGCGTTCTCGACTGCTTCGATCTTCTCGTGGAGGTCGCCCGGGTCGTCGAAGCCGAGCCCGGGCTCGTAGAGCACGAGGTGGGACACGCTGTCGGTGAGCATCGCCGCACCCATGCTGCAGTCAGCACCGTAGGAGTGCCCCCACACCGCCACCGGCTGACCGGTGCGGGCGGCGACAGCATCGACGACCGCAGCGATGTCCTCGAACTCACGCTCGATGGCGTAGTTCGGCGCGTCCCCGCTTTCCCCGCGGCCTCGTCGGTCGACGGAGAACGTCGTCACGCGGTCGTGGAGTTCGGCGACGAAGGGCAGGTCGGTGGTGTGGTCGTTCATCCCGCCGTGTACCAGCACCAATGGTGGTCCCTCGCCGTCGACCCACACAGCGACCACCGTCCCGTCGGCGGAGCGGACGTCGAAGCGGTGATCTCCGGCCCTTGACGAGCCGGGAGCGCTCATGGCCGCCTCCGTCCACCTCGACCGGCCAAGGTCAGATGCCGGCTGCGATCGCCGGTCACCGCCCGATGGTGCACCTGACCGGGCTTCTCGACAAGAGGTCACAGCTAGGCTCGAGTCGGGGTGGTCGGCGCACGTCGCGGGCAGGAGAACGCGGTACACGTCGTTGTCGGCCTCGACCGCGACGTCTGGTGCGCCCAGGCCGCGCGCGTACCGCGGATCGCGCCGCCCACTGCCCGCTCCCGCGCCGCTGCGCCGGCCATGGCGACCAGCCGTCCGCGTGAACGGCCTTGATCCCGGAGGCACTCGGTCAGGGGCGGGTGCGGTCACCTGCGGCAGCCGGGAACAGGTCTCGGCCACGGGCACTCTGCCGGTTAGCTGTCCGCCCGGCACCGTCTTTACCGGCACGTCCTCCTCGGCACCGACAGCACGTCCAGCCGAGGTTGGCCGTGGGTGTTGCGTAGTTGGCTCGTTCTGCAGCGCGGCAAAGGTGATGGTTCCTTTCAGTAACAGGGCGGCTCCGGTGGTGGGAGTCTGTCTTCGTGGTTGTGCTCGAGGTCCGTCTCCTGGGCCCGATCGAGCTGGTGGTCGACGGGCGGGTCGTCCCGCTGACCGCCTCGAAAGTGCGTGCCTTGCTCGCGCTGCTCTCCCTCGAGGCCGGCACGCCGGTCGATGCGGACGTCTTGGCCGATCGGCTCTGGTACGGGAATCCGCCGGCCACGGCCGGGTCGGTGCTGAGGACCTACGTCAGCCAGCTGCGCAGGGCACTTCCGGAGGGCAGGCTGCAGCGCACCGACCACGGTTACGTGCTCCGCCTGGAGCCCGAGGAGCTCGACGTCAAGAGGCTCGAGGTCGCAGTCGGTCGCGCGAACGCTCGCGGAGCGTCGCCTGTGCAGATCGCCGAGTTGCTGCGCGAGGCGTTGTCGCTGTGGCGAGGTCCGCCGGCTCGCGAGCTCTGTGACGACGATCGCTCGGTCGCCGAGGCGGCCCGGCTGGACTCCCTCCGGCTGGCGGCGCTTGAGGCGTGGGCGGACGCGTCCCTGGAACTCGGTCACCACGAGAGCGTCGCGACGGATTTGGTGAACGCGGTGCACGATCAGCCGCTGCGTGAGCAGCTGGTGGCACGGTTGATGCTCGCGCTCTATCGGTGTGGGCGGCAGGCCGAGGCGCTCGCGGTGTACGAGCGTCTGCGTCGGGCGCTTCTCGACGAGCTGGGACTGGATCCGGCGCCCGACCTCCAGCGGCTCCAGGCCCGGATCCTGGAGCAGGACCCGGCGCTCGAGGCACCGGAGCGCGAACCGGGCAACCTGCCCAACCCGGTGACGTCGTTCGTGGGACGCGAGCCGCAGGTCCAGCAGCTCGTGGAGCTGCTTTCGTCCCACCGACTGGTCACGCTGACCGGTGCCGGCGGCAGCGGGAAGAGCCGTCTGGCCCTGGAGACCGCCCGCACGCTCGACATCCCGGTGGACGGGGCGTGGTTGGTCGAGCTGGCCAGCCGGAGCGAGCCGAGCGAGGTGGCAGCGGCGGTG
>JAKFFB010000215.1:0-1814 GCA_036675425.1 Actinomycetales bacterium | reverse complement strand
CGGCGGCCGCGGCCGGGGCGGGACGGACCGCCACCGAGCTCGCCCGGCGCACGGCGACCTCGGTGCCCGGCGCCGTCTGCGGGGCAGCCTTCCGCGAGGCAGCCCTCTGCGGGGCGGCGGCGCGGCGGCGGGGGGACGGCGCACGACGCGGCGCCGGGACGGCGGAGTAGGCGACCGGGGGAGAGGGAGCGCGCGGCGGCGTGGGCGATCCCGTCGAGGCGCCGAGCTGGGCCATCACGGCGGCAAAGCCGGTGCTCTCCGTGGAGACCGACGCCGCAGTGCGCTCGGTCGCGCTCACCTCGTCGGCGAGGTCGAGCAGCGTCGCGGGCCGGGGTGCTGCGGGCGCGAGGTCGTCGAGCTCGACGGTGATCTCGAAGGACTGCTTGGCGAAGAAGCCGCCGAGACCGCCGCTGCGGACCTTCTCGGCGGAGACGATCCGCGCACCGGCGCCGTGCTCGGCGCGGACGCGGGCGAGCAGCGGCTCGAGCTCGGGACCCTCAAGCTGCAACTGGGTGGGCACCGCTCACGGCTCCGATCGTGTCGAGGGTGAGGCTCTCGCCGAGCTCGTTGTAGGACAGGACGGGCAGCCGGGGGACCGCTGTGCGGGTCAGCCGGCGGACGGCAGGGCGGATCTGCGGCGAGCAGAGCAGGACCGGGCGCAGGCCGCGCTCCTCGGCCGCGGTCGCGGCGTTGGCGAGCGCGACGACGAGCCGCTCGGCGTAGCCCGGGTCGAGCGCGAGGAAGGAGCCGGAGTCGCTGGGTCGCAGCGCCTCGAGCATCGCGTGCTCGGCGAGCGGCTCGAAGGTGAGCACCGGCAGTCGGCCGTCGACGGCGTGCGCCGTGGCGATCGCCGAGCCGAGCGTCCCGCGCACCGCCTCGACCAGCTGCTCGGGGTCCTTGCTGGTGCGGGCCCGCTCGGACAGCGCCTCGAAGATGCGGACCAGGTCACGGACGGCGACCTCCTCCTCGAGCAGCCCCTGCAGGACGCGCTGGATCTCGCCGAGCGTCAGCAGCGACGGGGTGAGCTCCTCGACGACGGTCGGGTGCGTGCCGCGGACCAGGTCGACGAGCACCTTGACGTCCTCGCGACCGAGCAGCCGGCTGGCGGAGGTGCGCACGACCTCGGCCATGTGCGTGGTGATGACGGAGGCCCGGTCCACGACGGTGCAGCCCATCAGCTCCGCCTGCTGCTGCAGCTCGACCGGCACCCACTTGGCGGGCAGGCCGAAGACCGGCTCCCGGGTGAGCAGGCCGGGCAGCGCGGCGAGGTCGTCGCCGATCGCGAGGACCGCGCCGCCGGGAGCCTCGCCCCGGCCGACCTCCACGCCGTGGACGCGGATCGCGTAGGTGTGCGGCGGGAGGTCGAGGTTGTCGCGGGTGCGCACCAGCGGGATGACGATGCCGAGGTCGAGGGCCAGCTTGCGGCGCAGCGCGCGCACCCGGTCGAGCAGGTCGCCGCCGGCGGCGGGGTCGACGAGCTCGACCAGGTCGTAGCCGACCTCCAGCTCCAGCGGCTCGACGCGCATGTCCTGGGCCAGCTGCTCGGGTGAGTCGGGGGACAGCGGCGGCGCCTCGGGCCGGGTGTCGGGCTCCGGCGCTTCGTCGCTGTCGGCGAGCCGGGTGGTGATGAGCAGGACGGCACCGCCCACGAGGAGGAACGGCATCTTCGGCAGGCCCGGGATGAGAGCCAGCAGGCACGCCGCGACGCCGCCCATCCGGAGCGCCGACCGCTGCGCGGCGAACTGCCCGAGCAGGTCCTCGCCCATCGTGCCGGCGGTCGCGGAGCGCGTGACGATGAGCCCGCTCGCGACGCT
>JAKFFB010000115.1:0-1821 GCA_036675425.1 Actinomycetales bacterium | reverse complement strand
CGCTCGTCCACCGAGCGCCAGTTGCGGGAGTCCTGGGCGCTCAGGCCGTAGCGCTTCTCCTGGGCGCTGGTGCCGGCGGCCAGGAAGTACTGGTTGAAGTTCTCCTCACCCGACAGGACGGTGCCCCACGGGGTCGTGCCACCGGCGCAGTTGTTCATCGTGCCCAGGATCCGGAGACCCGTCGGGTCGGCGGCGGTCTTGAGCAGGTCGGAGCCGGCGGCCGGGCCGTCGACGGTGAACGGGGTGTCGAGGGTGATCCGGCGGTTGCGCGAGCCGTTGGGGACGTAGGTCCACGTCGAGCCGGCCGACCTGCGGCGGAGCTCGACGACGCTGAGGCCGTGGGCCGCCCACGCGGTGCGGATCAGCTCGGCGGCGTCCATGCCGGGCGGGAACATGATGCCCTCGTTGGTGTACTCGTGGTTGGCCACCAGCAAGGCACGGGTGCCCTTGCGGTCGGTGACGATGATGTCGAGGTAGTCGCAGTTGTAGCCGAACTGCTGCGCCTGCGCGGCCGCGCTCTGGTTCGTGGCGTCGAAGACGGGCGCACCGTCGAAGATCGGGTCGCCCCAGCGGATGATCGGGTCCCAGCGGTAGCCCGACGGCACGGTGAACGCGTCGATGTTCTTCGCCACGGGGGCGATCGCCGTGAAGGGGAGCGACCCGGCGCTCGGCGTACCCGGCTTGCCGGCGACGACCGGGCTGCGGAACAGGGCGGCGGCGGGCTGGCTGCTCAGGGCGACGCCGGCGGTGCCGACCGCGGCCGCGCCGAGGATGCTGCGGCGCGAGAGGGCGGTGGCGGCGATGTCGCGGAAGTAGGACGTCTGCGTGGTGTTGGGGACGTCCTTGAAGCACGCGTCACCGCACCTGAGGTGACAGGTGACGGGGCTGCGGTTGCCGTGGACGAGATCGGTCATCGGGAGGGATCGACGCTGAGGGGTGAGGGTCATGTGCCGACCCAACCCGGCGTGGCTGACGTCGAGGTGACGCCGACATGAACACACGTGGGAGAATCCGGCACATGCCCGCCCGCCCCGACTCGTTGCTGTGGTGGCGAGCCGTGACGGTGTCGGCGATGACGTTCCTGGTCGGCGCCGTCGGGCACGCGAGCACGGGCGGGTTGCTGCCGTCCTGGTTCGTCCTCGGTGGGATGTTCGCGGTCGGTACGGCGATCAGTGCCGCCTTCCTCGCCCGCCCGGCCTCGGCGCGCCGCATCGTGGCGCTCGTGGTCCTCGGCCAGACCGTCTGCCACGGGCTGCTCAGCCTGACCGCCGGGCATGCCGGCGACGTGGCTGCGGCTCCGCAGGTCACCGCGCCGGGCGCCCTGCCGCTCAGCGACGGCCAGCGCGTGGGGTCGTTGCAGGACCACTACGAGGCGATGGTCGGTGCGCCGTCCGCCGGCTCGGCGCTCACGGTGCCTGACCCCGCGGCCCTGCTCGACCACGCGCCGATGTTCCTGGCCCACACGCTCGTCGCCGTGCTCGTCGGGCTCTGGCTGGCGGCCGGCGAGCGCGCGCTGTTCTCGCTCCTGACGCTCGTCTTCACGGCCGTGGTCGCGCTGTTCGTCAGCCTCGTGCCCGTGCCGTTGCTTCCTCGCCGGGCCGCTCCGCTGCGCCGGCGTCCGGCCACGCCGCCGTCGCTTGCCCGCGTCGCGCGCATCGTCGTACGCCGCGGTCCACCGGCTCTCCTGCCTTGTTGATGGCCGCCTGACCTTCCCTTCCCGCGCGACGCGCGGTCGCCGACGCCTGCGACCGCGCAGCTCGCGCATCTCGTCACGTCGAGGAGAGACATGACCACCCAGCTCAACCCTGCGCCCGTGCGCGC
>JAKFFB010000027.1:0-1828 GCA_036675425.1 Actinomycetales bacterium | reverse complement strand
GTCGGCAAGCGCACCCGCGCCGAGACCGAGATCGACCAGGTCGCGCCGTCCCTCGTGAGTGCCGCCCTGGACGTCACCTCCGAGGCCGTCGGCCCCGTCGAGGGCAAGTACGTCGTCGTGGTCGGTGCCGGTGCGATGGCCGGTCTCGCCACGGCGACCGCCAGCCGCCTGAACGCCGGACACCTCGCCGTCGTCAACCGGTCCGTCGACGGTGCGGCCCGCCTGGCCGAGCAGTACGGCGCTCACGCCGTTCCGCTCGAGGAGCTCGGCGCCGAGATCTCCCGCGCCGACATCGTGATCAGCTGCACCGGATCCTCCGGTGCCCTCATCGACCGCGCGATGGTCGAAGCGGCGCGTGCCGGTGAGCCCGAGCGACCGCTCGCGCTGATCGACCTCGCCCTCCCGCACGACATCTCCCGCGACGTCCTCGAGCTGCCCCAGGTGGGCCTCGTCGGCCTGGCCGAGCTGGCCAAGGTGCTGCAGGGCGGTGCGACCGGCCGCGAGGTCCAGGAGGTCCGCCGGATCCTGGCCGAAGAGGTCAACGCCTTCCTGGCTGCGCGCCGCCAGGCCAGCGTCACGCCGACCGTGGTCGCGCTGCGGTCGATGGCCACCGGCGTCGTCGACGCGGAGATGACCCGCCTCGAGAGCCGGCTCCCGGACCTCGATGACCTGACCCGCGAGGAGATCCGCCACACGGTTCGTCGCGTGGCCGACAAGCTCCTCCACGAGCCGACCGTCCGGGTCAAGGAGCTCGCCAACGACCAGGGCGCCGTGTCCTATGCCGCCGCACTGGCCGAGCTCTTCGCGCTCGACCCGGAAGCCGTCGACGCCGTCACCCGCCCCGTCGTGGTCGAGGAGGGTCCGCAGTGACGCTCCGCATCGGAACCCGCCGCAGCGCCCTCGCGACCACCCAGTCCGGCCACGTCGCCGACGCCCTGCGCGACCGGTTCGGTGTCGCCACCGAGCTCGTCGAGATCAACACCGACGGCGATCGCAGCCAGGCCTCCGGAGCACCGCTGGCCGGCGTCGGATCCTCGGTCGGTGTCTTCGTCAGTGCCCTGCGCGACGCGCTGCTGGCCGGCGAGGTCGACGTCGCGGTGCACTCCCTCAAGGACCTCCCGACCTACCCCGCGGACGGCATCACGCTGGCGGCGATCCCGCTGCGCGAGGACCCGCGCGACGTCGTCGTCGCCCGCGACGGACTGACCCTGGGCGAGCTGCCGCAGGGCAGCCGTGTCGGCACCGGGTCCCCCCGCCGGGTCGCCCAGATCGAAGCCCTCGGGCTCGGCGTCGACCTCGTCGGCGTACGCGGCAACGTGGACACACGGATCGCCAAGGTCACCTCCGGTGAGTACGACGCCGTCGTCCTCGCTCGCGCCGGGCTGGCCCGCCTCGGCCGGGTGGACGAGGCGACCGAGGTGCTCGACCCGCTCCAGGTGCTGCCGGCTCCCGGCCAGGGCGCGCTCGCGGTCGAGTGCCGCTCCGACGACGCCGCGACCCTCGCCGTGCTGGTGGGCCTCGACGACCCGTCGACCCGCGCTGCCGTCACCGCCGAACGAGCTGCGCTGGCCACCCTCGAGGGCGGCTGTTCGGCGCCCATCGGCGCGCTGGCCGACATAGCAGAAGGTGATGACGGTCCCGAATTGTGGTTGCGGGCCGTCGCGTTGTCCACTGATGGTGCGCTCGCGGTTCGCCGCTCCGCCTCCACGCCCCTGGGCGAGGACGACGCGACGTGGCCCGGCACCGCAGCCACGTTGGGCGCAGCCCTTGCCAAGGAAATGATCGAAGACGGCGCGGCCGAACTGACCACGCTCCCTGACCCATCCGC
>JAKFFB010000033.1:0-10939 GCA_036675425.1 Actinomycetales bacterium | reverse complement strand
GCGCGGCCCGGCAGGCAGCGCAGCAGGCCGCCCAGGCCGCCGCCGCCAAGGCCGCAGCGGCCCGCCTCGCCGCCGCCCGGGTCGCCGCCGTCCGGCTGGAGACCGCGGTCCAGCGCGAGCTGCGGCTCGTCCCGATGCCCGGTGCCACCGAGGCCGCGCTCGCGCTGCCGACCACGCCGCAGTTCGACGGGCACACCATCAGCGTGGCCGACCGGCAGGTGAAGCTCCCCTCGGTCGAGGCCTGGCAGCGGCAGATGGAGAGCCGCGGCTGGGACATCGCCGTCGACGGCCACTTCGGCCCGCAGAGCGCCCGCATCGCGGCGCTGTTCGCCCGCGAGAAGGGCGCCGCGACCGCTCCCGGCACCGTCGACCAGCAGCTCTGGGACCTCGCCTGGACGGCGCCGGTCACGCCCTGACGCAGGATGGGGGCATGAGCATCACTGGTCGAGACCTCCTCGGCGGCCCCCCGCCCACGTTCCTGCCCGAGGAGCCGGCGCCGCGCGACCTGCTCGAGCGCGGCGGCGACCCCGCCGACGTCGCCGCTGCCCACCCGACCAGCTCGCTGGCGTGGGCGGTCCTGGCCGAGCAGGCGTACGCGCGCGAGGCCTTCGTCGAGAGCTACGCGTACGCCCGCACCGGCTACCACCGCGGACTGGACGCGCTGCGGCGCGCCGGCTGGAAGGGGCACGGCCCGGTGCCGTGGGCGCACGGCCCGAACCAGGGCTTCCTGCGCGCGCTGCACGCGCTGGGTCAGGCGGCCGGCGCGATCGGCGAGGACGAGGAGGCCGCGCGGGTCCGGCAGTTCCTCGTCGACAGCGACCCCGCGGCCGTCGAGGCGCTCAGCTAGAGGAGTCCGGCGGCTCCGTCACCTCGGTGACGATCCGGGTCGTGCCCGGGCGGCGGCGGCCGAGCAGCGCGGCGCCCGGCAGCCCGGCGATGGTCCGGCTGGTGTCGTCCACGAACGTCATGATCCGCTCGGTGGAGCCGGCGATGAACGCCACCCGCTCGTGCGTGTCGGCGAGGGTACGGAGGACCGGCAGCACGTCGGCCTGCACCTTGCGCAGCGTGTCCGGGAGCTCCTCGATCACCGGGTCGTCCAGCACGACCGCCAGCCGCTGCAGCCCGGGGGCGAGCGCCCGCATCGGCTCCTCGAGCTCCTCGGCCATCGCGTCCATCCGGATGGCCAGCCGGTGCACGGCGGCGAGCGTCTCGCGCGCCTCGCCCACGACGTCGCCGAGCTGACGCACGGCGCCGGTCAGCGACGAGATCACCGACGGGAGCTGCGCCAGCGCCTCCGTCTGCGCCTGGAGCACCGCGAACAGGCCGTCGATGCCGGGGATGCGCGCCACAGGAGCAGACTACGGATGACCCGTGGGATGTCACCCCGCGTGTCTGAGTGGGTACTGCACGTGCAACGAGCCCTCGAGGAGGTGGCCGATGACGGCCCCCAGCACGCGCACGCCCCCCGACCCCGGGACGACCGTGGACGCCCGACTGCAGGAGCTGCGCCGGCGGCTGGAGGGGCTGCTGGGCATCCCGGCCAGCGAGGGCAACGAGCTGACCATCCTGCGCAACGGCGACCAGATCTTCCCGGCGATGCTGGAGGCGATCCGGTCGTCGGAGCGCACCGTCGACTTCCTCACCTTCGTCTACTGGAAGGGCGACATCGCGCACGAGTTCGCGCACGCCCTGGCGGAGCGGGCGACGGCGGGGGTGACGGTGCGGGTCCTCATCGACGCCGTCGGCGGCCGGCTCATCGACAACGCGCTGATCGACCACATGCAGGGCTGCGGCGTGCAGGTGGAGTGGTTCCGCAAGCCGTTCTCGATCGCCCAGCTCACCTCGCCGCTCAAGCAGAACCACCGCACCCACCGCAAGGTCCTCATCTGCGACGAGCAGGTCGGCTTCACCGGCGGCGTCGGCATCGCCGAGGAGTGGTGCGGCGACGCCCGGCACGAGGGCGAGTGGCGCGACACCCACGTGCGGGTCGTCGGTCCCGCCGTGGACGGCCTCTCGGCGTCGTTCGCGCAGAACTGGGCCGAGACCGGCCATCCGCTCATCGAGGAGCACCGCACCTTCCCCGACCACGAGCCGGTTCAGGGCGGCTCGGTCGTGCAGGTCGCCCGGGGCAGCGCCAGCGTCGGCTGGAACGACATGGCCACCGTCTTCCGGGTGATGATCGAGTCGGCGCGCGAGTCGTTGCAGATGACCACGGCGTACTTCGTCCCGGACGACTCCTTCCAGACGCTGCTCTGCGAGGCCGTCGCCCGTGGCGTCGAGGTCGACGTCATGCTGCCGGGGCCGCACGCCGACAAGCGCGTCTGCCAGCTCGCCAGCGAGTCGATCTACTCGACCCTGGTCGAGGGCGGCGTGCGGATCTGGGCGTTCCAGCCGTCGATGCTGCACGCCAAGGTCATGACCATCGACGGGATCGCCTCGGTCATCGGCAGCGCCAACATGAACCGCCGCTCGATGCAGCTCGACGAGGAGGTCGTGCTCACCGTCCTCGATCCGGCGGTCGCCCGGCAGCTGGAGGAGCACTTCGCCGAGGACCTGAAGCGCTGCGACCGGATCGAGCCGCGCCGCTGGGAGGACCGCCCCCGCAAGCAGCGCGTCCAGGAGCAGGCCACGCGCGTGATCCACCGCTTCCTCTGACCCCCACCCCAAGCGGGGAAGAGCGGGGGCGTACGAGGGTCTCGCTACGGGCGGAGCAGGCTCCAGGAGCCCGGCTCGACGGTCCAGGTCCGGGAGCGGACCTCGTCGCCGAGCTCGCCGTCGGCGTTGACCCCCACCAGGTCGCCGCTCACGGTGACGGTCCGTCCCCGGGCCGAGCGCACGTCCGGGTCGCTCAGGTGCTGCTCGCTCTGGAGCGCCTTGCCGTACCTCACCCGGGCGAGCGGTCCGGTCGCGCGCGAGACGACGACGTCGAGCAGCCCGTCGTCGGGGCGGGCGCCGGGGAGCAGGCACGTCCCACCGCCGATGCTGCGGCCGTTGCCGACGCCGACCATCAAGGTCCGGCCGGACGACAGCAGCGCCCCGTCGACCTCGACCCGCAGGTCCCAGCCGGTGGAGCGCAGCCCGGCGAAGACGGCGCCGAGGGGGTAGGCGAGCAGCCCGAGGACGGGCTTCAGCCGGCCCGCGCTCGCCGCCGCCTCCGCGCCGAGACCGACGTGCACGGCGTTGACGACCACGCCGCCGACCTCGTCGACGAGCAGGTCCATCGGCTGCGGGCGCCCGCTCAGCACGAGCCGGGCGGCGTCGGCGGCGTCGAGCGGCAGGTCGAGCGCGCGGGCCAGGTCGTTGCCGGTCCCCAGGGGCACGAGCGCGATCGGCCGGTCGGCGAGCTCCCCGCGGGCGCGCAGCCGGGTCACCACCAGGTGCAGCGAGCCGTCCCCGCCGGCGACCACGAGCCGGCGCTCCCCGCACGCGTCGAGCGCCGCGTCGAGCTCCTCGGGGGTGGCCGTCGAGACCACCTCGACCGGTCCCGCGGTGGCCAGCACCTCGCGTGCCGCCTCGACGGACGACTCCTCGGTGCTGCCCGCGTGCGCGCTGGCCACCAGCAGGTGACCCTCGGCGGAAGAGCTCATGTCCGCTAGCCTTCCCCCGTAAGAGCCCCGCGCGCCGTTGCGCCCGGGGCTGCGTCGTGCCAGAGGAGCGAACCATGCCCGCACTCGTGCTCGTCGGCGCCCAGTGGGGCGACGAGGGCAAGGGGAAGGCCACCGACCAGCTCGGCGGCTCGGTCGACTACGTCGTGAAGTTCAACGGCGGCAACAACGCCGGCCACACCGTCGTCATCGGCGAGGACACCTACGCCCTGCACCTGCTGCCCAGCGGGATCCTGTCGCCCGGCTGCACGCCGGTCATCGGCAACGGCGTGGTCGTCGACCTGTCGGTGCTCTTCGAGGAGATCGACGCGCTCGAGGCCCGCGGCGTGTCCTGCGACAAGCTGCTGCTCAGCGCCGACGCCCACCTCATCGCGTCCTACAACCGCACCCTCGACCGGGTCGCGGAGCGCTTCCTCGGCAAGCGCAAGATCGGCACCACCGGCCGGGGCATCGGCCCGACCTACGCCGACAAGATGAACCGGATCGGCATCCGCGTGCAGGACCTGTTCGACGAGAACATCCTGCGCCAGAAGGTCGAAGCCGCGCTCGACCTGAAGAACCACCTGCTCGTCAAGGTCTACAACCGCAAGGCGGTCGAGTCCGACGCGGTCGTCGAGGAGCTGCTGTCCTTCGTCGACCGGGTCCGGCCGATGGTGGCCGACACCGGTCTGGTGCTCAACCAGGCACTGGATCGCGGCGAGACCGTGCTGCTCGAGGGCGGTCAGGCGACGCTGCTCGACGTCGACCACGGCACGTACCCGTTCGTCACGAGCTCGTCCGCGACCGCGGGCGGCGCCTGCACCGGCAGCGGCATCGGCCCGCGCCGCGTCGACAAGGTCATCGCCGTGGTGAAGGCCTACACGACGCGCGTGGGCGAGGGGCCGTTCCCGACGGAGCTGCTCGACGCCGACGGCGAGCGGCTGCGCGCGAACGGCCACGAGTACGGCACCACCACGGGCCGCGCGCGCCGCTGCGGCTGGTACGACGCGGTCATCGCCCGCTACGCCGCGCGCGTCAACGGCGTCACCGACTTCGTGCTCACCAAGCTCGACGTGCTCACCGGGTGGGAGAAGGTCCCGGTCTGCGTGGCGTACGAGGTCGACGGCCGGCGCTTCGACGAGATGCCGATGACGCAGACCGACTTCCACCACGCGACGCCGGTCTACGAGCTGCTCGACGGCTGGGACGAGGACATCACCGGCGCCCGGACGTTCGACGACCTGCCGAAGAAGGCGCAGGCGTACGTCACGGCGCTCGAGGAGATGAGCGGCGCGCCGTTCGCCTCGATCGGGGTGGGGCCGGACCGCGAGCAGACCCTCGAGCTCCGCCCGCTGCTGGGCTGAGCTGCGCCGACAAGCCCCGTGATCCACGTGACCTTGTGGGTGGATCGGCGTCGCGAAACCACCTACGACCTCACGTGGATCACCGGGTGTCGGGGCGGCGCGGGCTAGGGTCCCGGACCGTGCAGCGCATCGAGATCACCCAGGACTTCGCCCTTCCCGTCGAGCGGGTCTACGCCTACCTCGCCGAGCACGAGAACCTCGGGCCGCTGTTCGGAGCCCGGATCACCCGCGTGCGCGACGGCCACGACAGCCGCAACGGCGTCGGCTCGGTGCGCAGCCTCAAGCTCGGCCCGCTGCCGGCGTTCGAGGAGACGGTGACCCAGGCGGTGCCGAACGAGCTGATCGTCTACCGCATCACCAAGGGCAGCCCGCTGCGCAACCACCGCGGCGAGATGCGCTTCGCCCCAGCGGGTTCCGGGTCGAGGCTGACCTACGTCATCGAGTTCGGGGCGGTCGTCCCGGGGCTGGACAAGGTCATCGCGACCGGCCTCGAGCGCGGGATCCGCAAGAACCTCCCGGCGGTGGACTCGCGCGCCTAGTCGGGCCGCTCGGCCAGGCCGAACTCGAAGACGTGCGTCTCGCTCCACCGGCCGTCCTCGTCGCACGTCCACAGCGCCGCGCGGGCGGCGGTCGCCGCGAGCGGCAGCCCGTCGCGCATCGCGGCTGCTGCCTCGGCGCGCATCACGTCGTTCGCGGTGCGGACGACGGTGAGGTGGGCGTGCGGCGTGTCGACCGCTCCGCCGTACGGCGGGGCCTCCGGCCAGCGGCGGGCCAGCGCGGAGGCGAGGTCGTCGAGCGCCCGGTCCTCGGGGTCGAGGTAGAGCACGCCGGCGTCGGGGAACTCGTCCACGGCGTCGAAGCGGAACGCGAACGCGTCGATCCCGCGGAAGAACCAGGCCAGCTCGGCGAGCACCCCCTCGTCGACCCGCTCGCTGTCGAGGAACGGGTAGAGCAGCGTCACGTGCGCCGGCACCCCCGCGGACGCCGAGGGGTCGCCCTTGTCCCGCCACGGGCCGACGAGCTCATCGGCCTCCGGCACGCACAGCAGCACCGCTGTCTCCACGCCCTGTCCCCTCACCGCCGTCAAGTGGATCAACCCTGCCAGTTAGCGTCGATTCCGTGAAGATCCTCGTCCTTGGCTCCGGCGCCCGTGAACACGCCCTCCTGCTGGCCCTGTCGCGGGACCCCTCGGTCTCGGCGCTGGTGTGCGCCCCCGGCAACGCCGGGACCGCTGCGCTGGCCGAGAACCGCCCCGTCCGCGCGGACGACCCGGCGGCCGTGGTGGCGCTCGCGCGGGAGGTCGCGGCCGACCTGGTCGTCGTCGGGCCGGAGGTGCCGCTGGTGGCAGGGGTCGCCGACGCGCTGCGCGAGGCAGGCGTCGACTGCTTCGGCCCGTCCGCCGCCGCCGCGCAGATCGAGGGCAGCAAGAGCTTCGCCAAGGACGTCATGCGGGCCGCGGGGGTGGCGACGGCGGCCGCGGAGGTCTTCACCGACGCGAGCGCCTGCGCGGAGCACCTCGCCGCGACCGCCCCGCCGTACGTCGTGAAGGCGGACGGCCTCGCCGCCGGCAAGGGGGTCCACGTCGGCAGCGATCTCGCCGTGGCGCAGGCCTTCGCCCGCGACGTGCTCGACGCGCCCGGCAGCACCGCCGTGGTCGAGGCCTACCTCGACGGGCCGGAGGTGTCGCTGTTCGCGCTCTCGGACGGCTCCACCGTCGTACCGCTGCTGCCCGCGCAGGACTTCAAGCGGGTCGGCGACGGCGACGAGGGCCCGAACACCGGCGGGATGGGGGCGTACGCGCCGCTGCCGTGGCTGCCGGACGGCACGGTCGAGCGGGTGCAGCGCGAGGTGCTGCAGCCGGTGGTCGACGAGCTGGCCGAGCGCGGTACGCCCTTCGCGGGCCTGCTCTACGCCGGGCTCGCGATGACCTCGACCGGTCCCCAGGTGATCGAGTTCAACTGCCGCTTCGGCGACCCGGAGACGCAGGTGGTGCTGGCGCTGCTGGAGACGCCGCTCGCCGGCGTGCTGCAGGCCTGCGCCCGCGGGACGCTCGACGCGGTCGGTCGCCTGCAGTGGCACGACGGCGCGGCCGTGACGGTCGTGGTGGCAGCCGAGGGCTACCCGGCGGCGCCGGTGACCGGCGACCCCGTGGTGCTCGGTGAGGTGCCGGTCGGCGTCGACGTGCTGCACGCCGGAACCCGTGCGGACGGCGCCTCGGTGCGCTCCGCAGGCGGCCGGGTGCTGTCCGTGACGGCCGTCGGCGACACGCTGGCCCAGGCCCGGGACAGGGCGTACGACGGGGTGGCCGCGGTGTCGCTGCGGGGGGCCCACTGGCGGTCCGACATCGCCCGTGCCGCGGTCGAGGGACGGATCCGCATTCCCTGAGTGGGAAGGCTCACCTCCGCCCGGAAACGGACGAATCGGGCGTACACTCGACACCGAGCGCCGGTTGCCGGCGCGCTGCTGCCGGGTGCGGGCCTGTCCCCGGCGGGCTCTGCAGGCCGTCGCGCCGCGAGCCGAACCCCCTCTCCAGCCCGGTGCCCGGGCGTGGAACGCAGGCGGGCCCGGAGAAGGAGAACACCGTGCTGTCTCGCACCCTGCCCCTGTCCCGCTGGACCGTCGTCGCCGGCCTGACCGGCGCGCTCCTGCTGCCCGCCGGGGTCGTCGCCACGGCCTCCCCCGCCGCCGCCACCGAGCAGACGTCGTCGTTCGGCGCGCGGGTGGTCGAGGAGGCCGCCAAGCACGACGGCAAGGACTACCGCTACGGCGCCACCGGTCCGGACGCGTTCGACTGCAGCGGCTACGTGCTCTACGTCTTCCGCCAGCTCGGCAAGGAGCTCCCGCGGTCGAGCGGTGACCAGTACGCCGCCTCGACCAAGGTCGCCAAGAGCGACAAGCGCCCGGGCGACCTGATCGCCATCCACAACAGCAGCGGCACCGTCACGCACGTCGCGATCTACGCCGGCGACGGGAACATGTGGGTCGCCTCCACCGGCTCGGACCGCGTCCGCCTGCAGGCCATCTACACGAGCAGCTACCGCGTCGGCCGCTTCGGCTGATCGTGACGCGGGCCACACCGCCGTAAGTGCTTGCTCTTGCTAGCAGGGGGCAAGCAGTAGGAGAGCACCACTTCTGCACTCGACCGAGGGGAACCTCCCATGAGCACCGCCACGCAGGCCCGCACCACCAAGTCCAACGCCAAGGCCACGGCCACGAGCGCCAAGAAGACGGCGACGAGCGCCGGCCGCAAGGCGAGCACGACCGCCAAGCGCGAGACCCGCCGGACCGAGAAGGGCGTGACGACCCACACCCGTCGCGTCGTCGGTGCCTTCCAGGCCGAGGTCAACGCCGTGGCGTCGCAGCCGACCCGCCCGCTGCTCTTCACGCTGGGCGTCGTCGACCGCGCCACCGCCGGTGTCCGTGCCCTGCCGTCGACGCTGACGAGCACGGTCGTCAGCACGCCGGCCCGCACCCGCGGCCGCATCGTGGACGTCTTCGCCACCGCCGGTGACCTGGCGGAGCGCGCGCAGCGCGGCTACACCGAGGTCGCCAAGGACGGCGAGAAGCTCGTCCGGGCCGTCCGCCGCCAGGACAGCACCCAGCGCGCCGTGAAGCTGGCCGACCGGGCGCAGACCCGCGCGGCCAGCTCGGTCAAGGACGTCGAGAAGGCGATCGAGGCCGGCACCGAGGCCGCTGTCGAGGCCGTCAGCAAGCTCGGCTAGCTCGACCCCGCACGAACCGGAGCCCCGGCGCACCTGCGCCGGGGCTCCGTCGTCGTCTCTGGGAGACTGGGTGCTCGTCGACCGAGGAGTCCCGCTGTGATCGAGCGCTACACCCTGCCCGAGATGGGCCGGGTCTGGAGCGAGGCCCACAAGTACGAGCTGTGGTGCCAGGTGGAGGTGCTCGTCCTGGAGGCGCACGCCGCCGCCGGCGTCGTCCCCGCGGACTGCGTCGCCCCGGTGGCCGCGGCCGCGCCGCCCACCCCGGAGGCCGTCGCCGAGATCGAGGCGGTGACCCAGCACGACGTCATCGCGTTCCTCTCCGCGTGGGCGGACAACACCGAGCCGCGCGAGGCAGCGGCGTACGTCCACTTCGGCATGACGTCGTCGGACCTGCTCGACACCGCGCTCGCCCTGCAGCTGGTCGAGGCGACCGACATCCTGCTGGCGAAGTGCGACGCCCTCGTCGCGGCGCTGCGGGACCTGGGTCTGCAGCACAAGGACACCGTGAAGGTCGGGCGCACTCACGGCATCCACGCCGAGCCCACCACCCTCGGCCACCGCATCGCCGACCTGGCGTTCGCGATGGCGCGCTCGCGCGACCGGCTCCGCCGCGCGCGCGAAGCCGTCGCGGTCGCGAAGATCAGCGGTGCGGTCGGGACGTACTCCAACATCGACCCGGCGGTCGAGCAGACGATCGCGTCCCGGCTCGGCCTGACCCCGGCGCCGGCGGCGACGCAGGTCGTCATCCGCGACGGCATCAGCGAGTGGGTGTCCGCGCTGGCCGTCATCGCGACGGTGTGCGAGGCGTTCGCGCTCGAGGTGCGGCACGGGCAGCGGACCGAGGTGCGCGAGCTGTGGGAGCCGTTCGGCAAGGGGCAGAAGGGCTCCTCGGCCATGCCCCACAAGAAGAACCCGATCGCGTCCGAGCGCATCGCCGGCATGGCGCGCGTCGTGCGTGCGCAGGTCGTGCCGGTCATGGAGGGCATCCCGCTCTGGCACGAGCGCGACATCTCGCACTCCAGCACCGAGCGGATCGCGCTGCCGGACGCCTCCATCGCGACCGACTACCTGCTGCACCTGACGACGCGCCTGGTCACCGGGCTGGTCGTCGACGCCGACCGGATGCGCGTGAACCTCGAGTCCTCAGGCGGTCTCATCTACACCTCGACCGTGCTGCTCGAGCTGGTCGAGGGCGGGCTGTCCCGCGAGGACGCCTACTCCTTCGTGCAGCGCGCGGCGATGAAGACGTGGGAGACGGGCACGCCGTTCCGCCAGACGCTCACGGCCGAGGCCGACGCCGCGGGGCAGAAGCTCGACGAGGCGCGGCTCGACGAGGTGTGCCGGCCGGAGCGCTACCTCGAGCGGCTCGCGCCGGTCTTCGAGCGGCTGGCAGCGCTGACCTGATGGACCTCCCCCTCCCGCTGCTCGCCCGGGGCAAGGTGCGCGAGCTCTACGAGGTCGACTCCGAGCACCTGCTGCTCGTCGCGAGCGACCGGCTCTCGGCGTACGACGTCGTGCTCCCGACCGGCGTGCCCGACAAGGGCGCGGTGCTCACGGGGCTGTCGGTGTGGTGGTTCGAGCAGCTGGCGGACCTCGTGCCGAACCACCTGGTGACCGCGCGGGTCTCGGAGTTCCCTCCTGCGCTGGCGCCTCTCGCCTCGCAGCTGCGCGGCCGGTCGATGCTGTGCCGGCGGCTCGAGATGGTGCCGGTCGAGTGCGTGGCGCGCGGCTACCTCACCGGCAGCGGGCTGAAGGACTACCGGGCGACCGGCGGCATCTGCGGCGAGCAGCTGCCACCCGGGCTCGAGGACGGCTCGCAGCTCCCGACGCCGGTGTTCACGCCCGCGACGAAGGCCGCGGTCGGCGACCACGACGAGAACGTCTCCTACGCGACCGTCGAGGCGGCCGTCGGCGCGGACCTCGCCGCGGAGCTGCGCCGGGTCACGCTCGCGGTCTACTCACGCGGTGCGGCCCTGGCCGCCGAGCGCGGCATCCTGCTAGCGGACACCAAGCTCGAGCTCGGGCACGACTCCGCGGGGGTGCTCACCCTCGGGGACGAGGTGCTGACCCCGGACTCGTCCCGGTTCTGGCCCGCCGACGGGTGGCAGCCGGGCCGGGCCCAGCCGTCCTACGACAAGCAGTTCGTCCGTGACTGGCTCGACGCCAGCGGGTGGGACCACACCCCGCCCGGCCCCGAGCTGCCGGCGGAGGTGCTCGAGAAGACCCGCGCGAAGTACGTCGAGGCCTACGAGCGGCTCACCGGCAGCTC
>JAKFFB010000128.1:0-1846 GCA_036675425.1 Actinomycetales bacterium | reverse complement strand
GTGGACGGTCATGAGCTTCCTCCGAGGGTGATGTGTGCTGTGTGGGCAATGGGTCCGCGCCCGCGACCGAGGTCCCAGGTGCGGCTGAGCAGGAGCTGTTGGTGCGTGTACGCCGCGGCGCGCTCGGCTGCCTCGGCGACGGTGGCGCCGAGTGCGAGGTGGGCGGCCAGGGCGCTGCTGTGGGTGCACCCGGTGCCGTGGTCGTTGGTCGTCTCGACCGGTTGGTGGGTGAGTGCACGCGGCGTTCCGCCGGGGACGGCAAGCCAGTCGATGCCGGCCTCGCCACCGGTGAGCACGACGACGCACCCGAGGTCCGCCAGCCGCGCTGCCAGGTCGGCGGGCGGGCCGTCGCGCCCCGTGAGGACGCGGGCCTCGTCGTGGTTGGGGGTCGCGACCAACGCCCGGGGCAGCAGGAGCTCGACGTAGGCGCGAGCCACCGAGTCGTCGCCGAGGACCGCGCCGCTGGTGGCCACGAGCACGGGGTCGACGACGAGCGGGAGGTGCGCCAGCCGACGCGCCACCAGGGCGACCACGTCCGGCGAGCCGAGCATCCCGGTCTTGACGACGGTCACCGGCAGGTCGTCGAGGACCGCACTGATCTGCGCGTCGACCACGTCGACCGGCACCGGGTGCACGGCGTGCACGCCGGTGGTGTCCTGGGCGGTGACGGCCGTGACGACGCACGCGCCGTGGCAGCCGTGGTGCCCGATCGCGGCGAGGTCGGCCGCAGTACCGGCCGCTCCCCCGGAGTCGGTGCCGGCGATCGTCAGGACCACGGACGGCGTCGTCATCACAGCGCCTCCACGAGGTCGGCGACCACGGACGCCGGGTCGGCAGCCCGCATCACGGCGCCCATGACGGCGACGCCGTGAGCGCCGGCGGCGACGGCAGCGGCAGCGTTGTGGACGCCGATCCCGCTGAGCGCGAGCACCGGCATGGGGTGGCCGGCCAAGTCGCCGGCCGGGAGGAGCGTGCGCGCGCGGGGCTTGCTGCCGCTTGCGGCGTACGGCGACAGCGTGGCCCACGAGGCGCCCTCGGCCGCCGCCCGCGCAACCTCGCCGCGCGAGTGGCAGGACCGCCCCCACCAGCCCTGCCGTGGCGCCGGCTGCTGGGCGGCCAGGTGCAGCCCGTGGACCGCCGCGTCGTCGATGCGCGACGAGATGACCGTCAGGCCGGGCAGCGCGGTGAGCTCGCGCACCAGCGCCGCACGGGCGGCCGGGGCGAGGTCGTGCTCGCGCACGACGACGGCGGTCAGGCCGGCGTCGACGCACTCCGACACCGTCCGGACCAGGCCGCGGCCGAGGGAGAGCTGCGACCGGTCGGTCAACAGCACCAGGCGCGGGATCACGAGACCCTCCCGGCCAGCGGGCTCGCCGAACGGGCGGCGGCCCGGCGCGGGATCCGCCCGGCCTGCCGCGCGGCCCGGCCGGCCTCGACGGCGAGCCGCAATGCTCCGGCCATGATCACCGGATCGTCGGCGCGCGTGACCGCGCTGGCGGCGAGGACCGCGTCGCAGCCGAGCTCCATGGCGAGAGCGGCGTCGGAAGCGGTGCCGATGCCGGCGTCCAGCACGACGGGCACGTCGACGGCGGCCACCACCGCCGAGACGGCGTGCGGGTCGAGCACGCCCAGCCCGGAACCGATGGGCGAGCCGAGCGGCATCACGGCCGCGCAGCCGACGTCGACCAGTCGGCGGGCCAGCACCGGGTCCGCGGGCGCGTAGGGCAGCACGACGAACCCGTCGCCCACCAGGGTCTCGGCAGCGACCAGGAGCTCGAACGCGTCCGGCAGCAGGGTGAGCTCGTCGCCGATCACCTCGAGCTTGACCCAGTTCGTGTCCAGCGCC
>JAKFFB010000002.1:0-11031 GCA_036675425.1 Actinomycetales bacterium | reverse complement strand
GCTGGCCGGTGCGGCGGGGCAGGGCCGGGCGGGACCGACCCCCGCGCGCCGCCCGGCGAGCGCCGTGCGCAGCGTCTCCCGCTGCCCCGGGCGCAGCGGACCGGCGAGCAGCGCGACGACCTCCCCGTTGTGCGGAGCGACCAGCGCGTCCGGTCCGAGCCGGGTGCGCAGGCCGCCGCCGGCGGACTCGTCCACGACCACGACGACGACCTCGTCGGGCGTGGTCCAGCCGGCCGCGGCGGCGGCAGCGGCCACCGAGGGCGCGTCGGCCGTACCCGACAGCAGCAGCGTCAGCAGCTCCGCCCGGCGCCGGTCGGACTCCCCCGCCCGGCGGCTCTGCTCCTCGGCGAAGCCCTCGGCGCTGACCGCGGAGAGCTCGTCGATGTAGGCGAAGACCGACTCCGCGAGCGGCATGAGCAGCCCCGGGTCGAGGTGGCCGGCCAGGTCGGCGAAGCGACGGAACGCGACCCGCGCGCCGACCCGGTAGGCGGCCAGCAGCGCCTCGAGGCTGCGGCCCTGCAGCAGCTCACCGCGCCCGAGCGCGAAGTAGACGTCGCGGTCCTCCGGCGCCAGCGCGGGGCTGTCGGTCCCCGGCAGGTCCAGGAAGCGGCCGAGCGCGACCTCGACGCCGAGCCGGACGCCCTGCCCGAACCGCCCCTCGAGCGGCCGGGCGTAGCTCGGCACCTCCGACGGGATGCTGCCGATGACCTCGTCGACGACCTCGCTGAGGTACGGCCGGACGCTGTCGCCCAGCCCCGGTGGCAGGTTCGCCCAGGGTGCGGTGACGGCCATCGTTCATCCTCCCGCGACAAGGTCCGACCGCGGACGGTACGCCTCAGGCCAGCGGGAGCACCTCGACCTCGTCCCCCGCGCGCAGGTCGGTGCCCGGCGGGACCACCGCGAGCGCGTCCGCCAGCGCGGCCCCGAGCAGCATCCCCGCCCCCGCGGCCGGGACCGCGCGGACGCGCAGCCCGTCCCGGCGTACGGGGACCAGTCGCGTGCCGCGGCCTGCCTCCAGCGGCTCGCCCAGCAGCGCACGCTGCTCGCGGAGGGCGCGGCCGGCGAGCCCGGCCAGCAGCGGGGCGAGCAGGGTGGCGGCGGCGACCACGGCCGCCAACGGGTTGCCGGGCAGGCCGACCACGAGCCGGCCGTCGGGCAGCCGGGCCAGCAGCTGCGGGTGGCCGGGCCGGCAGTCGACGCCGTCGACGAGCAGCTCGGCGCCCAGCCCGACCAGCACCGGCCGCAGGTGGTCGGCCGGCCCGGCGGAGCTCGCCCCGGTCACCACCACGACCCCTGCCTCGGCGGTCTCGATGCTCTTGCGCAGCAGGTCGGGGTCGTCGCGCAGCCGCGTCGTCGCGACCAGCGCCCCGCCGTGCGCTGCGATCAGCGGGTCGAGCTGCGGGCCGAGCGCGTCGCGCACCCGCCCGTCGCGCGGCAGGCCCTCCTCCAGCAGCTCGTCGCCGGTGACGAGGGCGACGACCTGCGGCCTCGGCCGTACGACCAGCTCGTCGTGACCGCAGCCGGCAGCCAGGCCCAGCACCGCCGCGGTGACGGGCGTGCCGGCGGGCAGCAGCTCCTGACCGGCGGCGCACTCCTCACCTGCCCGGCGCAGGTGCCGCCCGGGGGCGACCTCCCCGTGCACGATCCCGCCGCGCAGCTCGGCGCGCTCCACCTGCAGCACGGCCGAGGTTCCCGCGGGAACGCCCGCGCCGGTGCCGACCGCCACCGCGGTGCCGGGCGCGAGCGGGTCGCCCGGGGGCGCTCCGGCGAGCACCTCGCCGACGACCTGCCACGGGCCGTCGCCGGCGACCGCGAAGCCGTCCATCGCCGCGAGGTCCCACGGCGGCAGGGGCGTCCGCGCGACGAGCGGATCGGCGAGGGTGGTGCCGCCGCAGTCGGCGAGCGGCCGGGACGCGGGCGCGAGCGGGGCGGCGGCGGCGTGCGCCAGGGAGCGCGCGGCGGTCCACGCCAGGTGCCCGCGCACGTTCCTCCCCTCGCTCGTCGGTGCCTCCATCCTCTACCTTCCGCGCGAGGGAAGGAGGGCTGCATGCCGAACTCGGAGATGGCCGAGCTCTGGAACGGGCCGGCGAGCCGGGCCTGGGTGGACGCTCCCGACCGGTACGACCGCACGCTCGAGGGCTTCCTCCCCGTGGTGCTGGAGGCCGCGGCGCTGGAGCCCGGTGACCGGGTGCTCGACGTCGGCTGCGGCAGCGGTGCGCTGGCCCGGGCGGCGTACGAGCGGGTGTCCCCCGGCGGAGCCGTCACCGGGGTGGACATCTCCGCGCCGCTGGTCGCGCTGGCCCGCGAGCTGTCGCCGGGGGTCGAGGTCGTGCTGGCCGACGCGCAGGTGCACGACCTCGGGACGGGCGCCTTCGACGTGCTGGTGAGCCGGTTCGGGGTGATGTTCTTCGACGACCCGGTGGCGGCCTTCGCCAACCTGCGGCGGGCGACGCGGCCGGACGGCCGGCTGGCCTTCGTGGCCTGGCAGTCGGCGCCGGCGAACGCCTGGGTGATGACCGCGATCGGCGCGCTGGTCGAGCACGTGCCGATGCCGGACCTGCCCGGCCCGGGCGCGCCCGGGCCGTTCGCGTTCGCGGACGCGGACCGGGTGCGCTCGCTGCTCGACGAGGCGGGCTGGCGCGCGGTGGAGGTGGAGGCCGTGGAGACCTCGATCCTGGTCGGTGGCCCGGGCGACGTCGACAGCGTGCTCGCGTTCTACGAGCAGGACCCGATCGGGCAGGTGCTGATGTCGAAGGCCGACGACGCGCAGCGGACCGCTGCCCGCGCTGCGCTGCGCCAGGTGATCGAGGAGCGGATCGCCTCGGACGGGCTGCGGCTCGGTGCCGCGGTCTGGCTGGTGACCGCTCGGGCCTAGCCCTGCCTGTCCGTGCTGCCCTCGCGGACGACGGTGATCGGGCAGCAGGCGTGCCGGACCAGCTGCTCGCTGGTGGAGCCGAGCAGCAGCCCGGCGAAGCCGCCGCGACCGCGGCTGCCGACGACCAGGTGGTCGGCCAGCTCGCTGACCTTGAGCAGGGTCGGCGTGGTGTTGCCGTGCAGGACCACCCGCTCGACCTGCACGGCCGGGGACTCGCCGAGCTCCTCGGTCAGCAGTCGCTGGAGCCGGCGCTCGGCCTCCTCCTGCCAGGCCTGCTCGGTCGGCGGCACGTCCGGCGCGGCGTCAGGGGCCACCCCGATCACGAAGTTCCAGACGCTCACCACGTGCAGCGGCTTGCCGCAGTCGGCGGCGAGTGAGGCGGCGTAGCGGAGCGCCTCGCGCGCCGGCGGGGAGTCGTCGACGGCGGCGACCAGGGCCCCGCGCAGGGAGTCGGGCAGCTTCGGGGTCGGCATGCCGCGAGTCTGTCACCCAGGGTCAGCCGGCGACGGGCTCGGTCACCGCGCGGATCCGCTCCACCGCGAGCTCGGTGACCAGCCGCGCGCCGGGCGAGAGCACGGCGTCGCGGCGGTGCACGACGGCGATGCTGTCGTAGAGGCGCGGGCGCAGCGACACGCAGCCGACGTCGGGTGCGAGCCGCGGACCGAGCTCGGACAGCACCCCGCGCTGGACGACGGAGTCGGCCAGCCCCCGGGCGACCAGCTCGACCGCGGTCTCGACGTCCTCGACCTCGATCCGGGTCTGCAGCGCCCGCCCCGCCTGCTGGACGAAGCGGTTGAGCGCGAGCCGGGTCGAGTCCTGGGTGCGCCAGGTCGTCTCGGGCAGGACGAGCGAGGCCTCCGACAGCCCCTTCGGTGTCACCGGTGACGTCAGCCGGGACGGGTCGGCGCTGATGTAGACGAGCTCCTCGCGGGCGACCGGCCGCACCGCCATCCCCTCGTCGGCGATGGGGAGCGAGATCATCGCCGCCTCGAGCCGGCCGCGCCGCAGCTCCTCGGCGACCTCGCTGGAGTTCTGGCCGATCAGCTCGACCCGGAGGCCGGGGTGCCGTTCGAGCACGTCCGCGACCAGGGTCGCGCCCATGTAGAGGCGCGCGGTGCCGAAGATGCCGAAGCGCACGGTCCCGGTCTCGAGCGCGGTCACCGACGCGACGGCCGCGCGGGCCTCCGCCGCGGCGGCCAGCGTCCGTTGGGCATGGGGAAGCAGCACGTGTGCCGCCTCGGTCGGCACGACGCCCCGACCTGCCCGGCTGAACAGCGCCGTCCCGAGGCTCCGCTCCAGCAGCCGGATCTGCTCCGACAGCGACGGCTGGGCGTAGCCGAGCTCGGTGGCAGCGGCGGTGAAGGACTGCAGCTCGTACGCCGTGGTGAAGCAGCGGAGCTGGTGCAGGGAAAGCATCGGCACTCCCTATGGGTATCCGAGGAAAGAGAGGCTACCTCGATGAGTGGGACGCGCCTACCGTGAACGACGTCCGGTACCCCCGCCGGGCCGAATCTCCCGAAGGACCTGCCGTGTTCGACGTCTTCTGCACCGAGTGCTCCCGCCGCCAGCTGGTCTTCGCCGGCCAGGTCCTCGGCATCCGCAACGACGAGACCGGCATCCACGTCGTCTTCCGCTGCTCGCGCGGCCACGTCGGCGTCTGGGACACCGGCCGGCGCGCGGCCGACGCCGCGGCCCAGGCGCACCCCGTCGCCGCCTGACGGATCAGCCCCCGCCCTTGCCCTTCTTGCCCTTGCCGGACCTGCTCGGCTCCCCGCTGGGCTGCTCGTCCTTCTTCGGAGACGCACCCGGCGAGGTCGTGGCCGGGGTCGAGGGGGCGGACGGCGACGGCGAGGCGCCGCGGTCCTCGCCCACGAAGGCCGGCGGCGGGAAGGCCTCCACCGGCTGCCCCTCGAGCGCCGAGGTCATGTAGGCGTCCCAGAGCCGCGCCGGGAACGATCCGCCGGTCACCTCGCGGACGCCGTCGATGCGCAGCCGGTCAGCCGGCTTCGGGCCGAAGAGGGCGACGGCTGTCGACAGCTGCGGGGTCGCACCGACGAACCACGCGGCGGTGTTGTCCGTCGTCGTCCCGGTCTTGCCGGCAGCCGGCCGGCCGATCGCTGCGGCCGCAGCCGTCCCGCCCGGGCCGAGCACCGCCTGCAGGGCATGCGTCACGTCCGCCGCGACGTCGGCCTCGAGCGCCCGCTCGACCTCAGCCTCGTGCGTGAAGAGCGCCTCGCCGTCCCGGGTGACCTCGGCGACGAGGTAGGGGTCGGCCTGCTCGCCGCCGGCGGCGAACGTCGCGAAGACGTCGGCCATGTCGACCGGTCGCACGAACTGCGTCCCCAGCGTGATCGAGGGGACCGCCTCGAGCTCGGCGCTCTCCGGGATGCCGAGGTCGTACGCCGTGGAGACGACGTTCTTCAACCCGGCGTCCAGACCGAGCGGCACGTAGACGGTGTTGATCGACTTCGCGGTCGCCTGGATGAGGTCGACCTGGGGGTAGCTCTGGTCGCCGAAGTTGGACAGCCCGTCGGGGTAGCCCTCGACGTCGAGGTCGTCCTTGCCGTCGTAGCGGCTGCGCAGCCCGATGTCCTCCTTGAGCGCGGCCGCGAGCGCGATCGGCTTGAAGGTCGAGCCCGGCTGGCGTCGCTCCTGCCACACCCCGTCGAGCATCTGCTGCTCGCCGAAGACGCGACCGCCGTACGACATCTTCACCGCACCGGTGCCGGGCTCGACGGAGACGAGCGCGGCGCGCACCTCACCGGGCACGCCCTCGAGCACGTCGGCGGCGCTCTGCCGCGCGGCGTCCTGCATCCTCTGGTTGATGGTCGTGGTGATGCGCAGCCCCGGCTGGTCGGGGTCGATGTCCTGCGCGCGGAGCTCGCGCCGGATCTGCTGCTCGAGGTAGAGCAGGTCGGCCGGCCGGTCGCCGAGGCCCTTCGTGCCGGGCAGCTTCGCGGCGGTGGGATCCCCGTCGTACCAGCCGTTCTCGCGCATTGCCGACAGCACCTGGCGGAACCGCCGCTCCGCCGCCTCCGGCTCCTCCCGCGGGTCGAGCACGCTCGGGGCGCGGATCAGGCCGGCGAGGACGGCGCCCTGCTCGGGGGACAGCCGGGAGACCGGCCCGCCGAAGTAGGCGCGCGCGGCGGCCTCGATGCCGTACGCGTTGCGGCCGAAGTAGATGGTGTTGAGGTAGTGCTCGAGCACCTGGTCCTTCTCGTAGGTGCGGTCGAGCTTGATGGCGATGAGCAGCTCCTTCGCCTTGCGGGTGAAGGTGCGCTCGGAGCTGAGGTACTGCGCGCGGGCGTACTGCTGGGTGATCGTCGACCCGCCCTGGCTGATCTCGCCGCCGCGGACGTTCGCCCACGCGGCGCGCAGGATGCCGCTCGGGCTGATGCCGGGCTCGGAGTAGAAGCGGCGGTTCTCCGCGGCGAGCACGGCGTTGCGCACGTGCTCGGGCACGTCCTGCAGCTGCACGCTGGTGCGGTTGGTCCCCCGTCGCGCGAGCTCGGTCTTCCCGTCGTCGTAGTAGGCGACCGTCGCCTCGGGCAGCGCGACCTCGTCGGGTTCCAGCACCTCGACCTGCGAGTACGCGATCGCTCCGAGCAGCAGCAGCCCGAGCACGAGCGCCACCGGGGCGAGCAGGAGGAGCTTGCCGAGCCGGGACGCGGGCAGGCGGGGACGACGGAGAGCCATGGAGTTGATCTACCCAGCGGAGGGCAAGGGATTCGAACCCTTGAGGAGCTTGCACCCCTAGCGGTTTTCAAGACCGCCGCACTCGACCACTATGCGAGCCCTCCCGAGCAGGAACAGCCTGCCAGAAGCCCGCGACCCCTGAAGATCCACAGAAGGTCTGGCCGCGTAGGCGCCGGCGACCGCCGCTGTGGCGGCCGATGCTTCTGTGGATCATGGAAGCGCGGACCACGGCAGGACTCTGCACCCCCGATGTCGAAACCTCGGAGCACCCTCGCCCGAACGGAGCTCCCCGGTGCCCTCCCGCCCCGGACGGCGCGCGCTGCTGCGTGCCGTCACCTGCCTGCTCGTCCTCGGCCTCGCCGCTCCCGCCGCCGCGCTCGGCGACCTGGTCGAGCCGGCCACCGACCTCCTGCCGAACGGACCGACGACCCGCGCCGGCGTCGCCTCCGTCGACGCGTCCTGGCACCTCGGCGCAGGCGGCGGTCAGTTCGCCGAGGACATCCCCGACACCCAGCAGCCCTCCGCGGTCTACGGCGGGCAGGTCGACCCCTTCCTGCACGCGACCAAGAAGCGGCCCGCCCGGGGCATCCAGTCGCGCACCGTGACCCGCGCGCTGGTCGTCGAGGGCGTCAACGAGCAGCGGTTCGCCGTCGTCGCCAACGACCTCTACCTGCCCAACGACCTGCTGAACCGGCGCGTCGCGCAGATCCTGGAGCAGCACGACCTCGAGGTGTCCACGGGTCTGCAGGAGGGCGTCGTCACCGGCATCACCGAGGACAACCTGGCCATCACGGTCAGCCACAACCACAACTCCCCCTTCTACTCGACGCCGAGCTGGGGCACCTGGGTCTTCCAGGACGTCTTCGACCTGCGCTTCTTCGAGTACATGGCGACCCGCATGGCGCAGGCCGTCATCGACGCGAGCGCCGACATCCGTCCCGTCCGGATCGGTGCGGCCACCGTGCCGTTCAACGAGATCACCGCGCACACCATCGGGCCGAAGGTCGCCGACGACGGCACCCCCGCCGGGCAGCCGTTCTCGCACACGACCGGGCAGCTGACGGTGGTCCGCGTCGACGACATGACCGACCCCGCGAACCCGGACCCGTACGCCAACTGGATCACGCTCGGGCTGCACCCCGAGTTCACCTGGGGCTACGAGCTCTTCAGCGGCGACATCACGCACGCCGCCATGCGCGTCGTCGACCGCGAGCTCGGCACGACCAGCGTCATGAGCCAGCGCGAGACCGGCTCGTCCGGCCCGCACAAGGACCTGCGCGTGCACGAGCCGCACGAGCGCCGCGAGTTCCAGGAGAGCGGCTGGCAGCAGATCGACGCCGGTGCGCGGCTGTTCGCCGACGCCGTGCTCCGCGCCTACCGCGCGCTCGACGAGAACGAGCAGCCGGCGCCGTACGACCCGCACAACCCGCGTACGGACGGGCCGCCCGTCGAGCTCGTGCCCTTCGGCAGCGACCTCGACGTCGCCGTCGCGAGCGAGCGGTTCGCGCCGCCGTTCATGCGCCCGGTGCCCGGCATCAGCAACTGCAACACCGCCTCGCTCTTCCACGGCAACTGGCAGGTGCCGGTGCTCGGCTTCCCCGACTGCGAGAACACCGTCGGGGAGAACGTCGGGCAGCCGGTCGTCGAGGCCACGCCGTTCGAGGAGCGCGAGGTCTACGACCAGCTCAAGGAGGCCGGCGTCCCGATCCCGGAGTCCTACACCGGCACCGCCTTCACCGGCGTCGAGGAGACCGCCGCCGTGCACCTGATGGCGGTGCGGATCGGCGACATCGCGGCGACGTTCTGCCCGTGCGAGCAGTTCACCGACGGCGCGCTGAACATCCAGTCCCGCCTCAACAAGGTGACGGGCGACGTCTGGAAGGGCTGGGACTGGACGACGCAGAAGCGCCCGGACGGCAGCGACTTCTGCCAGCAGAACGCCGACACCACCTGGTCCTGCGCCGACCCGCGCTCCTTCCGCGAGGCCGGCCCGTGGCCGGTGCTCGAGCCGGTGACCGACCTCGAGTACCGCCGCATGAAGGCGCAGATCAACAACGACGCCGACGGGTGGGAGGAGCTGGAGAACGCCCACACCGACCTCGGCGGTGAGGCCGAGCCGGCCGACCCGGCGCAGATCAAGGGCAACTTCACCCACCGCGAGATCACCGAGTACGGCGCGGAGGACGGCTACGGCCTGACCGTCGCAATCGGCATGGCCAACGACTACTTCGGCTACACGCCGGAGTACCGCGAGATGCGCGGCTACGACCACTACCGCAAGGCGCTCAACGGCCTCGGCCTGCACGGCGCCGACTACCTCGCGACCCGCCTGGTGATGCTCGCGGCGTCGCTGCGCGGCGGCGACCCGGTGACGCTCAGCCCGCTCGACCTCGCCTACCAGGCCGAGTCGGGTCGGGCCCGCGTGGTCAGCCAGGGCATGGGCGAGCTGGCGCGGGCGCACACGAAGGCGTACGACGCCGCGCTCCCCGCGGACGGCGGCACGCCGGGCATCACCAGCCAGCCGGTCGACGTCGAGCGCTTCGGCGGAGCGGTGATCGGCTTCACCGGCGGCTCGTCGTACACCGACCTCCCCGAGGTGCGGGTCGAGCGGCTGGTCGACGGCGCCTGGGTGCCGTACGAGGACCAGACCGGCGCGGTCCAGACCGAGGTCCGCTTCCCGACCCCGGAGGAGCTGCCGGCGTTCGCGGCCGGCGAGTTCGTGTGGGAGTGGACGGCGAGCTTCGAGGCGTTCGTCTCCGAGGTCGAGCTGCCGGACCTGACCGGCCGGCGCCACCGCGCGACCCCCGTCGGCACCTACCGCTTCACCGTCGAGGGCAAGCACCGGACGGCACCGGGCGACGCCGTCGAGCCGTACTCCCTGACCAGCAAGCCGTTCCGCGTGCAGCCGTGGTCGGGGATCACGGTCGGCGCCCCGCGCGTCGCCGAGGACGGCAGCGTCCGGATCCCCGTCGGCCCGTCCACGACCGAGCTGTTCGACGGCCGCACCCACGAGTACGGCCCGATCGACTACCCCGACGGCTGGGAGTGGGAGAAGGCGATGCGCAGCGTCGCCGACCAGCGGGAGAAGACCGAGAAGGGCGTCTTCGGCGAGCACCGGCAGCGGGTCTACTACCGCTACCGGGCCGGCACCGCGGACGACCAGGCGTACTGCATCTTCTGCCGCTTCCACCCGTGGCAGGAGGACGCCGCACCCGCGAGCGGCACCGTCACCGTGCTGCGCCGCAGCGGCGCGGTGGACCGGCTGGCCGCGACCGTCTCGGGAGGGGAGCTGGTGGTGACGCCGGAGCGTCGGGACGCGCTGCGCCCCGGCGACCGCGTGGTCGTCGAGCCCGGCGGTGTCCTCGACGCGTGGGGCAACAGCAACCGCGCGTCCTCGCCGGAGCTGGTGATCCCCAAGCGCTGAGTTCCCGTCCGAAACTGTCGGAGGGCGCTCGTAAGTTGCTGGGATGACGAGCCTTTCGACGTTGAGCACCGATGCGCTAGGTGAGGGGATCTGCCTGCGCGCAGGTCGGATCGCGGCTGCTGAGGCCGAGATGCTGCCGTGGGTCGCGGAGTTCGACCGGCGGGAGGGCTGGGCCGGGACGGGCTTGCTGTCGTGCGCGCACTGGCTGTCGTGGAAGGTCGGGCTGTCGCTCGGTGCGGCGCGCGAGCAGGTACGGGTCGCGCGCCGGTTGGAGGAGCTTCCGTCGGTGGCTGAGGCGTACCGGGCGGGTCGGATCTCCTACTCCAAGGTCCGGGCCATCACCCGCGTCGCCGAACCGGAGGACGGGATCGACTGGGTCGAGCACGCCCGGCACTCCACGGCGTCGCAGCTCGAGGCCGTCGTGCGGGGCGTGCGTCGGGCACAGGCCGCCGAGCAGGCCGAGGCCGATCCGGAGACCGCGGCGTGGCAGCTGCGGACCCGGGTGCGTTACAACGACGACGGCAGCTTCTCGATGACCGTCAGCGGGCCGGCGGAGTTCCTGCCGGTGCTGCAGGCCGGGATCGATGCCAAGAAGGCCGAGCTCCAGCGGCAGCGCGACGCCGAGGCCGCGGCTGTCGTGGTCGAGGACGTTCCCGCGGGAACGTCGGTGGCGGCCCAGCTCGAGCTCGAGCCGGGACCGGAGCCCGAGTCGGATCCGGAGCCTGCGGACGTTCCCGCGGGCACGTCGTCGCCGGTGGATCTGGACGAGCAGGTGCCCGGCTGGCCGGCCGGGACGACAGCGCGGGACGTCCGGGCGGCGAGCGACTCCTTCTTCGCGAACCTGCCTCGCTGGCGGGAGCCGGCTCCCGAGCTCGATGTGGATCTGAGCTCCCCCGAGGCGCGTACCGCGCGAGAGGCCGCAGACGCCGTCACGCCCGCGCCGGACGTTCCCGCGGAAACGCCTGGTGGCCCCGGCACGGTGACCGACGCCGAGGCGCTGCTGGCACTCGCGCAGGACGCCCTCACCACCGAGCGC
>JAKFFB010000007.1:0-11039 GCA_036675425.1 Actinomycetales bacterium | reverse complement strand
CCGCCGGCTCGCGGCCGCCGCGGCGCGCCGGCTGCCGTCGGCGCGGTCGCGGTCGCTGCTCCTGCCCGCGCGACGGGTGGCCGACCAGTCCGGGCTCAGCAGCGCGCAGCGCGCGGCCAACCTGTCCGGCGCGCTGCGGGTCAGGCGGCGGCTCGACGGGCTCGCGGTGGTCGTCGTGGACGACGTGGTGACGACCGGCGCGACCCTCGTGGAGGCGACGCGGGCGCTGCGGGCCGCGGGTGCCGACGTCGTCGGGGGCGCCGTCGTGGCGGCCACGGCTCGACGGGGGAGCCGTTCGGGCGCAGCGCTCTCGTCGACCGGAGCAGCCGGGTCACCCGGATGGGCAGAACCCCTGTCCTTCGGGTCGACTGCGGACTAGCGTTCCGGGTGGGCCCCGTGCGGGGCGTGCCGAGCCGGAGAGGAAGGTGAGCTCCGAGCGGGAGCCGCCACCGCGGCTCTCGAGACGAGCAGATCGGGCAGGGCCCGAGGCAGCTCGACCGCCCTACCCCTAGCTACAGGAGGACCTGCGTGGACATCGTCGTCAAGGGCCGGAACGTCGAGGTCCCGGATCACTACCGGGAGCACGTAGCGGGCAAGCTCGCCCCCTCCGAACGGCTGGACTCGCGGGTGATCCGCATAGACGTCGAGCTCATGCACGAGAAGAACCCGCGCCAGTCCGATCGCTGTCAGCGGGTCGAGATCACCTGCTACAGCAAGGGTCCGGTGATCCGCGCCGAGGCCAGCGCCGCCGACTTCTACGCCGCTCTCGACGCCGCGGTGCTCAAGCTGGAGGCCCGGCTGCGCAAGGCGCACGACCGGCGCCGCGTGCACCACGGCGTGCGCACGCCGGCCTCCGTCGCCGAGGCGACGGCCGGCCTGCCCGCGCCCGACCTGCCGCCGGTCGGGGTCAGCCGCAACGGGTCCTCGCCGGAGACGGCGATGGAGACGGTGGCGCTGCTCGACCCCGACGCCATCGACGACACCGAGACGCTGATCGTGCGCGACAAGACCCACGAGGCGGAGCCGATGACGACGGCCGACGCGCTGCACGAGATGGAGCTCGTCGGGCACGACTTCTACCTGTTCGCCGACGCGGCGACGGGCCTGCCGAGCGTCGTCTACCGCCGGCACGGCTACGACTACGGCGTCATCCGGCTCGCCGCCGGCTGATCGTCGTACGGCACGACACCTGCGCCGCTCGGGCGATCTCGCCCGAGCGGCGCCGTGCGCGTGCCAGGATGGGACGGTCCCGGTCACACGGGACATGACGCGCGGTCCCCCTCGGTGCCGCGTCGCACGACGAGCTGGGAGGCCCCTTGTCCGATCTGCCCGAGACGGGTCCAGTCCCCGCGCCCGGCGGTCTGCTGGTCGAGCCGATCCGGGTGCTCGTCGTCGACGACCACGCGCTGTTCCGGCGCGGGCTGCAGATGGTCCTCGAGCAGGAGCCCGACATCGAGGTCGTCGGCGAGGCCAGCGACGGCGCCGAGGCGGTGACGACCGCAGCGGAGACGCTGCCCGACATCGTGCTGATGGACGTCCGGATGCCCAAGCGCGGCGGCATCGACGCGTGCACCGCCATCCACGAGACCGTCCCGTCCAGCAAGATCATCATGCTGACGATCTCGGACGAGGAGGCCGATCTCTACGACGCGATCAAGGCCGGCGCGATGGGCTACCTGCTCAAGGAGATCTCCATCGAGGAGGTCGCGTCCGCGATCCGCGCCGTGCACGGCGGGCAGTCGCTGATCAGCCCGTCGATGGCGAGCAAGCTGCTCACCGAGTTCGCCTCGATGATCAAGAAGACCGACGACCGTCAGCAGGTCCCCACCCCGCGGCTCACCGACCGCGAGATGGAGGTCCTCAAGCTCGTGGCGAAGGGCATGAACAACCGCGACATCGCCAAGCAGCTCTTCATCAGCGAGAACACCGTCAAGAACCACATCAGGAACATCCTCGAGAAGCTCCAGCTGCACTCGCGGATGGAGGCCGTGGTCTACGCGGTGCGCGAGAAGCTGCTCGAGATCACCTGAGCGACCAGCTGTCTCACTACCCCGCTCGAACCGCGGGACGTGGCGGTGCCAGGCGCGCGGTTCCAGCGGGGTAGTGCCGTACGGAGCAGCCTCAGCGGCTGAGCATCCGGCCGACGGCGCCCATCAGCTCCTGCACCTGCTCCTCCGGGTCGGCCGGCCCGCCGCCGTGCCCGATCAGGCAGTGCCGGGCGTGCCCGTCGAGCAGGCCGAGGGCGACCTTGTCGAGCGCCGCGCGCACGGCGTTGATCTGCGTGAGGACGTCGATGCAGTAGCGGTCCTCCTCGACCATGCGCGAGATGCCCCGCACCTGGCCCTCCACCCGGGCGAGCCGCTTCTGCAGCTGCTCCTTGCTGGCGGTGTAGCCCCGTGGAGTGGTCATGTGCGGAACATACCCCAAGGGGGTATGCTTGACCAGAGCACCCCACCACCTCAGGAGGATCCCATGGAGCAGCGCACCTACACCGTGACCGGCATGACCTGCGGGCACTGCGAGATGAGCGTCCGGGAGGAGGTCTCCGAGGTCAGCGGCGTCAGCGGCGTCGACGTCAGCCACGAGACCGGGCAGCTGACCGTCAGCGGGGAGGGCTTCTCCGACGACGCCGTCAAGGCGGCCGTGGAGGAGGCCGGCTACGCGGTGGCCTCGTGAGGGAGCTGCCTCCAGCCGTCAAGCTCGGCCTGTTCGGGGCCGGGCTGGCGGCGGTGCTCGTCGGGTCGCTCGCGCTGGGGCGGGCGACCGGCGACGTGGCTGCGGCGGAGCCGGCTCCGGAGGAGCACGTCACCGAGAGCCACCTGACGCCCCCGGTCGCCGAGAGCGTCGCCACGGGCACCAGCCTGTCCGCCGGCGGGCTCCGGCTCGACGTCCCGACCACCTCGCTGCCGCCGTCGCTCGCGACGATGTTCGACTTCCGCGTCCTCGACGCGCAAGGTCGACCCGTGACGGAGTTCGACGTCGAGCAGGGCAAGCGCATGCACCTGGTCCTGGTCAGCCGCGACCTGTCCCGGCACGCGCACCTGCACCCCGACCTCGCGGCCGACGGGACGTGGAGCACCCGGCTGACCCTCGCCCCCGGCGCCTACCGCGCCGTCATGGACTTCTCCGCCGGCGGCGAGCGGCGCAGCCTCGGGGTCGACCTCGCGGCGCCCGGCGAGCTCGAGCTCACCGCCCTGCCCGCGCCCGCGACCAGCGTCACGGTCGACGGCCTGAGGGTCGAGCTCGAGCGCGACGGGAACCGCCTGTCCTTCATCGCCTTCCGCGGCGACGAGCCGGTCGTCCCCGAGCCCTACCTGGGCGCCCGCGGCCACCTGGTCGCCTTCCGCGCCGGCGACCTCGCGTACGCGCACGTCCACCCGGCCGGCGAGAGCGGCGCCACCACGACGTACGACGCCGAGCTGCCCGGAGCGGGTCGCTACCGGCTGTTCCTCGAGCTGCAGGTGGACGGGAAGGTGCGCACCGCGCCGTTCACCGTGGAGGTCCCATGAGCACCCTCGACCTGCCGGTGCAGGGGATGACCTGCGCCTCGTGCGCGAACCGCATCGAGCGCAAGCTGAACAAGCTCGAGGGCGTGACCGCGACCGTCAACTACGCGACCGAGCAGGCGTCGGTGGAGTACGACGAGGCGGTCGTGACGCCGGAGGACCTGGTGAAGGCCGTCGAGGCCGCCGGCTACACCGCCGTGCTGCCGACCCCCGAGACGCCCGACGTCGAGCCGGCCGAACCGGCCGACCCGACCCGCTCGTTGCGCCGTCGGCTGCTGATCTCGTGGTTGCTCACCCTGCCGGTGCTGGCGATGTCGATGGTGCCGGCGCTGCAGTTCGACAACTGGCAGTGGGTGGCGCTGCAGCTGGCCACCCCCGTCGTGCTGTGGGGGGCGTGGCCGTTCCACCGGGCCGCCTGGGCGAACCTCAAGCTGGGCACCGCCTCGATGGACACCCTCGTGTCGATGGGCGCCCTGGTCAGCTGGGCGTACTCCGTCGTCGTGCTGCTCACCACCGCCGCCGGCGACACCGGCTTCACCATGCCCTTCCAGCTGCTGCCGGGCGCGCACACCGGCGCCCCCGAGCTCTACCTCGAGGTCGGCGCGGCGCTGACGGCGTTCCTGCTGGCCGGCCGCTACCTCGAGGCACGCGCGAAGCGGAGCAGCGGCGCCGCGCTCAAGGCGCTGCTGGCGCTGGGCGCGAAGGACGCCGCGCGGCTGACCGCCGACGGCACGGAGGAGCGCGTCCCCGTCGACGCCCTCGTCGTGGGTGACCGGTTCGTCGTCCGCCCGGGCGAGAAGATCGCCACCGACGGCACCGTCGTCGAGGGCCGCTCCGCCGTCGACCTCTCGCTGCTCACCGGCGAGTCCGTCCCGGTCGAGGTCGGCGAGGGCGACTCCGTCGCCGGCGCCACCGTCAACGTCGGCGGCCGGCTCGTCGTCGAGGCCACCCGCGTCGGCAGCGACACCGCGCTCGCCCAGATCGGCCGCCTGGTCACCGCGGCGCAGACCGGCAAGGCGCCGGTGCAGCGGCTCGCGGACCGGGTCGCCGCGGTCTTCGTCCCGATCGTGATCGCCCTGTCCGTCGCCGGTCTCGGCTGGTGGCTCGGTGCCGGCGCGTCCACGTCGAAGGCGCTCACCGTCGCGGTCGCCGTCCTCGTCATCGCCTGCCCGTGCGCCCTCGGGCTGGCCACCCCGACCGCCCTGCTGGTGGGCACCGGTCGCGGTGCGCAGCTCGGGATCCTCATCAAGGGCCCCGAGGTGCTCGAGTCCACCCGCCGGGTCGACACCGTCGTGCTCGACAAGACCGGGACCGTCACGACCGGCCAGATGGCGCTGGTGTCGGTGGCGACGTCCGGTGCCGAGGAGGACGAGGTGCTCCGCCTGGTCGGCGCGCTCGAGGACGCCAGCGAGCACCCGATCGCCCGGGCCGTCGCCGCTGCCGCCCGGGAGCGCGGCCTGGACCTGCCGCCCGTCGAGTCCTTCGAGAACCGCGAGGGTCTCGGCGTCCAGGGCGTCGTGGACGGCCACGCCGTCGTCGCGGGTCGGCCGCAGCTGCTCGCCGACTGGTCGCTGACGATGCCCGAGTCGCTGCAGGACAGCGTCGACGAGGCGCGCGCCGCCGGGCGGACCGTCGTCGTCGCCGGCTGGGACGGCGAGGTGCGCGCCGCGCTGGTCGTCGCCGACACCGTCAAGCCCAGCAGCGCCGAGGCGGTCCGCCGGCTGAGGGCGCTCGGGCTGGCCCCCGTGCTCCTCACCGGCGACAACGAGGCCACCGCCAAGGCGGTCGCCCGCGAGGTCGGGATCAGCGAGGTGATCGCCGACGTGCTGCCCGCCGACAAGGTGAGCGTCGTCAAGCGGCTGCAGGAGGAGGGCCGCGTCGTCGCCATGGTCGGCGACGGCGTCAACGACGCGCCGGCCCTCGCGCAGGCCGACCTCGGCCTCGCGATCGGCACCGGCACCGACGTCGCGATCGAGGCCAGCGACCTGACGCTCGTGCGCGGCGACCTGACCAGCGCCGCCGACGCGATCCGGCTGTCCCGCCGCACGCTGCGGGTCATCAAGGGCAACCTGTTCTGGGCCTTCGCCTACAACGTGCTCGGCATCCCGCTCGCCCTGGCCGGGCTGCTCAACCCGGTCATCGCCGCCGCGGCGATGGCGTTCTCCAGCATCTTCGTCGTGACGAACTCCTTGCGGCTGCGGGGGTTCCGGGCCGAGCCGTTCGACCCCGACGCCGTGCCGGAGCCGCCGAAGCCGCGCCGCTCCCGGCCCGCGCACGCCGCCCCGTCGGCCAGCACCTCCTGGCAGCGCCGCAACTACACGTCCTGACGCAGCAGGGCGTAGACCACCATGTCGACGCGGCGGGCGGGGTCGCGCGGGGCGCCGCGCACCGCCCGGGCGACGCCCTCCCGCACCCAGCCGGCCTTCTCGGCGACCCGTTGCGAGGCGGTGTTGCCGAGGTCGGCGAGCAGCTCGATCCGCGGCAGGTGCAGCACGTCGAAGCCCCACTGCGCGTGCAGCCGCGCCGCACGGCCGGCCACCCCTCGGCCGCGCGCCCAGGGCGCCGTCCAGTAGCCGAGCTCGCCGATCCCGTCGCGCAGCCGCAGGCCGACCGCCCCCAGCAGCGCCCCGTCGGCGGCGTCGACGACCGCGCAGTTCGCGGCCGTCCCCGCGGTCCACTCGGTCGGCACGATCCCGTCGACGTAGCCGTGCGCGACCTCCAGCGTGTACGGCACGGGCACCGGCAGCCAGCGCGAGATGTCGGGGTCGGCGCAGGCGCGGGCCACCTCCGGCGCGTCCGTCGTACGCCAGCGACGCAGCGTCACCACGCCGTCGGTCCGGTCGGCGTACGACGGGAGGCGCGCGGTGTCCTCGTTCGCGTCACCGGGGAGCAGCCCGGCGATCCAGCCGTCGACGTGCTGCCCGCGCAGCACCATCCCGTCGCGCAGCACCCCCTCGACCTGGAAGCCGGCCTTCTGCGCCGCGCGCAGCGAGGCGTGGTTGCCCACCTGGGCCATCCACTCGATCCGCACCGCGCCGAGGACGCCGAAGCCCCAGCGGCAGAGCGACCCCAGTGCCTCGGGAACCACCCCGCCGCCTCGGTGCTCGGGCACGCACCAGTAGCCGACATCCCACACGTCAGGGTCGCTCCCGGGACGCAGCGCGACGCTGGCCAGCACCTCGGAGGTCGTGCTGTCGCAGACGGCGAAGCTCAGTCCCGTTCCCTCGGCCCAGCCGCGGGGGGCGGTCACCCGAACCCACTCGTCGGCGGCCGCGCGGGTGTACGGCGACGGGACGTTCGTCCAGCGGGCGCTCTCGGGGTCGTTGCCCGCCGCGAGCAGCACGTCCTGGTCGCCCTCCTGCCACGGGCGCAGGTGCAGGCGGCCGGCGGTGATCTCGGTCGGGTCCACGCACGGCAGTGTGCCGGGGTCCGTCCCGGCTCGGCGACCGCTTTGCCGCCTACGATGCGGGGGACGTCCAGCGAAGAGGTGCACACGCGTGGTCCTGCAGAAGCTCCTGCGCGCCGGTGAGGGCAAGACCCTCCGGCGGCTGAAGTCCATCGCCGACGCCGTCAACGGCGTCGAGGAGGACTTCCTCACGATGACCGACGCCGAGCTGCGCCAGGAGACCGACGTCTTCCGGCAGCGGCTCGCGGACGGCGAGACCGTCGACGACATCCTGGTCGAGGCCTTCGCCGTCGGCCGCGAGGCCGCCCGGCGCACCCTGGGCCAGCGGCACTTCGACGTCCAGGTCATGGGCGGTGCCGCCCTGCACATGGGCAACATCGCCGAGATGCGCACCGGTGAGGGCAAGACCCTCACCTGCACCCTGCCGGCCTACCTCAACGGGCTGACCGGCAAGGGCGTCCACGTCGTCACCGTCAACGACTACCTCGCCAAGCGCGACGCCGAGTGGATGGGCCGCGTGCACCGGTTCCTCGGGCTGTCCGTCGGCGTCATCCTCGCGAACGAGCGGCCCGACGTGCGCCGCCCGTCGTACGCCTGCGACATCACCTACGGCACCAACAACGAGTTCGGCTTCGACTACCTGCGCGACAACATGGCCTGGAGCGCCGAGGAGCTCGTGCAGCGCGGCCACCACTTCGCCGTCGTCGACGAGGTCGACTCGATCCTCATCGACGAGGCCCGCACCCCGCTGATCATCAGCGGCCCGTCGGACCAGGCCACCAAGTGGTACTCCGAGTTCGCGCGGATCATCCCGCGGCTGGTGCGCGACGTGGACTACGAGGTCGACGAGAAGAAGCGCACCATCGGCATCCTCGAGAGCGGCGTCGAGAAGGTCGAGGACCAGCTCGGCATCGACAACCTCTACGAGTCGGTCAACACCCCGCTGGTGGGCTACCTCAACAACGCGCTCAAGGCCAAGGAGCTCTACCGCAAGGACAAGGAGTACGTCGTCATCGACGGCGAGGTGCTCATCGTCGACGAGCACACCGGCCGTGTGCTGGCCGGCCGCCGCTACAACGAGGGCATGCACCAGGCGATCGAGGCCAAGGAGGGCGTCCGGATCAAGGACGAGAACCAGACCCTCGCCACGATCACGCTGCAGAACTACTTCCGCCTCTACGGCACGCTCTCCGGGATGACCGGTACCGCCGCGACCGAGGCCGCCGAGTTCAGCCAGACGTACGGCCTGGGCGTCGTCGAGATCCCGACCAACCGCGACCCCAAGCGCGTCGACGAGGCCGACGTCGTCTACAAGAGCGAGCAGGCCAAGTTCGACGCCGTCGTCGAGGACATCGCCGAGAAGCACGAGGCCGGTCAGCCGGTGCTCGTCGGCACCATCTCGGTCGAGAAGAGCGAGTACCTCTCGCAGCTGCTGCACAAGCGCGGCATCCCGCACGAGGTGCTCAACGCCAAGCACCACGAGCGCGAGGCGACGATCGTCGCGCAGGCCGGCCGCAAGGGCGCCGTCACGGTCGCGACCAACATGGCCGGCCGCGGCACCGACATCATGCTCGGCGGGAACCCCGAGCACATCGCCGCGCAGGAGCTGCGCAGCCGCGGGCTGTCCCCGGTCGAGACGCCCGAGGAGTACGAAGCCGCCTGGGCCGACGCGCTCGAGCGGGCGACCGCGTCGGTCAAGACCGAGCACGAGGAGGTCGTCGAGGCCGGCGGGCTCTACGTCCTCGGCACCGAGCGGCACGAGTCGCGCCGCATCGACAACCAGCTCCGCGGCCGCTCGGGCCGCCAGGGCGACCCGGGCCTGTCCCGCTTCTACCTCTCGCTCGGCGACGACCTGATGCGGCTGTTCAACGCCAGCGCCGTCGAGACGATCATGGACCGCTTCAACATCCCGGACGACGTCCCGATCGAGTCCAAGATGGTCAGCCGCGCGATCCGCTCCGCGCAGACCCAGGTCGAGCAGCAGAACTTCGAGATCCGCAAGAACGTCCTGAAGTACGACGAGGTGCTCAACCGCCAGCGCACCGTCATCTACGACGAGCGCCGCAAGGTGCTCTCCGGCGAGGACCTGCACGAGCAGATCAGCCACATGGTCGACGACGTGATCGAGGGCTACGTCTACGCCGCGACCGCCGAGGGCTACCCGCAGGACTGGGACCTCGAGCAGCTGTGGGGCGCGCTCAAGACGCTCTACCCGATCAGCCTGAAGCTCGAGGACTACGACGACAACCGCGACGGGGTCTCCGCCGAGAGCCTGATCGAGGACATCACCGCCGACGCGCACACGGCGTACGAGAACCGCGAGGCCTCGCTCGGCGTCGCCCCGAACGGCGAGCCGGTCATGCGCGAGCTCGAGCGGCGGGTGCTGCTGTCGGTCGTCGACCGCAAGTGGCGCGAGCACCTCTACGAGATGGACTACCTGCAGGAGGGCATCGGCCTGCGCGCGATGGGTCAGCGCGACCCGCTGGTCGAGTACCAGCGCGAGGGCTTCGACATGTTCAACGCGATGATGGAGGCGATCAAGGAGGAGTCGGTCGGCTTCCTGTTCAACGTGGAGGTCAAGACCGACGCCGCCGAGGCCGCTCCGCCGCCGGCCGCTCCGGCCGACCTGGTCGCCACCGGTCCGGGGGAGAACCCGGGCGAGGTGATGGTCGAGCACCTGCCGACCGACGACGCCGGCGCTCCTGCTGCCGCCCCCGTCGCTCCGGCTGCGCCGGCTGCCGCTCCTGCGGCGGCTCCGAGCGCTCCCACCCCGCCGCCCGCCGCGGTGCTGCCCGAGGCCTTCGGTCGCCCCGAGCGGCCGGCCCAGGTGCAGTACAGCGGCCCGGGGTCGTCGACGGGTGGCTCGCCGGCGCCGTCGTCCGGCGCCGCCCACACGCAGAGCCGCAACGAGCTCTGCGCCTGCGGGTCGGGCCGGAAGTACAAGCGGTGCCACGGGGATTCGCGGCAGGGCTGAGCCCCTCCGGGCTCAGAGCCCGGCGAGCTCCGTGCAGCACCAGCGGCCGCGGACGCCCTCGAGCCGCAGCGCCACCGCGGCCATCCGCGGGCCGCGGCGCACCGTCGCGCACACCTCGGCCACGCCCTCCGGGCGCTCCTGGACGTGCAGGCTGCGGACCGCACCGGCGCCCGGCCGCGGGCCCGCGCTGCGCGGCCGGCTGTGGACGACCTGCTCGAGCTGCAGGAACAGCTCCGGCGTCGTGCCGCGCTGCAGCTGGCTGACCGGCCGTACGCCCGCCAGCACCTCGAGCAGGCCCTGCACCAGCGCGAGCGCGACGGGCCGGGCCGGCGGCAGGTCGGAGACCGGCGTGCGCACCGGCTCCTCGTCCTCGTCGTAGGTCCGGGCCGGCGGGACCAGCCGCAGCGGCGGCGGCGTCAGGGCCCGCAGCGGACCGATGGGGGCCGTCGTCGGACCGGTGCGCGGCGGGAGCTCGTCGTCGTACGGCGGCTCGCAGGCCGGGACGGGCAGCAGCCGCAGCGGCGGCAGCGCGGGGGCGAGGGCGACGGGTCGCTCGGCGTTGGTGACGGACATGCGGGGTCTCCTGGTTCAGGCCTGCGTGGGCGGGGTGAGCGACGTGCCGGGGTGGAGCAGGTGCGGATCGGGGCCGACGACCTCGCGGTTGGCGGCCCACCAGGCCGGCCAGGCCTGGGCGACCGCGGCGTCGGACGGCGGGGTGGTTGAGCGCTGCGCGAGGTCGCGCTCGGCGAGCGTCCAGAGCGAGTCGCCGGGAGCGACGACGACGGCGGTCAGCTCGGGCTCGGGCTGGGGCTCGGGCTGGGCGGTCGGTGCGGAACCCCAGTCGAGGGCGGGGGCGGACGCCCCCACCTGCGTGCCCCAGTCGAGGCTGGGTGCCGAGGCAGCGGCCGGTCCGGCGCCGAGGACGGCGGTGGTGACGGTCAGCCCGAGGGCGAGCTCGACGGCGCGCCGGACGACCGCCGGGGCGGTCCGCCGGGACGCGCGGGCGGCGGCGCGACCGGTCCGGCCGGGCAGGTGCCCGCCGGCGGTCACCACCGTCGCGAGCAGCAGCCAGAGCGCGACGACCCAGGCCGCGAGCCCGGTCGCGCCGACCAGCGCCGACGTCGGGTCGTCGCCCGCGGGCGCGGCGACCAGC
>JAKFFB010000276.1:0-1854 GCA_036675425.1 Actinomycetales bacterium | reverse complement strand
GAGGTCACCCTCGACCGTGCGCGTGACCGGGGTCGTGGCGACCACGTCGCGCGCGAGACCGCTCTCCTCCGGGTCGAGCTCGACGACGCTGTGCACGTCGGTCGTCGCGCCGCCGACGTCGACCACGACCACGTCGCCGGCGCCCGGCCGTGCCTCATCCAGTCCACGCGCGAGCAGCTCCACGCCGGTGAGCACGACGTCGGGAGTCGCGCCGCGGACCATCGCGGTGAAGTCGGTGCGCCTGCTCAGGTGCTTGCCCCCGATCACGTGCGCCAGGAACATCTCGCGGATCGCGGCGCGCGCCGGCTCGGCCGCGAGCACGCCGATCCTGGGCACCACGTTGGCGGCGAGGACGTACGGCGTCCGCGACCCCTCGAACGCCGCGGCCACCGTCGACTGCGCCTCCACGTCACCCGCGACGACCACCGGGCCGGACCAGCGGACGGCCGCGAGGAAGTCGGCGTCGGCGGTGAGCTGGCTGCTGTTGCCGCCGTCGGTGCCGCCCACGAGCAGCACGACGTCGGGAAGCGCGTCGCGCAGGTCGGCGTACCGCCCCGCATCGAGCCCGCCGGAGAGCACGGCCACGACCCTGCCGCCGCTGGACAGGGCGACGCGTCGGCCGGCCTCGGCGGTCACCAGCTCCTCGTTGCCGACGACGGCGATGCGCAGCCCGCCGCCGGCGCTGGAGCAGGCCAGCACCGCGGCCTCAAGTGCGCGCGGGTCCTGCGCGGTCAGCTCGGCGAGGCAGGCGTCGAAGCCGTCGAGCACGTCGGTGTCGATGGTGGTCGGGTGACTCGCGGCCGCGACCATCTCGCCGGTCCCGAGATCGACCAGCGATGCCTTGGTGAAGGTCGACCCGAAGTCGACGCAGACGACGGTGCCGTTCGAGGGTGGCACCTCAGGCAAGGGCGCGGTCGAGATCGGCGAGGAGGTCCTCGACGGTCTCGATGCCGACGCTGAGCCGGACCAGGTCGGACGGCACCTCCAGGTCGGTGCCCGCGACGCTCGCGTGGGTCATCCGGCCCGGGTGCTCGATCAGCGACTCGACGCCGCCGAGCGACTCACCGAGGGTGAAGACCTCCGCCTTGCCGCACACGTCGAGCGCGTGCTGCTCGCCACCTGTGACGCGGAAGCTGACGATGCCGCCGAAGCGCTTCATCTGCTTCGCCGCGATCGCGTGGCCGGGGTGCGTCTCGAGGCCGGGGTAGATCACCTCGACGACTCCTGGGTGACCGCTGAGGAACTCGACGACCTTCTCGGCGTTGTCGCAGTGGCGATCCATCCGCACGCCGAGCGTCTTGAGCCCGCGGTGCGTGAGGAAGCAGTCGAAGGGGCCGGGCACGGCGCCCATGGAGTTCTGGTGGAAGGCGATCTTGTCGGCGAGCTCGATGTCCCGCACGACGAGCGCACCGCCGACGACGTCGCTGTGCCCGCCGACGTACTTCGTCGTCGAGTGGACGACGACGTCCGCACCCAGGGCGAGCGGTTGCTGGAGGTACGGCGACGCGAACGTGTTGTCCACGACGAGCAGCGCGCCCGCGTCGTGGGCGACGGCCGCGAGCGCCTCGATGTCGCCGATGTTGAGCATCGGGTTGGTGGGCGTCTCGACCCACACCAGCTTGGTCCTGCCGGGCACGATCGCGGCCCGCACCGCGTCGAGGTCGGAGACCGCGGCCGGGCTGTGGTCGAGGCCCCAGACCTTGGCCACCTTGTCGAAGAGGCGGAAGGTGCCGCCGTACGCGTCGTCGGGGATGACCGCGTGGTCGCCCGGCGCCGTGAGCGAGCGGATCAGCGTGTCCTCGGCCGCCAGGCCACTGGCGAAGGCGAACCCGCGCTCACCTTCCTCGACGGCCG
>JAKFFB010000317.1:0-46658 GCA_036675425.1 Actinomycetales bacterium | reverse complement strand
TGGTTGGTCGAGCTGGCCAGCCGGAGCGAGCCGAGCGAGGTGGCAGCGGCGGTGCTCGCCACGTTGGACGTCGCACAGCAACCCGACGAAGAGCCCATGGCGACGCTCACGTCTGCCCTGGCGCATCGAAGGCTGCTGCTGGTCCTGGACAACTGCGAGCACATCAGACGCGCCTGCTCCGAGCTGACGATCTTGCTCTTGCGTCACGCACCAGGGGTCACGGTCATCGCCACCAGCCGTGTCCCGTTGGGGAGCGCGGGCGAGGTGGTGTTCCTTGTGCCGCCGCTGCAGGTCCCCGACGTGGACGCTGACCATGCGCAGGTCGCGGTCTCACCCGCTGTCCAGCTGCTGACCCACCGCATTGCGTCGGCCCGTGGCGGACGGCCGCCGGCGCCGGACGAGTGGCCGCGGCTGGCGTCGCTGTGCCGGCACCTGGACGGGCTGCCACTCGCGCTCGAGCTCGTCGCCGCGCGTGCAGCCACCCTCTCCCTGGACGCCGTGGCCGACTCTGTGCGCACGCAGCTCATGACCGCAGAGACCGAGCCGCTGGGTCCGGACCACCATCGCAGCCTGACAACGTGCGTCGACTGGAGCCTGGCGATGCTGGACGAGCAGCATCGGGAAGTCCTGCAGCGCGTGTGCCTGCTGCCGGGCCCGTTCTCCGCCGAGGCGGCAGCCGCGATGGGCGCGGGCGTGGACATGGCGATCGCCGTGCGGCAGCTGACGCACCTGTCACGGCACTCCTTGCTGGAGCCGCTCACCACCGGGCGGACTCGGTTCCGTGTCCTGGAGCCGATACGCCAGGTGGTGCTGACTACGTTCGACGACGACCGACGCCAGCAGGCGCTGGACGGCCTCGCGCGCTGGTGCGCGAGCTGGGCCGAGGAGGCGGAGCCTTCGCTGCGCGGGCCCGATGCAGCCCGGTGGCTGGACCAGCTCGAAGGGGACATCCACGCGCTGCGGGTCGCGCTCGAGCACGCGCTGTCCCAGCCCGATCCGACCGACGGGATCCGCATAGCTGCGGCCGTCTCGGGGTTGTGGGCGTACCGCGGCTACCTGGTGGAGGGCCAGCGCCTGCTGGCGCGGGCACTGTCGATGTCGGAGCGCGTGTCGGCGGCGCTGCGTGTTCGCTTGCTGCTCGCCGCAGGCACCCACGCTGTCACGCTCGGCGACGTCGACACCTTCCAGCGTCACATCGGGGCCGCCCTCGAGCTGGCGCGCGCCGACGCGGACGCCCCCGCGATGCTGCGCGTGCTGCTGTGGGCCGGCCGGGGCGTGCTCCTTCACGACGAGCACGAGGCGGCGGCCCGGCTCTACGACGAGTCCTTGACGGCAGCGAGGGCTGCCAAGGACGAGAGCGCCCGCGCATCGGCCCTAGCCGGACTGGGAGACGTCGCGGCAGCGCGCGGCGAGCTGGACGCGGCTGCCGAGTTCCACCTGCAGTCGCTCGCCGTCTTCCGCAGCGCCGAAGATCCGCACGGCGAAGGCCAAGCGCTGCTCAACGTGGCCGAGATCGACCGCTGCACGGGCAGGTTCGCCGATGCCGAGAGCCGCTTCACGGCGGCCACCCGCGTCTTCGAGAGCATCGCCGACCGCTCCTGCACAGCCGCCAGCGCGGAGGGACTGGGCAGGGTCGCCAGAGACCGTGGCCGACTTGACGAGGCCGAGCGGCAGTACCGCCGAGCGATCGCCATCCGTAGTGATCTCCAGCAGGATCGCCTGCTGGCAGGAACGCTCGGTGAGCTCGCTGTCGTCCTGACCGACGCAGGACGCCCGCTCGAGGCCGTCGCTGCGCTGGCAGTAGCGGGCGACGACAAGCACCCGGTCGCCCACCGTCTGCGCAACACCCTTGGGGCCAGGGCTTATCTGTCCGCATGGGCCGACGGCCGAGCCAGCTCCATCCCGTAAAGCGTCCGCTCTGCGTTCGCTCTGCGCGCGGTTGGGACGGTTCCAGGGCGGGCCAGTCGCCCGCTCGAGAGGGGGCACCGTGACCACCGCCGCCATGCGCACCCAGCAGACGCCGGCGGTCACGACCACCGCGATCAGCAGCGTCACCCATCGCTCGGCTGTGGGGGCGGGCGCAGTTCTCGCCGAGGTCATCAATACCGCCGGCTGGTCCGCTGCGTCGGCATTGGTGCTGCCGCCCGACCTGCCGGCGGCGGTGCCGCTTGCCCGTCTGAACGCGCTCATCGCCATTCACTGTGCCCGCACCTGGCGGACCGACCAAGGAGGCTCCTCATGTCTGTTCTTTCGCGCCAGCACGCAATCCCGTTCCCGCGCAACTCCCGTGAGCACGTCGCCCTTGATGCTGCGCGCTCGCAGCACTCGGGCACGGCGTCAACGGGTCCGTCTCGCACGGCGCTCCTCATCAGCGCAGCAATGCTCGTTGCAGCTGCGACCGTCGGGGTGACCACTTACGTCCTCGCCCAGGACAACCCGGCCTCGCCCTCGGGCACCGTCGAGCTCCCCTTCCACAGCGAGGTCCAGCGCGACCGTGCTACCGCCGCCCGGGGTGGCACGGCCGAAGCGGTGGCGCGCACGGAGGCGCAGCGCGACGCAGCTGCAGCAGCTCGCCACGCCAGTCGGTAGACGCACAGACTCCGCTTCCGGCCGCGCCGACGTTCGCCGCGCCACAGAAAGGCGGCATCAACGGGACGGGGGACTCATGAACCGAGGGCAGCCGTAGCGGCATTGTCGCTCGCAATGATCGTGACTTGGACGGGGCCGCATCAGCACACGCCGTCAGAGTGGTGACCCCCAGCGGTCTGGCACACCGCTGGGCAACAGTGAGAGTGCGAGCGAACAGGGGCGGGGCTCAGCCTTGACACCGGCCCCGCGATGACCACGTCACGCGGGGACCGAGTCGTACCTGCGGCTCACCAATGCGCGGACGGTGGGATCGGTCAGGCTGTCGGGCTCAAGGCGCGAAAGCTCGAGGAACATCTGCTCAAGTCCGCCAGGTGTCCACAAGACGAGTAGCGACGCGTCCTCGGTGACGGCTGCCAGAACGTGCCGCGTTCCGCGAGGGACCATGACGAACGTTCCAGGAGCCGCGTCGAACTGCTCAGCGCCGGACTCGAACGCAAATCGTCCGCGCAGGACGTAGAAGCACTCCTCAAGCCCGTTGTGCTGGTGAGGAACGGTCCACGCGCCTTGCTTCCCGCTGAATTCGGCCACACCCAGGGCACCGCGCGTCTGCTCCGCACTGACGAGCAGCCTCATGGTCGCCACCCCGAGATCTGCAACCTCGCCCTGGCCCGGCTCGATGAACATCGCTCCCCCTCTGTCGCTCCGGTGCAGAGTCCCCCGGCCGCAGCGTCGGCACAAGTACAAAAACTGAACTAGGCGCACGCGTCGGCTACCGCGAGACTGCTGCCATGAAGTCCTACGGCCAGTACTGCCCCGTCGCCCGGGCAAGCGAGCTGCTGGCGGAGCGGTGGACGTTGATCCTCGTGCGGAATCTGCTCGCGGGATGCCACACATTCGGCGAACTCCGTGCCGGCGCCACCGGCATCCCGAAGGCCCTGCTGTCCTCGCGGCTGGAGTCCCTCACCCGTGCCCAGGTCGTGACGCGACGGGTACGGGCGAACGGTCACGGCTGGGAGTACGAGCTGACTGACAAGGGGCGCGCCCTCGAGTCGGTCTGTCGGGCCCTGGGCGAATGGGGTGCCGAATGGCTCGAGACCGAGCCCACCACCTGGACCCGGCATACGCGGTGTGGGCCACTGCGAGGCTCGTCGACCTCAGGAAAGTCCCGCCGCCAGGCGTGACAATACGGCTGGATCTCGCCCAAGGTGCAACGACGCGACGCTTCTGGATGTTGCTGTTCGAGCCGCGCGCTGAGGTCTGCTCCACATCGATGGGCAGGGAGGTTGACCTGGTGATGGCGACGGACGCTGAGACGCTCGCGGACTACAACCTGCGTCGCACCACTCTCGGCGCAGCCACGCGAGCCGGGCGGCTGCAGCTCAGCGGACCACGCGAACTGATCCGCTCCCTGCCTTCGTGGATCGACGCAAGCCCCTACGCGTACACCGAGCGGGCCGAAGAGTGATCCTCGCAATGAGGCCGACCCGGTGACCGCACCCGCCAGGCGGAGCTCCTAGCCGGTCAGCGCGCATGACGGGCACCGGGAGCAGGATGTCGGCCGGCTTGCCGCCCTTGCCAATGAACTTGAGGCTGTCGTAGCCGTCGTCGTGGGTCAGTGACTCGACTCGCAGGCTGCACATCTCGGCGACCCGCAGGCCGGACAGGCCCATCAGGGCGGCGGCGGCGTGCTCGACGGGGCCGGCCTTGCGTGACGCTTCGAGGAACGCGGCGAACTCAAGCGGCGTCAGGTACGTCCGCTTCTGGCCTTCCTCGTGGACCGGCGGTGCGGTGAAGAACTCGGCTGGGTTGCGCAGCAGGACGTCGTCACGGACGCAGGTCTTGTAGAACGAGCGGACGCCGATGAAGTGCTGTCAGATGTAGGACTCAGACCAGGGCTGGCTCTCGCACCAGCGGACGAACAGCTCGATGTGCGGGCGCTTGGCCTCCAGCGGTGGCAGGTCGTTCTGCAGGCACCAGTCGACGTAGTGCTTGATGAGACGCCGCTGCTTGTCGAACGTCCGGCTCCTGCAGGCCGACAAGAACCCCGCCAGCGGGAGCTCCAGCGGGTCACGTGGACGTCAGCGCCCGTTCCATGAGCACAAGCGCGTCGTCCGTCTGTCCAGTCATGTGTGCCACCTCGTCGTAGGGGTAGAGCACTGTCCTCGTGGCGCTCGACCGACGTCACCGTCGCTCGGTTTGCAGGGGCGGCCACCGGTGCTGAGGCGGGGTGGGTGCGATCAGTGTGTTGCAGTGCATTCAGCCAGCTCCTGCGGCCGCGCACCCCCTGCTCGATGGGTCAGACCGCCGGCGCCATCGCCGCAAGCATCTGCTGGAACTCCTCGGCGCTGGGCGCCGGCGCGGGCTCGACGTCAGGCACGCTCGCCAGTACGCCGAGGAACGACTCGAGCGAGGTGCCCTTGGCCGCCGGCAGGTGCGACGACAGGATCGAGGTCGGATGCAGCTGACGAACCCGATCGAGCACCCGGCCGAAACGGTCACGGTCGACGAGCTCCGTCCACGGCGAGTCGAGCGCCGCCCAACCGGCCATGCCGCCGGCGAGGGCCTCGGCTGGCACCTCGGCCGCGTCGGCGCTGGGCTCAGGGATGATCGCACCGAAGGAGTCGACCGAGAACAGCACGCCGGTCGCCTCGTCGATGAAGCCGGTGGACATCGGGTTGTCGTACAGCGGCGGGGCGACGGCGAGCAGCGTGCGGTCGCCCACGGCGAGGCGGTCGCCGACCCGGATGGCGTGCACCCGGTCCATCGGCACCCCCCACCACGACGACATGCGGAGGGCGGCCAGGCCGTGACACGCGAGGCGCGCCTGCGGCGCTAGTTCGAAGACGCGCTCGATGGCGCCGGTGTGGTCGGCGTCGTCGTGCGTGAGCCAGACCCAGCGGATCGTGGCGGGGTCGATGACTGAGCGCAGCGCGTCGACGAACGTCTCGCCGTCAACGCCGATGCCCGTGTCGACGAGGACGGGCTCCTCGGCGTGCAGAACGTAGGCGTTGATCGGGAGCACGCCCATCCCTGGCAGGGGCAGGTGCGAAGGAAGCACGTGCACCTCGGATGTGGCGGCATAGGGAGCGTCCATGGGGTCCTCCTGTCGTAGGGCTCTCACCCGGAGGGCGTTCACACTCGGATGGATGCGTTCAGTCAGGGATGAACGATCCAGTGAACGGGTTCGTTCGGTTTGGGGTCGAAGACGCAGTACACGCCCGTGCGCACCCCCCGATCGAGGGCGTCACCAGCCTCGGGCGCGAGCACCTGCACCCGGGCGACGGCCGTGCGCAGGGCACGGGTGACGTTGAGACGCGCCTTCTCGGTTGCCGACGAGGCCGCGCGTTCCCGACCCCCGAGGCCGAAGGCGCGGGCGAGCTCAGCCGTGAGGCCGTCGAGCTCTTCCTGCAGCGCCTCGGCCCGCTCGACCGCTCCGGCCTCGAGGGCCTCGTCGATCTCGGTCCGCAGGTTCTCGACGCGGTGCCGGTAGACGGTGCGGGCGCGGCTGTCGAGCATGGGGCCGGCGTCACCGAGCCGGCGGCGGTCGACGCCCTCGGCACTCAGCCCCTCGACCCCGTCGACGAGGTCGAAAGCGTGGCGCTCGGCGCCCGGGTTGCGGACGAGCTCGGCGAGGTAGCTCATGCCCTTGCTCCCGGCGATGCGGGCGCGGGTGTCACCGAACTCGATCGTCCACCCGGTGCCGTCGGCGGTCAGCGTCGCGGACCTGTTGGGGGTGGCCGGAGCCGGGGCCTGCAGCCGGGCCAGCAGGGCGGCGTCGCCCACCGGGACGACCACGTCAAGCGCGCCGAACGCGGCTGCCGCCCGGGCCGCCTCGACCCGCGCCGCCACCGGGTCGCCGGCCGCGTCGTGCAGGCGGGCGAGGTCAGCCAGCAGCGTCGCCTGGAGCAGCGGGAGCCGGGTCTCAGGCAGAGCATCGAGGGCTGACTCGATGAGGGCGATCGCCTCGCCGGTCGCGCCAGCCGCGGCCAGGGCGCGCGACCGGGTCGCGGCGACCCGCGCCGAGAGCACCGGCACCTGGACTCCGCTCGAACGCTCGGCCAGGTCGGCGCAGCGCCTCGAGGCGGCGTCGGTGTCCCCGGCCAACAACTCGGCGTCGACCAGGAGCGACAGCAACTCCACGGCGCGCAGCCGGTCGTCCCCGATGGCGCGCAGCCCGCGCTCCGCGGTAGCCCGCGCCAGCTCGGCGTCGCCGCGGGCGAGGTGCAGTCGGGCCGCGGGCAACAACGCCTGGAAGCGACCTTCCTTGCCGAGCAGCAGGTGCTCGGCGTCGGTCAACCGACCCTGACGGATCCGCAGCTCGGCCAGCGCGATCGCCGGGTGCCAGCTGGGGATGCCCATCGCGCGCTCGAACTCGTCGATGGCGCGGACCAGGAGCCGCTCGGCGTCCCCCCACAGGCCCAGCTCGCAGAGCAACGTGGCCTGCACCGCGTCGCAGTGATTGCTGACGAGGATCGGCACCCCGGCCGTGGTACCGAGCAGCCCGCGGCGGCGCAGCACGTCGATCCAGGTGGCGGCCCGGTGGAAGTCGCAGGCGAAGTAGCAGGCGGTGAGGAACGAGCACACTGACTTGCCGGCCACCTCGTCGTGGTCCGCGGCGCCGCAGGCGAGGGCCATCGCCTCGTCGAGCAGGCCCATGCCTTCCTCGACCCGGCCCACCTGCACGTGGGCGAGGCCCGCGTCGGCCAGCGCCTTCGTCTCCAGGTTGACGTCGCCGAAGCGGCGGGCCCGGTCGAGGGCAAGACTGGCGTTGGCGAGCAGGACGCTCGGGTCGTCGACGTCGCATCCGAGCGACGCGACCGCCACCCACCCCTGCTCGAGGCACGGCGGCTCGTCCTCGATCAGCCGCTTAGCGCGGACGAACCAGGCCCGCGCCGCAGTGTTGTTCCCGAGGAAGTCCGAGAACAGGCCGCCCAGGCGAGCGCAGGCCATCGCCGCACGACGGTTGTCGCCGACTGCGGTCAGCGCACGGATGGCCACCGAAAGGTGGCCGGCCGCCGCCTCGCCGTCGAGCCGGGCGAGCGCCGCTTCGGCCAGCTCGAACGCGCGGACCCCAGCTTCGTCCTCCATCGCAGCCCATCGTCGCATCTCGAGCGTCGGCGGTGATGGGCGTTGGACTGACGGGCCCGTGGGGGAAGCCCTGATGTGGATGGAGGTCCTCCACGCCTGGGAAGGGCACCCGCCAGCGTGCACGCACCGAGCAGGCCGCACGCCCGCGGTCTGGGTCCGTCGCCGTCAGCGCAGCCGCTGCACCTGCTGTGACCTGGCCGTATGCGTAGTCCAGGAGCCTGTAGGGCTGTCGGTGGACAGGCCGGCTCCGGACAGCACCAGGACGTCGCCGGCGCCGACCAGCTCGACCAGGTCCTCCACCCGCTCCATGGTGCCCGAAAGCGGCGATCGCCGCCCTCTATGGGCCGACCGCCGGGCGAGGTAGTCCCAAAGGATCATCTTCCCGCTGATCCGGCGCTCTCGCTCCGCGTGCCCGCACAATGACGCGTGGACCTGCGACGGAGCGCGCGCACGGTGCCGCTCGTCCTGCTCCTCCTGGGCTTCGCCGGCTTGATGCTCACGCAGGCGCTGCCGCGGTCCCTCGGGGAGGGCGTCGCCTGGGGCGTGCAGTCCGTGACGGTGGTCGTCGCCGCCGCGGCGATGCTGCGGCGCGCGCGCTCGGCATCCGGGCGGCTCCGGCAGGCTCGCCGGCTCATCGCCGCGTCGCTGATCGCGGGAGCCGCAGGCGGGCTCACCGCCATCCTCTGGCTGGTCGTCGTCGGCTCGGCGGCGCCGGACCCGTCGATCGTGGACGTCATCCACTTCACCTTCCTGCCGCTGTGCGTCCTGGGCCTGCTGCACTACCCCGTGTCGGACACGCGGGCCGGGTCGGCGTCCCGTGCGCTGCTGGACGGCGCGGTCTCAGCCGTGGCGCTGTGGTTCGTCGCCTACGCCCTGATCCTCGAGCCGGCGAGCGTCGGTGTCGGCCTGCCGCTGCTCTCGCACCTGACGGTGCTGGCCTACCCCGCGGCCGACGTCTTCGTGCTCGGCATGGTCGCCAGCGTCCTGCCGCGCGTGTCGTTCCGCGCCCGCCGCGAGCTGGCCATCACCGGCACCGGGTTGGCGCTCTACGCGGTCGCGGACGTCGGCTACTCCGTGCTCTCGGCGGCCGGGACCTACCGGGCCGACAGCTGGGTGTCGGTGCTCTACGAGGCCGGTCTGCTGCTCATCGCCGCCGGCGTCTGGTCGCGAGAGAGCTCCAGCGCGGCGGTCGACCGCTGGTCGGTGGCCTTCACCGGTCTGCAGCACGTCCCCGTGGTGGCGGCCGTCGTCGTGGGCGCGTCGATCGCCGCACGAGGAGACGGGATCGACGGGGCCCAGCTGTCCGCCGGGGTGGCCCTCGTCGCCGCGCTCTTCCTGCGCCAGCTCGTCAGCAGCCGCGACCGCGACGTGCTGACCGATCGGCTGCAGGAGCGCGAGGAGCTCTTCCGGGCCCTGGTCACCGGCACATCCGACCTGATCACGCTGCACGACACGGCCGGTCGGGTCACCTGGGCCAGCCCTTCGGTCGAGCGGATCCTCGGCACGCAGCATGCCGAGCTGCTCGGCACGTCGATCGGCGACGTCGTCCACCCGGACGACCGGCCGGCGCTGCGCACGGCGTTCGAGGAGCTCGTCGGCCGGCCCGGCGCCGAGGTCGAGGCGATGGCCCGGGTCCAGGACGCGTCGGGGGACTGGCGCTGGATGCAGGTCCAGCTCGTCAACCAGCTGGACGACGCCAGCGTCCGCGGGATCGTCGGCAACGCGCGCGACGTCCACGAGCGCTACCTGCTCGAGCGCAAGCTCGCCCACGCCGCGTTCCACGACCCGCTCACAGGGCTCGGGAACCTCGCCCGCACCCGGGCCCTGCTCGAGCGCGCCTGCGAGGGACCGGGGGAGGCCACCGTCGTGCTGGTCGACCTCGACGGCTTCAAGGCCGTCAACGACACCTTCGGGCACGCCCACGGCGACGCCCTGCTCTGCCAGGTCGCCGAGCGGCTGACCGACTGCGTCCGTACCGGCGACGAGGTCACCCGCATCGGCGGCGACGAGTTCGTGCTGGTGCTCGACGGACCGCAGGACGCCGCCGCCGTCAGCGCCCGCGTGCTGGCGGTGCTGCGCGAGCCGGTGCCCGTGGCCGGCACCTCGGTCTCCGTGCGCGCGAGCCTCGGCGTCGCCGTGACCGCGGAGGCGGACGGCCCGGACGAGGTCCTGCGCAACGCCGACCTCGCGATGTACGTCTCCAAGGCGGCCGGGCGCGACCGCGTCACCTGGTACGAGCCGTGGATGCACTCCGACGCGGCCCGCCGGCTCGCCATCCACCACGGCCTGCGCACGGCGCTCGCCGATGGCCAGCTGGCGCTGCACTACCAGCCGATCGTGCGCCTCGCCGACGGCGCGCTGGTCGGCGCCGAGGCCCTGCTGCGCTGGCACCACCCGCTCGAGGGGCTGGTGCCGCCGGACGACTTCATCCCGGTCGCGGAGGAGACGGGGATCATCGACGAGATCGACGTCTGGGTGCTCGAGCAGGCCTGCCGCGACCTCGCCACCTGGCGCGCCGACGGCCTCGACGTCCCCCGAGTGAGCATCAACGTCTCCCGGCGGCACATGACGCCCGACCTGCCCGACCTGGTGGAGGCGGCCCTCACGCGGTTCGCGCTGGGCGGCGACCAGCTCTGCGTCGAGGTGACCGAGAGCGCTGTCGTGGCCGACGCCGACGTGGCCGCCCGCGCGCTCAAGCGGGTCCGCGCGCTGGGGGTCGCCGTGGCGCTCGACGACTTCGGCTCCGGGCAGTCCTCGCTCTCGCAGCTGGTGCGGCTGCCCGTCGACTCGGTGAAGATCGACCGCTCCTTCACGCAGACGGCGATGTCCGACCCCGCCGCCCTCCGCCTGCTGACGTCGATCGTGGGCGTCTGCCAGGCGCTGGCACTGCCGGTCGTCGCGGAGGGCGTCGAGCAGCCGGAGCTCGCGGACTTCCTGGCCGGCATCGGCTGCGACCGCGGCCAGGGCTACCACTTCGGTCGCCCGCAGCCGCCGGAGGAGTTCCGGCGCCGGCTGGTCGCCCCCCGGCTGCCGACCGCTCGTACCGGCACGCACGACGCCCCCGAGGTGGCGCCGGACCCCCGGTAGCGTCGGAGCCCGTGAGCGCTCCGTGACCGTCGCCGTCCGCGTCATCCCGTGCCTCGACGTCGACGCCGGTCGGGTCGTCAAGGGCGTCAACTTCCGCGAGCTGCGCGACGCCGGCGACCCGGTCGAGATGGCCCGGCTCTACGACGCCGAGGGCGCGGACGAGCTGGTCTTCCTCGACATCACCGCCAGCAGCGGCAGTCGCGAGACGACCTACGACGTGGTGCGCCGGACCGCCGAGCAGGTCTTCATCCCGCTGACCGTCGGCGGCGGCGTGCGCTCGCCGGACGACGTCGACCGCCTGCTGCGGGCCGGTGCCGACAAGGTCGGGGTCAACACAGCCGCCGTCGCGCGGCCGGAGCTGCTGCGCGAGATCAGCACGCGCTTCGGCAACCAGGTGCTCGTGCTCTCGGTCGACGCGCGCCGTGCCCCGGGCACGCCGAGCGGCTTCGAGGTCACGACCCACGGCGGGCGTCAGGGCACGGGCATCGACGCGGTCGAGTGGGCGGAGCGGGCCCAGGAGCTGGGCATCGGCGAGGTGCTGCTCAACTCGATGGACGCCGACGGCACCCAGGCGGGCTACGACGTGGAGATGCTGCGCGCGGTGCGCGCCCGGGTGACCGTGCCGGTGATCGCGAGCGGTGGTGCTGGACGCCTCGAGGACTTCGCCCCGGCCGTCGAGGCCGGCGCGGACGCGGTGCTGGCCGCCAGCGTCTTCCACTTCGGCCGGCTGCGCATCGGCCAGGTCAAGGACGCGCTGCGGGAGGCCGGCCACCCGGTCCGGTGATCGCGGGGAATCCCGGTGGTGCTGCTGGTGTCCCTACCAGGAGACTGCATGACGATCCGATGACGACAGGACCTGGATGACCGTGCCCCAACCCGTGCCCGCCCGGGTCATCCGGCGCGGGCTGGGAGTGCTGTGGGAGGCGGTCAAGCAGGAGCCGCGCATCTTCGCGGTCTCGGCCGTCGGGAGCGCGCTGTTCGCCTTCACCACCATCGGCCAGGCGTACGTCTTCGGCGCCATCACCGAGCAGGTCATCGTGCCGAGCATCGAGGAGGGCGACGCGTCGACGACCGCGCTCGCCCTGTCGTTCCTCGCGGTGATGCTCGTCGCGGCGCTGAAGGTCGTCGGCATCGTCGCCCGCCGGCTCGGCGCCGGGATCATGCAGTACCGGCTGCAGGCGTCCTACCGGCGCCAGGTCACCCGTCGCTACCTCGAGCTCCCGCTGTCCTGGCACCAGGAGCACCCGACCGGCGAGCTGCTCTCCAACGCCAACAGCGACGTCGAGGCGACGTGGTACCCGATCGCGCCGTTCCCGTTCGCCGTCGGCGTCGTGGTCATGCTGGTGACGACGCTCGGGCTGCTGTTCGTCACCGACCCGGTGCTCGCGCTGGTGGGCTCGGTCGTCTTCCCGTCCATCGCCTGGCTGACCGTCGTCTACTCGCGCCGGATGTCGCCGCTGATGACCCGCGCGCAGCACCTGCGCGGTGAGGTCAGCGGGATCGCGCACGAGTCCTTCGACGGCGCGCTGGTCGTGAAGACCCTCGGTCGCGAGGGCGACGAGACCGCGCGCTTCCGCGCCAAGGCGCTCGAGCTGCGCGACACGATGACCGCCGTCGGTCGCGTGCGCGGGCTGTTCGACCCGGTCATGGAGGCGCTCCCCGTCGTGGGCGTGCTCGCCGTCCTGCTCGCCGGCACCAGCCGGGTCGGCAGCGGGGACATCGACGCCGGGCAGCTCGTCCGGGTCACCTACCTGTTCACCCTCATGGCCTTCCCGGTCCGAGCCATCGGCTGGGTGCTCAACGAGCTGCCGCGCAGCGTGGTCGGCTGGGACCGCGTGCAGCGCGTGCTGTCGGCCGGCGGCGCGCAGCAGCACGGCACGCGGAGCCTGGCCGCGGACGGCGGACCGACCGCGCTCTCGGTGGAAGCGGTGACGTTCTCGTACGGCGACAGCGACGTGCTGCGCGAGATCGCCTTCGACGTGCAGCCCGGCCGTACCGTCGCCCTGGTGGGCGCGACCGGCTCGGGGAAGTCGACGCTGGCGTCGGTGCTCGTGCGGCTGCTCGACCCGGTCGCCGGGCGGGTGACGTACGACGACCTCGACGTGCGCGAGCTCGGTCCGGGAGCGCTCGCCGCCGTCGCCTCCCTCGTACCGCAGTCCACGTTCCTGTTCGACGACACGGTGCGCGGCAACATCACGCTGGGCGCGGACCTGCCCGACGAGGACGTCTGGGCGGCGCTGCGGCTGGCCCAGGCCGACGGCTTCGTCGCGGCGCTGCCGCAGGCGCTCGACACGGTGGTGGGGGAGCGCGGGACCACGCTCTCCGGCGGGCAGCGGCAGCGGCTCGCGCTCGCGCGCGCCGTGGTGCGCCGGCCGCGGCTGCTGGTGCTCGACGACGCGACGAGCAGCGTGGATCCCTCGGTGGAGCAGCGGATCCTGGCCGGACTGCGTGACGCGGGCCTGCCGAGCACGGTCGTCGTCGTGGCCTACCGGCGCGCGACCATCGCGCTTGCCGACGAGGTCGTCTTCGTCGAGGACGGCAGGGTCGCCGCGCGCGGACCCCACGACGAGCTGCTGCGCACCTCGCCCGGCTACCAGGACCTCGTGCACGCCTACGAGCGCGCCGAGGCGCAGCGGCAGGCCGACGCGCTCGAGGCCGAGTCGGAGGCGCGGGCGTGACCGCGGCGACGGTCGACTCGCGCACCGTCGAGCGCGGGTCGTTCGCGACCCTGCTGCACGGCCTTCGCCTGGCGCCGGAGCTGCGCGAGGGGCTGGTCGTGACGCTGCTGCTCGCGCTGCTGGCCACCGCCGGTCGCGTGGTCGTGCCGGTGGCGGTGCAGCAGACGATCGACAACGGGCTGTCCGGTCCGGAGCCCGACCTCGGTCTCGTCCGGACCGCTGTCGGCCTCGCCGCGGTCGCCGTCGCGGTGACGGCGTTCGCGAACTACCTCACGAACGTGCGGCTCTACCGCACCGCCGAGAACGGCCTGGCAGCGCTGCGGGTCCGCGCCTTCCGGCGCGTGCACGACCTGTCGATGCTGCACCAGGCCGCCGAGCGCCGCGGCTCGCTCGTCTCGCGCGTGACGAGCGACGTCGACGCCATGAGCACCTTCATGCAGTGGGGCGGGCTGCTGATCCTGGTATCGGCCGCACAGCTCGTGCTCGCCTCCCTCCTGATGCTCTTCTGGTCGTGGCAGCTGACGCTCGTCGTCTACGCCTGCTTCGTGCCGCTCGTCTTCGCCGTGCGCGCCTTCCAGCAGCGGCTCGAGCGGGCCTACCGCGTCGTGCGCGAGCGGGTCGGCGAGATGCTCGGCGCCGTCGCGGAGTCCGTCGTCGGCGCGCAGGTCATCCGGGCCTACGGCGTCCAGGGCCGCACCGCGGAGCGCATCGACGCGACCGTCGACGCCACCCGGGTGGCGCAGACCAAGGCGCAGGCGATCAGCGCGTTCACCTTCTCCGCGGGTGAGCTCACGGCCGCCTTCGCGACCGGCGCGGTCATCGTGGTCGGCGTGCTGCTCGGCGTCGACGGCGGCATCACCACGGGCGAGCTCGTCGGGTTCCTCTTCCTCGTGACGCTGTTCGTCCAGCCGGTGCAGGTCGCGACCGAGGTGCTCAACGAGGCGCAGAACGCGGTCGCCGGCCTGCGCCGGGTGCTCGGCGTGCTCGACACCCCGAGCGACGTGGCCGACCCGGCCGAGGGACGTGCGCTGCCGGAGGGCCCGGTCGGCGTCCGCTTCGACGACGTGACCTTCGCCTACCCCGGCGGTCCCGACGTGCTGCACGCCGTCACGCTCGACATCGCGCCCCGGAGCCGGGTCGCCGTCGTGGGCGAGACGGGCAGCGGCAAGACGACCTTCGCCAAGCTGCTCACCCGGCTCATGGACCCCACGCGCGGATCCGTCCTCCTGTCGGGGATCCCACTGGACCAGGTGCGCTTCGACTCGCTGCGGTCGCGCGTCGTGATGGTGCCGCAGGACGGCTTCCTGTTCGACACCACCATCGCCGAGAACGTGCGGTACGGCCGGCACGGCGCGACCGACGACGACGTCGAGCGGGCCTTCGCCGCGCTCGGCCTCACCGACTGGCTCGAGCAGCTGCCGGACGGGGTCCGCACCCCGGTCGGCGAGCGCGGCGACAGCCTCAGCGTGGGGGAGCGGCAGCTCGTCGCGATCGCCCGGGCGTACGTCGCCGACCCGGACCTGCTCGTCCTCGACGAGGCGACCTCCGCCGTCGACCCGGCGACCGAGGTGCGGCTGCAGCGGGCGCTGGACTCGCTGACCCGCGGCCGCACCACCCTGGCCATCGCGCACCGGCTCTCGACCGCGGAGGCGGCCGACGAGGTCATCGTCGTGGACGCCGGTGTCGTCGTGCAGCGCGGCCCGCACGCCGAGCTGGTGCGACAGGACGGCGTCTACGCCGGGCTGCACGCGTCGTGGATCTCGCAGTCCCGCTGACGGGGCTCAGCCCGGCGCGGCATCGCGGTAGAGACCCGACAGCATGACGTAGCCCTCGACGTTCGGCCGCGGCACGTCGGGCACCGGGCGATCGAGCACCTTCGCGGGCACGCCGGCGACCAGCGCCATCTCCGGCACCTGCGTTCCGGCGGTGACGACGGCACCCGCCGCGACGACGGCCCCGCGGCCGATGACGGCCCCGTTGAGCACCACGGCACCCATGCCGATCAGCGCGTCGTCCTCGACGGTGCAGCCGTGGAGCACGACGCGGTGCCCGACGGTCACGCGGTCGCCGAGCACGACGGGCGAGCCGGGGTCGGTGTGGATCACGGACAGGTCCTGCACGTTGCTGTCCGCGCCGATCGTGATGCTCTCCACCTCCGAGCGCAGGACGCTGCCGAACCAGACGGAGGACCGCGGGCCGAGCCGGACGTCGCCGGCGAGCACGGCGGTCTCGGCGACGAAGGCGGTGCCGTCGACGGAGGGGGTGAGGTCGTTGACGGTGAGGACGGAGGCCATCGCGCCAGCCTGCCATCGGGACCGAACCGTCCCGCCTCCGGGCGCCGGGCCGACTGCCTGACCGAGGGCGAGGCGGGCAAGCGCCTGACGGCCGGCAAGGTCCTCGAGATCCGGCTCCGAGGTCACCGCCGGCCGTCCGGCAGACTGGACCCATGACCAGCACCGCCGTCCGCCCCACCGACCTCGACCCCGCGATCGCCGCGCGCCTCAAGCGGGACCGCGACGGCCTCGTCGTGGCCGTCGCGCAGCAGCACGACACCGGTGAGGTGCTCATGGTCGGCTGGATGGACGACGAGGCGCTGCACCGCACCCTCACCACCGGCCGCTGCACCTACTGGAGCCGCAGCCGGCAGGAGTACTGGGTCAAGGGCGACACCTCCGGCTCGCAGCAGTGGGTCAAGTCCGTGGCGCTCGACTGCGACGGCGACACCCTGCTCGTGCGGGTCGACCAGGTCGGCAGCGGCGCCTGCCACACCGGCGACCGGACCTGCTTCGACGCCGACGTGCTGCCCGCGGTGGTCGGCGCCCCGTGACGCTGGGCTCCACGTCGCCCTCGCGCGAGGAGTTCGCGCAGCTGCAGCAGCCGGTCCGCGCCGTCACCCGCCGGCTGCTCGCCGACGCCGAGACCCCGATCGGCGTCTACCGCAAGCTGGCCGGCGGCCGCACCGGGACGTTCCTGCTCGAGTCCGCGGAGCAGGGCAAGCAGTGGTCGCGCTGGTCCTTCGTCGGCGTGCGTTCGGCCGGCGTCCTCACCGAGCAGGACGGCAGGGCGCTGTGGGTCGGTGAGGGCCTGCCGACGACGAGCGAGGACCCGCTCGAGGCCGTGCGCGAGGCGGTCGAGCTGCTCCGCTCGCCGAAGGCGCCGGACGACCCGCCGCTGACCGGTGGCCTGGTCGGCTACCTCGGCTACGACGTCGTCCGCCGGATCGAGCGGCTGCCCAGCACGGCGCCCGACGAGCTCGGCATGCCCGAGCTCGCGCTGATGCTCGTCACCGACCTGGCGGTGCTCGACCACACCGACGGCACCGTCCTGCTCATCGCCAACGTGCTGCCCGGCGGGTCGTACGACGACGCCGTCGCGCGGCTGGACGCCATGGCGCGCGACCTTGCCGAGCCCGCCCCCGCGACGGTCGCGTCGGTCGACCTCGACGCCCGGCCGGAGGTCGTCCGCCGTACGACCCCCGAGGCGTACGAGGCAGCGGTCGAGGCCGGGCGCGAGCACATCCGCGCAGGCGACGTCTTCCAGGTGGTGCTCAGCCAGCGGTTCGAGGTGCGCACCGACGTCGACGCGCTCGACCTCTACCGGGTGCTCCGCGCCAGCAACCCCTCGCCGTACATGTACCTGCTCCGCTTCGCCGGCCGCGAGACCCCCTACGACGTCGTGGGTTCCAGCCCGGAGGCGCTCGTGACCGTCACCGACGACCGGGCCGTGGTGCACCCGCCGGCCGGGACGCGCCCGCGCGGTGCGACACCGGAGGCCGACGCTGCCGCCGCCGAGGAGCTGCGGGCCGACCCCAAGGAGCGCGCCGAGCACGTGATGCTCGTCGATCTCGCGCGCAACGACCTCGGCCGGGTGTGCGTGCCCGGCACCGTCGACGTCAGCGGCTTCATGCGGGTCGAGCGCTACAGCCACGTGATGCACCTGGTCTCCACCGTCTTCGGCCGCCTGCTGCCCGGGCGCACCGCCTTCGACGTGCTGCGCGCGACCTTCCCGGCCGGGACGGTGAGCGGCGCTCCCAAGCCGCGCGCCATGGAGGTCATCGAGGAGCTCGAGCCGCACCGCCGCAACCTCTACGCCGGCACCGTCGGCTACTTCGACGCCGGCGGCGACATGGACATGGCCATCGCCATCCGGACCGCCGTGCTGCACGGCGGATCGGCGTACGTCCAGGCCGGCGCCGGGATCGTCGCCGACAGCGTCGCCGCGACCGAGCAGGCGGAGTGCGAGAACAAGGCCGCGGCGGTGCTGCGGGCGGTCGCGGCAGCGGCCACGCTGCGCCCGGTGCCGTGAGGCGACCTCTCCCCGCAGCGGTGGCGGTGCTCGTCGGTGCCTTCGTCGTGCTGGTCGGCGCGGGCCGGGCGTGGGTCCTCGTCAGCGTCGGCGAGAGCGCGCTGCTGCCCACCGTCGACCTGGAGCTCACGGGCAGCGACCTGCGGCCGGGGCTGTCGGCCCTCGGGCTGGTCGGCCTCGCCGGTCTGCCGGCGCTGGCCGCCACCCGGGGCCGAGGTCGCATCGTCGTCGGCGCCCTGCTGGCGCTGACCGGCCTGGCGGTCCTGGCCATCGTCGTCGAGCTGGCCGCCACGGACCCCGGGCTGGTGATGTCCGCGATCCTGAGCGACCCGGTGCAGCAGGCGGGTGGGCGCGAGGGGATCGGCGGCTCCGGCACGCTCTGGCCGGCGATCACCGGTGCGGGAGGACTGCTGCTGACGGCCGCCGGGCTGGTCATCGCGCGGTACGGCCCGGGCTGGACCGCGCTCGGTCGCCGTTACGAGGCGCCCTCGGCGAGCGCTCCCGAGCCGCCCGCCGACGGGCCGGCGGCGGAGCGCGACCTGTGGGCGGCGCTCGACCGCGGCGAGGACCCCACCGGCCAGGCCGACCCCCCGGCGAGCGCGGCCGAGCCCCGCGACTAGCGTGGACGTGCGTCGCGGGAGCCCGCGGCGGACCGAGGAGGATCCCCGCGTGACCGTGCTCGACGACATCCTCGTCGGCGTCCGCGAGGACCTGGCCGAGCGCCAGGCACGCATCTCCCTGGACGAGCTCAAGGACCGCGCGGCCGTCGTCCCCGCGGCGCTCGACGGCGCGGCCGCCCTGCGCGGCCCCGGCGTCGCCGTCATCGCCGAGGTCAAGCGCAGCAGCCCCTCCAAGGGCGCGCTCGCCGCGATCGCCGACCCGGCCGCGCTGGCTGCGGACTACGAGGCGGGCGGGGCGAGCGTCATCAGCGTGCTCACCGAGCAGCGCCGCTTCGGCGGCAGCCTCGACGACCTCGACGCCGTGCGTGCGAGGGTCGAGGTCCCCTTGCTGCGCAAGGACTTCGTCGTGTCGAGCTACCAGCTGTGGGAGGGGCGCGCCCACGGCGCGGACCTGTCGCTGCTCATCGTCGCGGCGCTCGAGCAGGAGGCGCTCATCTCGCTGGTGGAGCGCTCGGAGTCGCTCGGCATGACGCCGCTGGTCGAGGTGCACGACGAGGCCGAGCTCGAGCGGGCGCTCGCCGCCGGGGCCAAGGTCGTCGGCGTCAACGCGCGCGACCTCAAGACGCTCGAGGTCGACCGCACCGTCTTCGCCCGGCTCGCGCCGCTCATCCCGGACGGCGTCGTCAAGGTCGCCGAGTCCGGCGTCCGCGGTCCGCACGACCTGCTCGCCTACGCCGCCTCCGGCGCCGACGCCGTGCTGGTCGGGGAGGGTGTCGTGACCGGCGGCAACCCGCGCCAGGCGGTCGCCGAGCTGGTCACCGCCGGAAACCACCCCTCCGCCCGCGGTGGCGAGCAGTCATGAGCGAGAGCCCTGACAGCTCAGGCCACTTCGGTGCGTACGGCGGCCGCTTCGTCCCGGAGGCCCTCGTGGCGGCGCTGGACGAGCTCACCGCGGCGCACCTCGCCGCCCGTACCGACCCCGCCTTCACCGCCGAGCTCGACCGGCTGCTCACGACCTACGCCGGCCGCCCCACGCCGCTGACCGACGCGCGCCGGCTGTCCGAGCACGCGGGTGGCGCGAAGATCCTGCTCAAGCGCGAGGACCTCGCGCACACCGGCAGCCACAAGATCAACAACGTGCTGGGCCAGGCGCTGCTCACCAAGCAGATGGGCAAGAAGCGGGTCATCGCCGAGACCGGTGCCGGCCAGCACGGCGTCGCCACCGCCACGGCGTGCGCGCTGTTCGGCTTCGAGTGCACCGTCTACATGGGCGAGGAGGACACCCGGCGGCAGGCGCTCAACGTCGCCCGGATGCGGCTGCTCGGCGCCGAGGTCGTCCCGGTCACCAGCGGCACTCGGACGCTCAAGGACGCGACCAACGAGGCGATGCGCGACTGGGTCACCAACGTCGAGACCACGCACTACGTCATCGGCTCGGTCGTCGGCCCGCACCCGTTCCCGATGATGGTGCGCGACTTCCAGCGGGTCATCGGCGTCGAGGCGCGGCAGCAGTGCCTCGACCTGGTCGGCCGGCTGCCCGACGCCGTCGTGGCGTGCGTCGGCGGCGGCTCCAACGCGATGGGGATCTTCCACCCCTTCCTCGAGGACGAGTCGGTCGCGCTCGTCGGCTGCGAGGCCGGCGGCGACGGCGTCGAGACCGGCCGGCACGCCGCGCCGCTCACCGCCGGCGAGCCGGGCGTGCTGCACGGCGCGCGCAGCTACCTGATGCAGGACGAGGACGGCCAGACCGCCGAGACCACCAGCATCAGCGCGGGTCTGGACTACCCCGGGGTCGGCCCGGAGCACGCGCTGCTCCGCGACACCGGTCGCGCCACCTACACCGGCATCTCCGACGCGTGGGCCATGCAGGCGCTCGACAGGCTGGCCAAGAGCGAGGGCATCCTCTGCGCCATCGAGACCGCGCACGCCTTCGCCGGGGCCTGCGACTGGGGCCGCGCGCAGGTCGCCGCCGGCCGCGACGCGCGCGACCTGGTGATCATCGTCAACACCTCCGGCCGCGGCGACAAGGACGTCGACACGGCCGCCCGCTGGTTCGGGCTGGTGACCGGCGAGGAGATCGCCGAGTCCGACCTGGTCCGCGCGCACGAGGGCGAGCAGCCGTGAGTCAGCTCGACGAGCTGTTCGCCCGCTGCCGCTCCGAGGGTCGGGCCGCGCTGGTCGGGTACCTCCCGGTCGGCTTCCCGTCGTACGACGCCTCGGTCGAGGCGATGGTCGCGATGGTCGAGGCGGGCGTCGACGCGGTCGAGGTCGGCATGCCGTACTCCGACCCGCTGATGGAGGGGCCGGTCATCCAGGCGGCGCACCAGGCCGCGCTGGACGCGGGCACCCGGCAGGCCGACGTGCTGCGCGCGGTCGAGGCCGTGGCCGCGACCGGTGCCCCGACGCTGGTCATGGGCTACTGGAACCCTGTGCACCGGTACGGCTTCCGCCGCTGGGCGCAGGCGCTCAAGGACGCCGGGGGAGTCGGGGCGATCACGCCCGACCTCATCCCCGAGGAGGCGCCGGAGTGGCTCGAGGCCTGCCGCGACCTCGACCTCGACCCGGTGTTCCTCGTCGCGCCGAGCAGCACCGACGAGCGCATCGCCGTCGTCGGCCGCACCAACCGCGGCTTCGTCTACGCCGCCGCGGTCATGGGCGTCACGGGCGCGCGGGCCCAGCTCGGCGCCGGCGCCCGCGACCTCGTGGCGCGGGTGCGGGCGCAGACCGACCTTCCCGTGGGCGTCGGCATCGGCGTCTCCACCCGCGAGCAGGCCGCGGAGATCGCGGGCTTCGCCGACGCCGTCGTCGTCGGCTCGGCTCTCGTCACGGCCCTGCAGTCCGGGGGAGCGGAGGCCGTGCGGCGGCTCGCTGCCGAGCTCGCTGAAGGGGTGCGCTCCCCGGTCCGGAACTAGGCTCGTCCCGTGACGCTCGCGTACCTCCCCAGCCCGTCGACGGGTGTCTGGCAGATCGGGCCGTTCCCGGTCCGCGCCTACGCGCTGGCGATCATCCTCGGCGTCGTCGCAGCCGTCGTCATCGGCGAGCGCCGCTGGGTGGCACGCGGCGGCAGCAAGGGCCTGGTGACCGACGTGGCGACGCTGGCGGTGCCGGGCGGCATCGTCGGCGCGCGGATCTACCACGTGATCACGACCCCGGACCGCTACCTCGACGAGCCGCTCGCCGCGCTCTACGTCTGGCAGGGCGGGCTGGGCATCCCCGGCGGCATCGCCGGCGGCTTCGTCGTCAGCTGGCTGGTGCTGCACCGGCGCGGCATCGCCAAAGGCGCCTTCGCCGACGCCGTCGCACCGGGCGTGGCCGTCGCCCAGGCGATAGGCCGGCTGGGCAACTGGTTCAACCAGGAGCTGTTCGGCAAGCCGACGACGCTGCCGTGGGGTCTCGAGATCGACCCGGACAACGCGGACGCGATCGCCGGCGCCGTGGCCTACCACCCGACCTTCCTCTACGAGCTGCTCTGGAACCTCGGCGTCGCGGCCATCGTGATCTGGGCGGACCGGCGCTGGCGGCTCGGCGGCGGGCGGGCGTTCGCGCTCTACCTCGCCCTCTACGCCGTCGGCCGCGGCTGGATCGAGGCGCTGCGGATCGACGAGGCGCAGGAGTTCTTCGGGCTGCGGCTCAACGACTACGTCATGGGCATGGTCTACCTCGGAGCGCTCGTCTACCTCGTCTTGCGACGGCACGTCGACCGCGAGGAGCGGGTCGAGCCGCCGGCGACGGACGCCCCCGTGAAGGCGGCGGGGAGCCCCGCATGACCGACCCCTCCCGGGTGCGCTCCGAGCACCACCACTCCCACCGCGACGTGACGGGTGGCTGGCTCCGGCCGGCCGTCTTCGGCGTCATGGACGGCCTGGTCAGCAACACCGCCCTCATCGCCGGCGTCGCGGGCGGTGGCGCCCCGCCGCGCACGGTCGCGCTGGCCGGCGCCGCCGGCCTCGTGGCCGGCGCCTTCTCGATGGCGACGGGGGAGTACGTCAGCGTCGCCTCCCAGACCGAGCTCACCCGCGCCGAGATCGAGATCGAGAAGGCCGAGCTGAAGCGGGTCCCGGAGGCCGAGGAGGCCGAGCTGGCCGGGATCTACCGGGCCCGCGGTGTCGACGCCGAGACCGCTCGGGAGGTGGCCCGCCAGCTCTCCCGCGACCCGGAGACGGCCTGGCGCGTGCACGCCCGCGAGGAGCTCGGCGTGGACCCCGACGACCTGCCCTCGCCGTGGACGGCCGCGGGCTCGTCCTTCGGTGCCTTCGTGGTCGGGGCCGCGGTGCCGCTGCTGCCCTTCCTGCTCGGCGCCACGAGCCTGCTGGTGCCGCTCCTGCTGGCGCTGGCGTCGCTGTTCCTCGCGGGCGTCATGGTCAGCCGGTTCACCGACCGCACCGCGCTCTACAGCGGCACCCGCCAGCTGGCGCTCGGCTCCGCCGCGACCGCCGTGACGTACGCCATCGGCAGCCTGGTCGGCGTCGGGGTCTGACGCCCTCGGGCCCGTGATCCACGCGCATCTTCAGGTGCTTCGGCCCGCTGCATCCACCTGAAGCTCCGCGTGGATCAGCCGGCTCGTACGCCGGTCAGGCCGGCTGCTGGACGCGCGGCGCGGGCAGCGCGCTCGAGCTGGGCGGCGGCAGCAGGCGCACCTCGACGGTGACCCAGCCGCTGTCGCTGCGCACGTGCACCGAGCCGCCGTAGACCTCGACCAGCCGGCGGACGACGTAGAGCCCCACCCCGATGCCCTCGCGGTCGCGGGTCGCGCCGCTGTCGAGCTGGGTGAACGGCTCGAAGAGCCGCTCCGCCGCGGTGAGGTCCAGGACGCGTCCCTCGTTGGAGACGGTGACCCACACGCCGCGCTCGTCGGAGCCGCCGGCGAGCAGCGGCACCGCGCCCTCGGCGCCGTGCTGGAGGGCGTTGTCGACCAGGTTGGCGAGCACCTGGTGCAGGGCCTGCCGGTCGATCCGCGCGCGGGTGCCGGGCTCGACGACGACCGACACCGGCCCCGCACCGGCCCGGCCGGCCGAGGCGAGCATGGCCACCTCCGCAGCGACGGCGTCGACGTCGCTGACGGCGCCCGGGTCGACGGCCGTCGCGCGGGCCGCGATGAGCATGTTCTCGAGCAGCCGGGACAGCCGCTCCTGCTGGTCCAGCACGGCGTTCAGCAGCGCGGCCCGGCCGGCGGGGTCCAGCCGGTCGCCGCGCTTGAGGAGCGTCAGCGCGGCCCCGCGGATGCCGGTGAGCGGCGTGCGGAACTCGTGCGACACGGTCCCGATCAGGTCCGCCCGCATCCGGTCCGCCTCGGCCAGCCGCGCCTCGACCGTGCTGCGCCCGGCGTTCAGCTCGGCGCGCATCGCGTCGGACTGGGCGCGGCTGGTCTCGTTGGCGCGCCAGAAGAGCACCAGCACGGCCGACTCCGCGAGGATCGCCGCGGCGTTGACCGCGGCCCAGCCCCAGTCGCCGAGCGGGTAGTCCACGCCGGCGGGGCGCGCCGCCAGGACGCCCTTCTGGAGCAGGGCGAAGCCGATGGCGAGGGCGTAGACGGTCCAGTCCTGGTAGAGCGCGATCACCGCCACCGTGACGAAGTAGTGGAAGTGCGCCTCGGTGGCCCCGTTGACCAGGTGCACCAGCAGCGCCGAGCCGGTCAGCAGGCCCAGGCTGGCGGCCAGCGCACGCAGCCGGCGCGGGAGCGGGCTGAACGCGAGCGCCAGCAGCGCACCCATGGGCAGCAGCACCTCGAGCATGCCCATCGGCCCGTCCACCAGCAGCGCCACGGCCATCAGCACCGGCACGTGCGCGGCCAGCAGCCAGCAGACGACGCGGTGCCGCCAGGCCCAGTCGGCCTCCGGCAGAGCGGCCCCGCGGGGGAGCCAGCCGACGGGCGCGCGGTCGCCCCGGAAAGGGCGCGCGTGGGCCGGCAGGGTCATGCCCTCAGCGTGCCCGCTGGGGCGCGCTCCCACCATGACCCGAACGGGTCATGTCGGGACAGTCCGGGCGGGTACGACCCTCCTTCCGGCCCGCCCGGGTCCCCGGCGGCGATGTCCGGTCGTGTAACGTCGCGGACATCTGCAGCAGGGCCAAAGACGTCCCGGGGCGCAGGAGCACCACCCACGCAACTCCCCGGAAGAGGTCTCGCTCGTGATGTCTGCCTACCCCCCTGCCCAGGGTCTCTACGACCCCGCCCAGGAGCACGACGCCTGCGGTGTCGCCTTCGTCGCCGACATCGCCGGCCGGGTCACCCACGACACCGTCGAGCAGGGCCTGAACGCGCTGCGCAACCTCGAGCACCGCGGTGCCTCGGGCGCCGAGCCGGAGACCGGTGACGGCGCGGGCATCCTGGTGCAGGTCCCGGACGCCTTCCTGCGGGCGGTGCTCGACGTCGAGCTGCCCGAGCGCGGCCACTACGCGATCGGCACGGCCTTCCTGCCGCAGGACGCCGCCGAGGCCGAGGCGGCTCAGCGCGCGATCGACGCGATCGCCGGCGAGGAGGGGCTGCGCACGCTGCTCTGGCGCGAGCTCCCCGTCGACCCCGAGGGCGCGGGCGTGGGCAAGACGGCGCGCTCGGTCATGCCGCGCTTCGCGCAGCTCGTGCTGGTCAGCGCCGACCCGGAGATGACGCCGTACGCCCTGGAGCGGCGGGCGTACGTCACGCGCAAGCGGGCGGAGCACGAGACGGGCACGTACTTCGCGTCGCTGTCGACACGCACCCTGGTCTACAAGGGGATGCTCACCACCGGCCAGCTGCAGCCGTTCTTCGCGGACCTGTCCGACGAGCGGTTCGCCAGCGCGCTGGCCCTGGTGCACAGCCGCTTCTCGACCAACACCTTCCCGAGCTGGCCGCTCGCGCACCCCTACCGCTACATCGCGCACAACGGCGAGATCAACACCGTGCGCGGCAACCGCAACTGGATGCGCGCCCGCGAGGCGCTGCTCCGCGGCCCGCACGAGCTGCCGGACGACCTGACCCGGCTGTTCCCGATCTGCACGCCGGGCGCCTCCGACAGCGCGAGCTTCGACGAGGTGCTCGAGCTGCTCCACATGGGCGGCCGGTCGCTGCCGCACGCCGTGCTGATGATGGTCCCGGAGGCGTGGGAGAACGCGCCGGACATGGACCCGGCCAAGCGCGCCTTCTACGAGTTCCACGCCTCCCTGATGGAGCCCTGGGACGGCCCGGCCTGCGTGACGTTCACCGACGGCACGCAGATCGGCGCGGTGCTCGACCGCAACGGCCTGCGCCCGAGCCGGTGGTGGCAGACCGCCGACGGCCGCGTGATCCTCGCCAGCGAGGTCGGCGTCCTCGACGTGCCGCCGTCCGAGGTCGTCGCGAAGGGGCGCCTGCAGCCCGGCAAGATGTTCCTCGTCGACACGGCCGAGGGCCGCATCGTCCAGGACGAGGAGATCAAGTCCGCGCTCGCCGCCGAGCACCCGTACTCCGACTGGCTGCACACCGGCCAGCTCAACCTCGACACGCTGCCGGACCGCGAGCACGTGGTCTACAGCCACGAGTCCGTGCTCCGGCGCCAGCAGGTCTTCGGCTACACAGAGGAGGAGCTGCGCATCCTGCTCACGCCCATGGCGAGGAGCGGGGCCGAGGCGATCGGCTCGATGGGCACCGACACCCCGGTCGCCGTGCTGAGCGAGAAGCCGCGGCTGCTGTTCGACTACTTCAGCCAGCTGTTCGCCCAGGTGACCAACCCGCCGCTCGACGCGATCCGCGAGGAGCTCGTCACGAGCCTGGCCGGCAGCATCGGGCCGGAGCAGAACCTGCTCGAGCCGACCCCGGCGTCGTGCCGGCAGATCGTGCTGCCGTTCCCGGTCATCGACAACGACGACCTGGCCAAGATCATCCACGTCAACGAGGACGGCGACCTGCCGGGCTTCTCGAGCGTGACCGTGCACGGCCTCTACCCGGTCAACGGCGGGGGAGAGGCGCTGCGCGACGCGCTCGACCGCGTCCGGCGCGAGGTGTCGACCGCCATCGCCGCCGGCGCGCGCATCATCGTGCTGTCCGACCGCGACTCGACCGAGCACATGGCGCCGATCCCGTCGCTGCTGCTGACGTCGGCCGTGCACCACCACCTCATCCGCGAGAAGACCCGCACCCAAGTGGGTCTGGTCGTCGAGGCCGGTGACGCGCGCGAGGTGCACCACATCGCGCTGCTGATCGGCTACGGCGCCGCAGCCGTCAACCCCTACCTCGCCTTCGAGTCGATCGAGGACCTCATCGCCACCGGCGCGCTCGCCGGCGTCGAGCCGCGCGAGGCGGTGAAGAAGTACGTCAAGGCCGCCGGCAAGGGCGTGCTCAAGGTGATGAGCAAGATGGGCATCTCGACGATCGCGTCGTACACCGGCGCCCAGGTCTTCGAGGCGCTCGGCCTGTCGCAGGAGGTCGTCGACGAGTACTTCACCGGCACCACCTCCCGGCTCGGCGGGATCGGCCTGGACGTCATCGCGGCGGAGGTCGCCGCCCGGCACCGCAAGGCCTTCCCGGAGAACGCCACCGAGCGCGCGCACCGCAAGCTCGAGATCGGTGGCGAGTACCAGTGGCGCCGCGAGGGCGAGGTGCACCTGTTCAACCCCGACACGGTCTTCCGGCTGCAGCACTCGACCCGCACGCAGAAGTACGACGTCTTCAAGGAGTACACGTCCCGCGTGGACGAGCTCTCCGCGAAGGCCGGCACGCTGCGTGGGCTGTTCGACTTCAAGGCCGGTCGCACCCCTGTGCCGATCGACGAGGTCGAGCCGGTCTCGGAGATCGTGAAGCGCTTCAACACCGGTGCGATGTCGCTGGGGTCGATCAGCCCAGAGGCGCACGAGACGCTCGCCATCGCCATGAACCAGCTCGGCGGGCGCAGCAACACCGGTGAGGGCGGCGAGGACCCGGAGCGGCTCTACGACCCCAGGCGCCGCTCGGCCATCAAGCAGGTGGCGTCCGGTCGCTTCGGCGTCACCAGCGAGTACCTCGTCAACGCCGACGACATCCAGATCAAGATGGCGCAGGGCGCGAAGCCCGGCGAGGGCGGTCAGCTGCCTGGGCCGAAGGTCAACCCGTACATCGCCAAGACGCGGCACTCGACGCCGGGCGTCGGCCTGATCTCCCCGCCGCCGCACCACGACATCTACTCGATCGAGGACCTCGCCCAGCTCATCCACGACCTCAAGAACGCCAACAAGGACGCGCGGATCCACGTCAAGCTCGTGGCGGAGGTCGGCGTCGGCACCGTCGCGGCGGGCGTGTCCAAGGCGCACGCCGACGTGGTGCTCATCTCCGGCCACGACGGCGGCACCGGCGCCTCGCCGCTGACCTCGCTGAAGCACGCGGGCTCGCCGTGGGAGCTGGGTCTCGCGGAGACCCAGCAGACGCTGCTGCTCAACGGGCTGCGCGACCGCATCGTCGTGCAGGTCGACGGGCAGCTCAAGACCGGCCGTGACGTCGTCATCGGCGCCCTGCTCGGCGCGGAGGAGTACGGCTTCGCCACGGCTCCGCTGGTCGTCAGCGGCTGCATCATGATGCGCGTCTGCCACCTCGACACCTGCCCGGTGGGCGTCGCGACGCAGAACGCCGAGCTGCGCAAGAAGTACTCCGGCAAGGCGGAGTACCTCGTGACCTTCTTCGAGTACATCGCGCAGGAGGTCCGCGAGATCCTGGCCGAGCTGGGCTTCCGGTCGCTGCAGGAGGCGATCGGCCACACCGAGGTGCTCGACACCCGCAAGGCCATCGACCACTGGAAGGCCGCGGGTCTCGACCTCTCGCCGATCCTGCACCAGCCCGACCTGCCGGCCGGCACGCCGCTGACCCAGGTCGTCGAGCAGGACCACGGCCTCGCGGACGCGCTCGACAACCGGCTGATCGAGCTGTCGGAGAAGGCGCTCACCGACGGCCTGCAGGTGCACATCGACGGTCCGGTCCGCAACGTCAACCGGACCGTCGGGACCATGCTCGGTGCCGAGGTCACCCGCCGCTACGGCGGCAAGGGGCTGCCCGAGGGCACGATCGACATCGACCTCTACGGCTCGGCCGGTCAGTCGTTCGGCGCGTTCCTGCCGCGCGGCATCGTGCTGCGGCTGCACGGCGACGCCAACGACTACGTCGGGAAGGGCCTGTCCGGCGGGCGGGTCGTCGTACGCCCCGACGACGCGGCCACCTTCGCCGCCGAGGACAACGTCATCGCCGGCAACACGCTGCTCTACGGCGCCACCGGTGGCTCGCTGTTCGTCCGCGGCCGGGTCGGCGAGCGCTTCTGCGTCCGCAACTCCGGTGCCACGGCCGTCGTTGAGGGCGTGGGCGACCACGCCTGCGAGTACATGACCGGCGGCCGCGTGGCGATCCTCGGACCGACCGGCCGCAACGTCGCGGCCGGCATGAGCGGCGGCGTTGCGTACCTCCTCGACCTCGACCTCGACGTCGCCAAGGTGAACGGCGAGATGGTCGACCTCGAGGAGCTCTCCGAGGGCGACGTCGAGACGCTGCGCCAGATGCTCACCGACCACCTGGCTGAGACGGGATCGGCTGTGGCGCAGGCGCTTCTGGCCGACGACGCCTGGCCGGCGCGCTTCACCAAGGTGATGCCGCGCGACTACAAGAAGGTGCTCGACGCGATGGAAGAGGCGCGCGAGGCCGGTACCGACGTCGACGCGGCCATCATGGCCGCCGCGAGCAGGAGCTGACATGGCCGACCCCAAGGGCTTCCTCGAGCACACCCGCGAGCTGCCGAAGCGGCGACCGGTGGACGTCCGCATCCGTGACTGGAAGGAGGTCTACGAGGACTTCCCCGCCGACCACCTGCACGACCAGGCGGCCCGGTGCATGGACTGCGGCATCCCCTTCTGCCACAACGGCTGCCCGCTCGGGAACCTCATCCCCGAGTGGAACGACCTGGTGTGGAAGGACGACTGGTCCGAGGCGTCCGAGCGGCTGCACGCCACCAACAACTTCCCGGAGTTCACCGGCCGGCTCTGCCCCGCCCCGTGCGAGGCCGCCTGCGTCCTGGGCATCAACGACGACGCCGTGACCATCAAGCAGGTCGAGGTCGAGATCGCCGACCGCGCCTGGGCCGACGGCCTGCTGACGCCGCAGCCCCCGATGGTCAGGAGCGGTCGCCGCGTAGCCGTCGTCGGCTCCGGACCCGCGGGGCTGGCGGCCGCGCAGCAGCTGACCCGGGCCGGGCACGACGTCGTCGTGCTCGAGCGCGCGGACCGCATCGGCGGCCTGCTGCGCTACGGCATCCCGGAGTTCAAGATGGAGAAGGCCGTGCTGGACCGGCGGCTGGAGCAGATGCGGGCGGAGGGCACCGAGTTCCGCACCGGCGTCGACGTCGGCGTCGACGTCACCGTCGAGCAGCTGCGCGAGGAGTACGGCGCGGTGCTGCTCGCCGGCGGCTCGACGATCGGTCGCGACCTGCCGGTGCCCGGCCGCGAGCTGTCCGGCATCTACCTCGCCATGGACTACCTCGTTCCCGCGAACCGCGTCCAGGAAGGCGATCTCGAGCAGACGCCGATCTCCGCCGAGGGCAAGGACGTCGTCATCATCGGCGGCGGTGACACCGGGGCCGACTGCCTCGGCACCGCCATCCGCCAGGGCGCGCGGTCCATCACCCAGCTCGAGATCCTGCCGATGCCGCCGCAGGAGCGGCCCGACTCGACGCCGTGGCCGACCTGGCCGCTGATCTACCGCACCAGCAGCGCGCACGAGGAGGGCGGCGACCGGCTGTTCTCCGTCAACACCCAGCGGTTCGTGGGTGAGGACGGCGCCGTCACCGGCCTGGAGCTCGTCGACGTCGAGATGGTCGACGGCCGCTTCGAGCCGATCGCGGGCAGCGAGCGCATCCTGCCCGCGCAGCTGGTCACCCTGGCGATGGGCTTCACCGGCCCGCAGCAGACCGGTCTGCTCGAGGCTCTCGGCGTCGAGCTCGACGGACGAGGCAACGTCGCGCGCGACGACTCCTGGGCGACCAACGTCCCGGGCGTCTTCGTCGCGGGTGACATGGGTCGTGGCCAGTCGCTGATCGTCTGGGCCATCGCGGAGGGCCGCGCCGCGGCCGCCGCCGTGGACCGGCACCTGTCCGGCGACACGCTGCTCCCGGCGCCGGTGACCCCTACCTCCCGGTAGCCCCATAGCCTGGCAGGGTGAAGCGCCGCGCCAAGATCGTCTGCACGCTGGGTCCCGCGACCCACTCCTTCGAGGGCGTGCGCGGTCTGGTCTACGCCGGCATGGACGTGGCGCGGCTGAACTTCAGCCACGGCAGCCACGAGCAGCACGCCCAGGCCTACACCTGGGTGCGGCAGGCCTCGGACGAGTCCGGTCGCGGCGTCGGCGTGCTCGTCGACCTGCAGGGGCCCAAGATCCGTCTCGGGACCTTCGCCGACGGCCCGGTCGTCTGGGCGACCGGTGAGACGGTCACCATCACCACCGAGGACGTGCCGGGCGACCACGACCGCGTGTCCACGACGTACTCCGGCCTGGCCGACGACGTCGCGGTCGGCGACCGGCTGCTCGTCGACGACGGCCGGGTCGGCCTGCGGGTGGTCGGCGTCGACGGCCCCGACGTGCGACTGGTCGTCACCGAGGGCGGGCCGGTCAGCAACTCCAAGGGCCTGTCTCTGCCGGGGATCGGCGTCAGCGTCCCGGCGCTGTCGGAGAAGGACGAGGAGGACCTGCGCTTCGCGCTCGGGCTGCGGGCCGACATGGTCGCTCTGTCCTTCGTGCGCAACGCCGCGGACGTCAAGCGGGTGCACGAGATCATGGACGAGGTGGGCAGTCGCCTGCCGGTGCTCGCCAAGATCGAGAAGCCGCAGGCCGTCGACAACCTCGAGGAGATCGTCGACGCCTTCGACGGGCTGATGGTCGCCCGGGGCGACCTCGGCGTCGAGATGCCGCTCGAGCGCGTGCCGCTGGTGCAGAAGCGGGCCGTGCAGGCCGCCCGCGAGAAGTCCAAGCCGGTCATCGTCGCGACCCAGATGCTCGACTCGATGGTCGGCGCCTCGCGGCCGACCCGCGCCGAGGCCAGCGACGTGGCGAACGCCGTCCTCGACGGCGCCGACGCCGTGATGCTCTCGGGCGAGACCAGCGTCGGCCGCTACCCGGTCGAGTCGGTCGCGACGATGGCGCGGATCATCGTGGCGGCCGAGGAGGACCTGACGCTGGTGCCCCGGGTCGTGACCGAGCCGACCACGATCAGCGGCGCCATCGCCCGCGCTGCCGCCAGCGTCGGGAGCACCGTCGGCGCGAGCGCGCTGGTGGCCTTCACCCAGAGCGGCGCCACCGCGCGGCTGCTCGCCGAGCACCGGTCCCCGATCCCGCTGCTGGCCTTCACGCCCGTGCCGGAGGTGCGCAGCCAGCTGACCCTGACCTGGGGCGTCGAGACGTTCCTGGTCCCGGCCGTCGAGCACACCGACGACATGGTCCGCCAGGTCGACAGCGCGATGCTCGAGCTGGGACGCATGCAGCCGGGGGAGTACGTCACGATCGTCGCCGGCAGCCCGCCCGCGACGAGCGGCTCCACCAACGCGATGCGGGTGCACAAGCTCGGCAGCCCGGTCCCGCCGCACCCGAACCACGGCCGCCGGTCGACCGACGTCGCCCGGATCTGACTACCGCGGCGTCGCGACGCTGACGTAGAGGTAGCGGGGGGCCTTCACCCGCGTCGTGGAGTACGACCGCGTGCCGGTCAGGTTGTACTGCACCACCGAGACCGAGCCGTCGCTGTAGACGCCCTGCACGTAGCCGACGTGGCCGTACCCGCCCGCCGTGATCCAGCCGTTCGCGGTGCTGGACCCGTTCGCGTACCAGGCCGCGCGCTCGTACGGGTTCCAGTGCGCGATCGAGCCGGGAACCGGCTTGGTGCCGATGCCGTAGCCCAGCCGGCGCGCCGCGTCGTCCCAGTTGTGCGCGCTGCCCCAGCGCTGCGTGGCGTTGTTGAGCGGGTGGCCGCGCTGGGCCATCCGCCAGGCGACGAAGCTGACGCACTGCCGCTTGGTGAAGCCCCAGCGGTCGGCGGTCCAGGTCGCGTCGAGCCGCCAGGGGTAGTCGTCGCCGACCGCGGCGGCGGGGGACACGGTGACCGTGGTGAACGCCAGGACGGCTGTCAGCAGGACGATCAGGCGGCGCAGCGCGCGCATGTCGGCTCCTCGGGCAGGGGTCAGGGTCTGGGAGATCAGGTCGACGTCCGTCCGGGGGACCTGGATGCGGCGTCCGAGTGACCCAACCACGGCAAACCGGGCATTGGCCACATCTCGCCCCACGAGTTGCAGCTCCGTGACCACTACGCTCGCGACCGCGCCCTCGTAGCCCAACCGGCAGAGGCACGGGTCTCAAACACCCGCCAGTGTGGGTTCGAATCCCACCGAGGGCACCCGTCCGCGCCACGATCCACAGAAGGATCGGCCGCCACAGCGGGGCCTCCGCGCGCCTAGCGGGCGAGAGCTTCAGTGGATCATGTACGACGCGCCGCCACCTGCTGATCATCCGCAGGATCGCCGTCCCAGCGGGCTCGCCCAGGCGCCTACGACGGGGATCCTGCGGATGATCAAGGGAGTCTGAGCGGGTAGCGTCGGCGGCCACCGACCGCGCCCTGGAGGAGCCCCGTGACCACAGCCCGGCAGCCCCTGCGGGTGCTGGTGGCCGAGGACGAGGCGCTGATCCGGATGGACCTCGTCGAGATGCTCGAAGAGGACGGCTACTCCGTCGTGGGACAGGCCGGCGACGGGCAGACCGCCGTGCGCCTGGCGACCGAGCTGCGGCCCGACCTCGTCGTGCTCGACGTCAAGATGCCGGTCCTGGACGGGCTGTCCGCCGCCGAGCAGATCGTCGCGGCCCGCATCGCGCCGGTCGTCATCCTCACGGCCTTCAGCCAGCGCGACCTCGTGGAGCGGGCGCGTGAGGCGGGCGTGATGGCCTACCTGGTGAAGCCGTTCCAGCGCAAGGACCTGGTGCCGGCCATCGAGATGGCCGTCTCGCGGTTCGCGGAGCTGCTCGCCCTCGAGAAGGAGGTCGGCGACCTGGCCGGTCGGCTCGAGGCCCGCAAGCTCGTCGACCGGGCCAAGGGCGTGCTGCAGAGCGAGCAGGGGATGAGCGAGCCGGAGGCCTTCCGGCACATCCAGCGGCGGTCGATGGACGAGCGCCGGTCCATGCGCGCGGTCGCCCAGGACGTCCTGGACGGCGCTGCGGGTGCCCCCGGGGCCTGACCGCCCAGGTCACGACCTCACAACGACCCGATCCCGGCCCGCTGCGGTCGCCCGCGATCGCCGGTGATCGCGCTAACGTCCGGTCACCCTGAGCGCCGCAGCGTGCGGCGTCCCTTCGGTCAAATAGGAGACGGTGGATGGTTTCCCCCGCACGATCCTGGCGCATGCTGGCCGCCATCAGCGCCAGCGCCCTCGTCCTCGCCGCCTGCGGCGGAGGCGACGACGACGACACGGCTGACCCCGGCGGCAACGGCGACGCCGCCAAGGGCGACGGCACCCTGGTCATCGGCAGCCTGCTGCCGCAGACCGGCAACCTCGCCTTCCTCGGCCCGCCGGAGTTCGCCGGCGTCGAGCTCGCCATCAAGGAGATCAACGAGGCCGGTGGCGTGCTCGGCAAGGACGTCACCTACATCGAGGGTGACTCCGGTGACGCCCAGCAGGACGTCGCGAACCCGACCGTCGACCGCCTCCTGGCCGCGAAGGCCGACGTCATCGTCGGTGCCGCGTCCTCCGGTGTGTCGTTCACCGTCATCGACAAGATCACGTCGGCCGGCACGATCATGTACAGCCCGGCCAACACGTCGCCGAAGTTCACCGACTACGCCGACAAGGGGCTGTACTTCCGCACCGCCCCGTCGGACGTCCTCCAGGGCCGCATCCTCGGCGAGACGATCCTCGCCGACGGCTGCACCAACGTCGGCATCCTGTCCCTCCAGGACCCGTACGGCGAGGGCCTGGCCGACAACGTCGGCTCGACCGTCACCGACGGCGGCGGCACCCTGACCCCCGAGGCCGCGGTGTTCTACGACCCGGCCGCGTCGAACTTCGACGCGCAGGTCAACCAGGTCAAGGCCGCCAACCCGGGCTGCATCGTCCTGATCGGCTTCGAGGAGTCGGCCAAGGTCATCCAGTCGATGGTCGCTGCCGGCGTCGGCCCGCAGCAGAAGCCGCTCTACCTGGTCGACGGCAACCTCGGCAACGCGCTCGGCGAGGACCTGCCCAAGGGCATCCTCGAGGGCACCAAGGGCTCGCTGCCCGGCGCCGAGGCGACCGAGGAGTTCCGCAAGCGCCTCGCGACGGTCGACCCGGCCCTGAAGGACTTCAGCTACGCCGCTGAGTCCTACGACGCGGTCATCACCTCCGCGCTGGCGGCCATCGCGGCCGACAACGACTCCGGCGAGGCCATCGCCAAGGAGCTGCCGGGCGTCACCCGCGACGGCGAGAAGTGCGACACCTTCGCTGCCTGCGTCGCCCTCCTCGAGGACGACAAGGACATCGACTACGACGGTGTCAGCGGCCCGATCGAGCTGTCCGACAAGGGCGACCCGACCTCGGCCATCGTCGGCATCTACAGCTACGGCCCCGACAACAAGCTCACCGCCGAGGTGGACTACCAGCCGGGCGAGCTCGAGTAGCACTCGCTCCACCAGCACGTACGAAGGGCCCGTCGCAGCTGCGGCGGGCCCTTCGCCTTGCCCGGCCCGGGCAGGACAGCCGAGGAGCCGGATCCCCGGGGCGAGCGGCCCGGGCCATCAGGCCCGGGGAGCAGATCCCGCGCCTCGCCGCGGCGGACGCTCCCCAGCCGGTGGACAGCAGCTGGCCCGTCGCAGCCGCGCTGGGCTCGTCGCGGCCGCGGCGGGCCTTCGCCTCGCTCAGCCCCGCGGGAGGCACACGTCGCGGGCAAGCTCCTGGAGCTGGGCGTGCAGCGCGGGACCGGCGACCGCGGGCGCCTGCACGGGCTCGCGGTCACCGACGGCGACCACGAAGGGGAAGACGGCGCCGCGGCTGTTCTGGCTCAGGGCGTGCCCGTCGCACCGGGTCGGGGTCACCCGCAGCGGCACGACCACGCGCTCCGTCCCGGGAGCCAGCACGGCCGGCAGCGCACCGCGCACGGTGAAGACGATGTGCCCGCCCGCTTCCAGCACGCGGACCGGCTCGTCGCCGGCCCGGCGGGTCAGCACCAGCGAGCCGTCCAGGCGGTCGCCGCGCCGCACCCAGGGCTCGCCCAGGGAGAGCTGCACCGCCGCGCGCAGGGCGGCCTGCGCGCACTCCGAGGCGCGCAGCCGGGGGAGCAGCCCGCCGTCGGCAGACAGCCGCACCAGGACCTCCTGCGGCGGCCCGCCAGCTGTCCGGAGCACCATCCGGGCGGCGTCCGCCTCGCCGGGCAGCGGTGCGCCGCAGCGCGCCTGGCCGTACGCCACGGGGACGTCGACGCGGTCGCCGGGCTGCAGCAGCACGTCGACGGGGGCGGACGGCACGGCCACGAACCCGCGCGCCAGCAGCTGGACCCGCTCCACCACGACGGGGGAGTCGCCGCTGTTCGTCGTGGTGACCGACAGCATCCGCAGCGGGACGTCGGAGCGGTACTGCCGCACGGTCGCCGACAGCTCCGCCGGCGCGAGCGGCGGAGCCGCGCAGCCCGTCAGCGCGAGGAGCAGCGCCGCCGACGCGAGCCGCACGTCAGGCCTTGGCGAGCGTCCCGAGGTAGAGCTCGATGACCTTGGGGTCGTTCATGAGGTCGGCACCCGAGGCGGTGTAGGCGTTGCGGCCCTGGTCGAGGACGTAGCCGCGGTCGCAGATCTGCAGGCAGCGGCGGGCGTTCTGCTCGACCATGATGATCGAGACCCCGGTCGCGTTGATCTGGCGGCAGCGGATGAACACCTCGTCCTGCAACGCCGGCGACAGGCCCGCCGACGGCTCGTCGAGCAGCAGCACCGACGGGCTCGGCATCAGCGCCCGGCCCATCGCCACCATCTGCCGCTCACCGCCGGAGAGCGACCCGGCCCGCTGCTTGCGCCGGGTGCCGAGCGCGGGGAACAGCTCGGCGACGTAGTCGAAGCGCTCGTCGAACCTCTTGGGGTCGTGGTAGAGCCCCATCTGGAGGTTCTCCTCGATGGTCAGCCGAGGGAAGACGTTGTTGACCTGGGGGACGTAGCCGACGCCCATCTTGACGAGCTCGTGGGCCTTCTTGCCGGTGATCTCCTCGCCGCGCAGGGTGACCTTCCCCCCGCGGATGTTGACGAGCCCGAACATCGACTTGAGCAGCGTCGACTTGCCGGCGCCGTTCGGGCCGATGATGCCGACCAGCTCGCCCTCGGCGCAGTGCAGGTCGCAGCCGTTGAGGATGTTGACGCCCGGCAGGTAGCCGGCGAACAGGTCGTCGACGCGGACCAGCGCGCCCTCGGCGGCGGACAGGTGCGCCTCGCGGGCGGAGGCGTACGCCTGCTCCCGTGAGGTCTCGGCCTCGGCCTTGGCTCGACCCAGGGGGCTGCTCACGAGGACTCCCGCTCCTTGACGACGGCGTCGAGCTCGGCCTGCGCCTGCTCGAGCTGCTCCTGCTCCTCCTGCGCCGACAGCGGGGCGTCGTGGTGCGCCCCGAGGTAGGCGTCGATGACGGCCTGGTCGGACATCACGGTGTCCGGCGGGCCCTCGGCCACGATCTTGCCCTGGGCCATGACGACGACCCAGTCGCTGATGTCGCGGACCATGTCCATGTCGTGCTCCACGAACAGCACCGTCATCCCCTGCGAGCGCAGGTCCTTGACGTGCCCGAGCAGCGACTGGGTGAGCGCGGGGTTCACGCCGGCCATCGGCTCGTCGAGCATGACCATGGTCGGCTCGACCATCAGCGCGCGCGCCATCTCGAGCAGCTTGCGCTGACCGCCGGACAGGCTGCCGGCGAAGTCGTTCTCCTTGGCGTCCAGCTTGAAGCGCCGCAGCAGGTCGCGGGCGCGCTCGTCGATCTCGGCCTGCTGGCCGGTCCAGATGCCGGGGACCAGGGCGCGGAAGAAGTTCTCGCCCTTCTGGCCGGTGGCGCCCAGGCGCATGTTGTCCAGGACGGTGAGCCGCGACAGCGCCTTGGTGAGCTGGAAGGTGCGGACCATGCCGCGCCGGGCGACCTTGTGGGCCGCCATGCCGCCGAGGTCCTTGCCCTCGAACGACCAGCTGCCGTCGTTGGGCCTGTCGAAGCCGGTCAGCAGGTTGAAGAAGGTCGTCTTGCCGGCGCCGTTCGGGCCGATGAGCGCGGTGATGACGCCGCGCTGCACCTCGAGGTGCTCGACCTCGACGGCGGTCAGACCGCCGAAGCGCCGGGTGACGCCGTCGGCGACCAGGATCGGGTCGGGCTTGGGGACCCCGGGGCGGGGCTCGACGTCGGCCAGGGCCGCGGCGGCGAGCCGCGCGGCCTCCGGCCGGTCGTCGGTGGGGACGGCGTCAGCGGGCATCGAGCGCCAGCTCCTTCTTGTCTCCGAAGATCCCCTGCGGGCGGAAGATCATGAGCGCCATCAGCAGCACCCCCACCAGGATGAACCTCACGATGCCGACCTGGTTGCTGTTCATCACGCTGGTCGGGATCACGTCGTTCGTCACGGCCTGGAAGAGCACGTTCTCCAGGAAGGTGAAGAAGCTGCTGAAGATGATCGCGCCGATCACCGGGCCGAGCACCCGACCGGCCCCACCGAGGATCATCGCGGTGAACGCGAAGAAGGTCAGCAGGGTGCTGTAGTTGTCCGGCTGGACCGAGCTGTTGGCCAGGGCGAACATGAAGCCGCCCAGGGTTCCGAACAGACCGCCCAGGATCAGCGACTGCATCTTGTAGCCGACGACGTTCTTGCCGAGGCTGCGCACGGCGTCCTCGTCCTCGCGGATCGCCTTGAGCACGCGACCCCACGGGCTGCGCATCAGCAGGTAGACCAGGATCGAGCCGAGCACCACCAGGGTCCAGCCGACCAGGAGCAGCCAGGCTCGGTTCTGGTTGTAGCTGAACGGCCCGAAGCCGTACGTCCCGGCCCCGAGCGGGTTGAGGCTGTAGAAGCCCTGCGAGAAGCCGGTCAGGCCGCTCGATCCGCCGGTCACGTCACGCAGCGAGGCGGACCGCGCGACCAGGCGCAGCACCTCCGACGACGCGATCGTCACGATGGCGAGGTAGTCGGCACGCAGCCGCAGGGTCGGGATGCCGAGCGCGAGCGCCAGCAGCACCGACAGGGCGAGGCCGAGCAGCACCGCCACCCCGAACGGCAGCTCGAGGTAGGTGACGCCGACGCCCAGGCCGTACGCCCCGACGGTCAGGAAGCCGACCTGACCGAAGTTGAGCAGCCCGGTGTAGCCGAAGTGGATGTTCAGGCCGAGCGCGGCGAGCGCGAGGTAGAGCGCCTCGGCGTTGAGCAGCGCGTTGAAGGTGTTGTCGAAGATCACGCCGAAGTCCATGCGGACCTCCTTCCAGCACCGGCGCGGACGGGACGGGGGAGGGCGCTCATCCGACCCGCTCCGCTCTGCCGAGGATGCCCTGGGGCCGCACGACGAGGATGAGGATCAGGACCACCAGGGCGCCGACGTTCTGCAGCTCGGCCGGGATCACCAGCGTCGAGAGCTGGGTGAAGATGCCGATGACCAGGCTGCCGACGAGGGCGCCGAACGCCGTGCCGAGCCCGCCGAGGGTGACGCCGGCGAACAGCAGCAGCAGGATCTGGAAGCCGAGCAGGTAGCTGACCTGCTGCGACAGGGCGAGCAGCACGCCGCCGAGGACGGCGAGCGCGGTGCCGATGACCCAGACGACGTTGATGACGCGCTCGACGTCGATGCCGGACGACGCGGCCAACGACGGGTTGTCCGCCACCGCGCGGGTCGCCTTGCCGAGGCGGGTGCGCACCAGCGCCAGGCCGACGACCGTGAGCACGAGGACCGAGAGGCCCATGATCACCAGGTCGCGCGGCGGGATCTCGATCGGGCCGACCGAGATCGGCTGCTGCGTGGCGTACTGGGCGTAGGAGCGCGAGCTGCCGCCGAAGAAGTACAGGTAGACGTAGCGCAGCACCAGCGACAGGCCGATGCTCACGACGAGCGCGGCGATCAGCCCGGTGCCCCGCCGCCGCAGCGGACCCCACAGGCCCTTGTCGACGAGCATCCCGAAGGCGCCGCCGACGATCACCGCCATGATCGTCGCGGGGATCAGGTTGATGCCCCAGGTGACGTTGAAGATGTACGCCGCGATCGCGCCGCCGGTGAGGAACTCGCCGTGGGCGAAGTTGGTCAGGCCGGTGGTCCCGAAGATCAGCGACAGGCCGATGGCCCCCATCGCGATGACCAGGCCGAACTGGATGCCGCGGACCAGCAGCTGCAGCGCGCGCTCAGCGGTGCCGGTCGTCTCGCGGCCGCCCTCGCCGAGGATGAACAGCGCCGGCTGCACCGCGCCCGGGCGGACCGTGACCTCGCGCTCCTCGCCGCCCTCGGCCCGGACCGTCACGCCCTCGGGGAGCGAGTCGAGGTCGAGCTTGACGACGTAGTCGCCCGGCTCGGGCAGCGGGATGGCGAACTGGCCGTTCTCGTCGCTCTCCGCCTCGCCGACGACCTCGCCGTCCTTCTCGACGGTGATCTTCGCTCCGGCCACTCGCTCGCCGCCGTTGTTCAGGGTGCCGCGCACGCCCTCGCCCTCGGCCAGTGCCGGGGCTGCCATGGTCAGCAGCGCCAGCGCCAGCGCGACCAGGGTCAGCACCGGCAGCAGTACCAGCCTGGCCCTGCCGTGGACGGTGCGCCCGGGCGGTGGCCCTGACGCGTGGACGGGACGGGGGAGGATCTTCCCCACGCACGCTCCTCCGGGTCTGCCGGGGAGCCGTGGCCCCCCGGCGGCGAATCGACGGCCACCATCGAGCCCCGCCCGGTCGGGCCGGGAACGACGGCGGCGGGTCGCTACTCAACCATGCCTTCCGCGGGGTGTGTCGAACGCAACGCGATCGTCACCTGCTCGCTGCGTAACCTGCCGGGGTGAGACCCGACGCCCGGCTGGCCGTGCGCGCCCTCCGGGCGGGTTACTCCGGGGTCGAGGCGGTGTCCGGTATCGATCTGGAGGTCGGATCCGGCGAGGTGGTCGCGCTGCTCGGCGCGAACGGCGCAGGCAAGACCGCCACGCTGCGCGCGGTCTCCGGCCTGCTGCGCCCGACGGCGGGCTCGGTCGTGCTCGACGGGCGCCGTCTCGACCGGCTGCCGGCGCACGAGGTCGTCGCCGCCGGGGTGGCCCACGTCCCCGAGGGACGCCGGGTCTTCGCCCGGATGACGGTGCGCGAGAACCTCGAGCTCGGCGCCTACACCGACCGCGCGGGGGCGGGTACGGCGATGAGCCGGGTGCTCGACCTTCTTCCGCTGCTCGCCGATCGGCAGGACCAGCCGGCGGGGACCCTGTCCGGCGGCGAGCAGCAGCTGCTGGCGCTCGGCCGTGCCCTGATGAGCAGTCCGACCGTGCTGCTGCTCGACGAGCCCTCCACCGGGCTGGCGCCGCAGGCCGTGGCCGCGGTGCTCGAAGTGGTGGCGGGCGTGGCCGAGGCCGGCACCGGGGTGCTGCTCGTGGAGCAGGACGTCGAGGCGGCTCTGGCGCTGGCGTCCTGGGCGTACGTCCTCGAGACCGGACGGGTGGCGACGCAGGGGACGCCGGTGCAGGTCCGCGCCGACCCCGCCCTGTCCGAGGCCTACCTGGGCGGCTGACTCCCCGTCCCCGGCGCGCTACTGTCTGTCGCCCCAGCAGGAGGAGCCCGGATGCCTCGCAGTGCCCTACGCGTCCGACCCGCCGATGTCGCCGACGTCCCCGCCCTGCTGGCCCTGGGCGACGAGCTCCGCGACGCGCTGCCCGGCTCGACCGGCGAGCCCCAACGGCACCGCGGCACCCCGGCAGCCGCGCGGGCGGCCCTGGAGCAGCGCTACCTCGAGGCCCTCGCCGACCCTGCCCGTCACCTGGTGGTCGTCGTCGACCCCACCGAGGCCCCGGTTGGGATGGCCCTGCTGACGGTGGCGCCGGTCAACGCCCTGCTCGACCTGCCGGCCGTGCACATGAGCCACGCCGTGGTCGCCGACCGGCACAAGCGGCGCGGTGCGGGCAAGGCCCTGGTCGCGGCCGCCGCGGCGTACGCCGAGGCGCAGGGCATCGAGGAGATCGTCGTCTCGGTGCACCCGGGCTCGCGGGACGCCAACCGCTTCTTCGCCCGGCTGGGCTTCGCACCGATGGTCGTGCGCCGCGTGGCGCCCGTGGCCGTCGTCCGCCGGCACCTCTCGCAGGGCGAGTCGCGGGCCGCCGACCACGTCGTCCGGCGCCGGCCGCGCCGCCCGGGACGGCGCGCGCTGCGTCCGGACGCGAGCAGCACGCCCTCCTAGACTCGGCCGGGTGGCTGCCGCGAAGACCAAGGACGAGACTCCCGAGCGCTCCCGGCTGCTGCTGCTGGACGGGCACTCGCTCGCCTACCGGGCGTTCTTCGCCCTGCCTGTCGAGAACTTCTCGACCACGACCGGGCAGCCCACCAACGCCGTCTACGGCTTCACCGCGATGCTCATCAACGTCCTGCGCGACGAGCAGCCGACGCACGTCGCGGTGACCTTCGACGTGTCCAAGTCGACCTTCCGCACCGAGACCTACGCCGACTACAAGGCCGGCCGCGCCGAGACCCCGACCGACTTCAAGGGCCAGGTCTCGCTGGTCCGCGAGGTGCTCGACGCGCTGCGCGTGCCGATCGTCTGCGCCGAGGGCTTCGAGGCCGACGACGTCATCGCCACCCTCGCGACGCAGGCCGCGGCCCAGGACATGGACGTCCTGATCGTCACCGGCGACCGCGACGCCTTCCAGCTGGTGAACGACCGCGTCACGGTGCTCTACAACGCCCGTGGCGTCTCGGACATGCGCCGGATGACGCCCGAGGCGGTGGAGGAGAAGTACGGCCTGTCGCCCGCGCAGTACCCCGAGTTCGCCGCGCTGCGAGGCGATCCCAGCGACAACCTGCCCGGCATCCCGGGCCTCGGCGAGAAGACCGCCACCAAGCTCATCCAGCAGTACGGCGACGTCGCCTCCCTGGTCGACCACGTCGACGAGGTCAAGGGCAAGGTCGGCGACAACCTGCGCGCGGGCCTGTCCAACGTCGTGCGCAACCGCCAGCTCACCGAGCTGGTCCGGGACGTGCCGCTCGACGTCGGCCCGCAGGACCTGCGTCTCGGGCAGTGGGACCGCGACGAGGTGCACAAGGTCTTCGACGCGCTGCAGTTCCGCGTCCTGCGCGAGCGGCTCTACGCGACGCTGTCCGCCGTCGAGCCCGAGGCCGACCAGGGCTTCGACGTCGAGCACCGGGTGCTCGGGCCGGGCGAGGTCCGGGCCTACCTCGACGCCCTGCCGGCCGGGGTCCGCGTCGGGGTGCACGTGCGCGGCACGTGGGGCCGTGGCACCGGCGATGCCAACGGCATGGGACTGGCCCCCCAGTCCCCGCCGGACGAGGGCACCCCGGCGGCGGAGGCCGCCTTCGTCGACCTCACGACCATGGACGCCGACGACGACGCGGCCCTCGCCGCCTGGCTCGCCGACGCCTCCGTCGCCAAGGCGATGCACGACGCCAAGGGCCCGATGCTCGCCCTCGCCGCCCGCGGCTGGACCCTCGCCGGGCTGACCAGCGACACGGCGCTCGCGGCCTACCTCGCCCTCCCCGGCCAGGGCGTCTTCGACCTGGCCGACCTGGCGCTCCGCTTCCTGCGCCGCGAGCTGCGCGCGGAGGTCGCCGACGACGGGCAGCTGTCCTTCGACGGCGCCGAGGAGGACCTCGGCGCAGCTGACGCCGCGGTGCGCGCCCGGGCCGTTGCGGACCTGGCCGTCGCCCTCGACGAGGACCTCGAGCGGCGCGGCGGCACCGCACTGCTGCGCGACCTCGAGCTGCCGCTCGTGGAGGTGCTCGCCGACTGCGAGCGCACCGGCATCGCCGCCGACGTCGACCACCTGGTCGCCCTGGAGTCCCGCCTGCGGGAGCAGGTCAAGAACGCGGCCGAGGCGGCGTACGACACCGTCGGGCACGAGTTCCACCTCGGCTCGCCCAAGCAGCTGCAGGCGCTGCTCTTCGACGAGCTCGGGCTGCCGAAGACCAAGAAGATCAAGACGGGCTACACCACCGACGCAGACGCCCTGCAGAACCTGATCGGCACGCACCCGGTCATCGAGGCGCTGCTGCTGCACCGCGAGATGACCCGGCTGCTCATGGTGGTCGAGAAGCAGCTCCTGCCGACGGTCGCCGACGACGGCCGCATCCACACGACCTTCAAGCAGATGGTCGCCGCGACCGGGCGCCTCTCGAGCGACAACCCCAACCTGCAGAACGTCCCGATCCGCACCCAGCAGGGCCGCGAGATCCGGCAGGGCTTCGTCGCCGGTCCGGGCTTCGAGGCGCTGATGACCGCCGACTACAGCCAGATCGAGATGCGGATCATGGCGCACCTGTCCGACGACGCCGGGCTGAAGGAGGCGTTCAACTCCGGCGAGGACCTGCACACCTTCGTCGCGTCCCGCGCCTTCGGCATCCCCGTGGACCAGGTCGACCCGGAGATGCGCCGGCGGATCAAGGCGATGTCGTACGGCCTGGCCTACGGCCTCTCGGCGTTCGGGCTCGCGGCGCAGCTGCGGATCTCGACCGACGAGGCCAAGGAGCAGATGGCTGCGTACTTCGAGCGCTTCGGCGGTGTGCGCGACTACCTGCACGACGTCGTGGCGCAGGCCCGCAAGGACGGCTACACCTCGACGATCCTGGACCGCCGCCGCTACCTGCCCGACCTCACCAGCGACAACGGCCAGCGCCGGCAGATGGCCGAGCGGATGGCGCTCAACGCCCCGATCCAGGGCAGTGCCGCGGACATCATCAAGATCGCCATGCTGGGCGTGCACCGGGCGCTGCGTGACGCCGGCATGCGCTCCCGGCTGCTGCTCCAGGTCCACGACGAGCTCGTCCTCGAGGTCGCCGAGGGGGAGCGCGACGCGCTGGAGGCGATGGTCCGCCGCGAGATGGGGGGCGCGTACCCGCTCTCGGTCCCGCTCGACGTCAGCGTCGGCTGCGGCCGCACCTGGGACGACGCCGGCCACTGACCCCTTGCGTCATGCTCAGAGGAGCAGCTGCCCGCTGAGGCAGCATGACGCAAGGGGCTACCAGCGGCCGCGGACCAGCAGCGGGCCGCTCGTCATCCGGTGCTGGTCGGCGTAGCCGAGCGCGTCGTAGAGCGCCCGGCCCGCGGTGTTCGTCGCGTACATCCCGAGCGTGACCAGGTCGGCGCCCTCGGCGAACAGCTGCCGGGTCAGCGCGGCCGTCACGGCCTTGGCCAGACCGCGACCGCGCGCCGACGGGTGCACCGCGATCGAGGACAGGTGCCCCACCCCTGAGTCGCCGGTCGTGTCCGCGGCGCAGGCGATGAGCTCCCCACCGTCGCGGATGCCGACCCAGCGGCGGACCGCGACGTCGCCCGGCTGCGCCGACGCGGTGGGCGAGGAGGCCGCCAGCAGCGCCTTGACGGCCATGTCGTCGTCGACCGCCTCGACCAGGTCCTCCCCGGGCTGCACCGGTGGCGCGGCGTCCAGCCAGCGGAAGTCCCAGTCCGTGCCGTCCATGCCGACCCAGGCGGGCAGGCAGGCCGGCGTCCCGCGGGGCACGGTCACCCGCTGCCTGGGCGGCAGCTCGGGCAGCAGCTCGGTGAGCAGCGCCGCGACGGCGGCGGGCGCGCCGAGCGTGGAGAGGTACGGCGTGAGGTCGTCCGGGTCGACGCCCAGCCACGCGCAGGCGCCCTCGCCGGCCCACCCGCGGACCATCGCCCGGCGCAGCGAGCTGCGGGCGAACGGGTCGTGGCCGGTCGCCACCAGCACCTCGGCGGCGGAGTCGAGGGGTGTCACGGCCACGGAGGAAGGCTAGTGGGAGCAGGAGAGCCCCTTCCGGCGGCGAAGTGCACGCGGAACGACGAGAGGGGACGGCGTGCGCCGCAGGTTCGTGGCTCTGCTGGCAGCTCTGCTGACGGCAGGTGCGGTGCTGACCGGGCTTCCGGCAGGGGCGAGCGACCCGCTGCCGCCCCTGCCGTACCCCGTCGGTCCGAGCCCGTCGCCGACGCCGAAGCCGAAGCCGTCGGCCAGCGCCAAGCCCACGCCGGCGCCGCCGCCCACCGCAGCCGCGCAGGACCGCTGGGCGCTCGTCGTCGGCGTCACGAACTACCGCGGGAACGTCAAGGACACCGTCGGCGGGGCCAACGACGCGCGGCTGGTCCGCGACGTGCTGCTGAAGAGCGGCTGGCGCAGCGACCGGATCCGCATCCTCACCGACGACGCGGCGACCGGGAAGGCGGTCTCGGAGGGGATCAGCTGGCTGCAGCGCAACAGCAGCTCCAAGACCTTCTCCTTCTTCCACTACTCCGGCCACGTGAAGCAGAAGAACGGCCACGAGCACCTCTGGCCGGTCGACAACGCCTACATCGTCGACACGGAGGTCTCCCGCGTGCTGCGGGCGATCCGCGGGACCGCCTGGACGAACATCAGCGGCTGCGAGGCCGGCGGCTTCGACGAGGGGCTGTCCAGCTCCCGCCACCTGTTCACCGGCAGCTCGCACGTGTCGGAGAAGTCGTACGAGGACCGCGGCACCGGCTACAGCGTCTGGAGCGGGATGCTCTTCGACGAGGGGCTGCGAAAGAAGGCCGCTGACAAGGACGGCGACGGCGGGGTCAGCGTCAACGAGGCCTTCCAGTACGCCGCGCCGCGGGCGAAGACCTACACGCAGAACCAGCGACCGCACGGCCCGCAGACCCCGCAGTGGTACGGCGGCAGCGGCTCGCTCAACCTGGCGGCGCCCCGCATCTAGGCTCGCCGCGTGGACAGCCTGTTCGACGCCGCCGAGCAGGAGGCGGCTGACCGGGTGGCCCCGCTCGCGGTCCGGATGCGGCCGCGGACGATCGACGAGGTCGTCGGCCAGCAGCACCTGCTCGGGGCCGGAGCCCCTCTGCGGCGGCTGATCGAGGGCGACGCGCCCCTGTCCGTCGTGCTGTGGGGGCCGCCGGGCACCGGCAAGACCACGCTCGCGATGCTCATCGCCCGGTCGACGCAGCGCCGCTTCCGCGAGCTGTCGGCCGTGACGGCCGGCGTGAAGGACGTCCGGCAGGTCGTCGAGGAGGCCAAGCGGGCGCTGGGGGAGACGGGCGCCCAGACCGTGCTGTTCGTCGACGAGGTGCACCGCTTCTCCAAGACCCAGCAGGACGCGCTGCTGCCGAGCGTCGAGAACCGCTGGGTGACGCTGGTCGCCGCGACGACCGAGAACCCCTTCTTCAGCGTCATCTCGCCGCTGCTGTCGCGCTCGCTGCTGCTGACGCT
>JAKFFB010000306.1:0-1856 GCA_036675425.1 Actinomycetales bacterium | reverse complement strand
CAGCTCCGTACGCCGTCGGTCGGCGGCGTGCGGTCGCCGCTCGACGTGACCGCGTGAGACCAGGCGGTCGACGATGCCGGTGGCCGCGGCCGTGGAGACCTCAAGGCGTCGCGCCACCTCGGCCGGCCCGATCTGCTCGCGACCCAGGTGCTCGAGGGTCACCAGCTCGGTGTCGCTGATGCCTGCGCGCCGGGCCACGACGTGGTTGACCCGCGCGCCGGTCGTCACCAGCTCCCGCAGCGCGACGAGGGTGCCGGACTCGTCCCACCCCTGGGCGGGCTGCTGGTCGGTCGGGCTCACGGCCGTCGTCCTCTCGATGTTGCGTTGGTGCCGGTCTGTCGCTAACTTAATTAGCAATCTACTTGCTTAGCCACTCGATCCTAGGAACTCACGTGCCCGGTCACCAGCCTCCCGCTCCTGCCCGCTTCGTGTCCGCACGTCGTACGGCGTGGCTGATGGCGGTCGTGCCCATCCTCCTCGCCCTCGCGATCATCGCGCTGGTGCCCGAGGGCGAGCGCGAGAACAGCCCCATCGACACCCTCCCCGCCGGCGCCGACAGCACCCTCGCGGTCGAGCTGGCGGACCGGCTGCCCGAGGACGAGGGCCAGGTCGCGATCGTGCTCTGGACGGCCGCGTCCGGCGAGCTCGACCAGGCGGCCGTCGGTGAGCTCAACAGCCAGGCCGGGCAGCTGCTCTCGCAGGAGGGTGGCGGCGAGGCCGGCCGGCCGAGCGGCAGTGAGCAGGCCGGTGGCGGGCAGACCGGTCCGGTCGTCGTCGCCGAGGACGGCACGGCCGCCTTCGCCGCGATCCCGGTGTCGTCGACCTCCGCGACCGACAACATCGACAAGGTCGAGGCGCTGCGCGAGCAGCTGCGCGACGACGCTCCCGACGGTCTCGACGTGCAGGTCACCGGGCCCGCGGGCATCCAGGCCGACATCGGCCAGGTCTTCGACGGCGCCAACCTGCGCCTGCTGCTCTCCACCGCCGGCGTGGTCGCGCTGCTGCTGATCATCACCTACCGCAGCCCGATCCTCTGGCTGGTGCCGCTGACCGTGGTGGGCATCGCCGACCGGCTCTCGGCCATCGTCGCGACCAACGTCCTCCAGGTCACCGGCGTCGCCTGGGACGAGTCCACGATCGGCATCCTCAGCGTGCTGGTCTTCGGCGCCGGCACCGACTACGCCCTGCTCCTGATCTCGCGCTACCGCGACGAGCTCAAGAAGGAGGACTCACGCCACCTCGCGATGGCGCGTGCCGTCTCCCGCACCGCCGAGGCCGTCGCCTCGAGCGCGGTCACCGTGGTCCTCGGCCTGCTGACCCTGCTCCTGTCGGCGATCCCCACCACGCGCGGGCTGGGGCTCGCGTGCGCGGTCGGTGTGGTCATCGCCGCGACCTTCGCGCTCGTCGTGCTCCCAGCGGCACTCGTGCTCTTCGGGCGCTGGGTGTTCTGGCCGCGGGTGCCGCGGGTCGGCGACACCGTCCTGGTCGACTCGCACTCCTCGCTGTGGCACCGCGTCGGCGACGCCGTGGCCCGCCGTCCGCGCACCTTCGTGGTCGGCACGGTCGTCGCCCTGGGGGTCCTCGCCAGCGGCACCCTCGGCATCACCACCGGTCTCGACCCGGCCGACCAGTTCCTCCAGAAGCCCGAGGCGATCTCCGCCGCCGAGCGTCTGGGCGAGTCCTTCCCGGCCGGCACCAGCGACCCGCTGCTGGTCGTCACCCGCGACGAGCCCGAGCAGGTGCTCGCAGCCGTCGAGGAGGTCGACGGCGTCAGCTCGGCGCGCGTCTCGACCACCGGCGACGGCATCGCCCGCGTCGACGCCGTACCCGACGCCGAACCCGGCAGCGACGCGGCT
>JAKFFB010000023.1:0-46668 GCA_036675425.1 Actinomycetales bacterium | reverse complement strand
CCACCGAGGCCTTCCAGCTCCGGATGGCCGACGGCGACGTCGAGAAGGGCACCCGCCACCTCGACTTCGCCGCCACCCGGCTGCGGGAGGTGCGCGGCCTGACCCTCGGCCGCGACGCCGCCGACGCCGGGCCGGTGCTCGGCCCGTCTGCGATGTCCGGCGGGCTGGTCCTGCGCAGCGCGTCGCAGCCGCTCGCCGCCGGCGCCGCGCTCAGCGCGGGCGTCGCCGACCGCGTCCGCTCGACGCTGGCCGAGATGGACGAGCAGACCCGCGAGGGCAGCGAGCTGCTCACCGAGGCCTTCCGCGCGTCGCAGGCCCCCGAGCCGCTGCGCGCCCTGTCCCGCTTCGCCACCCGGCAGAGCGCCGGGCTCGAGGAGCTGCTCCCGGCGCTGCCGCCGACGACGCAGACCCGCGCCCGCGCCTCTCTAGCGCTGCTCTCCGACGTCGAGGAGACGACCGAGGAGCTGATCCGGATCGGCACCTGCGGCACCTCCTGCGACCCGAGCACCGCGGCGCCCTCGGTGCCGACCGTCCCGGGCTCGCCCGCTGCCGCGCCGTCCCGCGAGGACTGCGCCTGCCCGGAGCCGGTCCCCGGTCCGACGACCGAGCCGGCGCCGACCACCGAGCCGGCGCCTGCACCGACCCCGGAGCCGCAGCCCAGCTCCGGCACGGTCACCCCGTCGTCGCCTGCTCCCGCGCCGTCGCCCACCCCGTCGTCCGGCCCGCTGCCGCTGCCAGTGCCGACCTCGTCGCTGCCGGTGCCGCTGCCGAGCCTGTCGCCGCTGCCGACGCTGGCACCGCTCGAGCCGCTGCAGCCGGTCGTCGAGTCCGTGCTGCCGGGCATCACCGGCAACAGCGCCGCCGACCCGGCGCCGGTCCCGGCTCCGGTGCCGGTCCCCCAGCTCGCCCCCGCCCCGCCGCGCTACTGAGCGGTCGCGCACCGCGGTCGGCTGTCGTACGCCCCCCCTCTCGGTGATCCACGTGAGGTTGTGGGTGCTTCTCGTGCGCGAGTCCACCCACAACCTCACGTGGATCAACGCAGAAGGGGGCCGCGCGGGGTGACGACCAGCCCGTCCGGCTCGCCGAGGCCGCGTCGCTGCCGGTCGGCGACGGCGGCGAGCAGGCGGTCGTGGAACGCCGTGGGGTTCGCGCGGTAGCGGTTCGGGGTCACGTGCACGAGGGACAGCCCGGCGCCGGTGAAGGTGGCGTGGCGTACGAGGGTGTCGTCCAGCGCGTCGGCGTCGCCGTGCACCTCCTTGCTGTCCATCTCGCCGCCGACGGCGTCCCGGACTGCTCGCCGGGCCCACGCGGTTCCGCCGACGGCGCCGTTGTCGAGCAGCCGGGTGAGCGCATCGGGATCGGTGTGACCGTCCGCGACCGCCCCGAGCACGAGCCCGCGGACGTCGCGCAGGGTGTCGCACTCGCGCGTCCCGTCGACCACGACGCGCGCGGCGTCGGCGACCCGGACGCCGTGCCACTGCCAGGGGACCACGTCAGCCAGGTCGTGGGTGCGCCGCACCAGGACCTGGTCGTTGGACGGCCGCTGCACGTGCGGCCCGACCAGCACCTGCACCCGCGTGCCGTCGGGTACCAGCGCAACCCGAGTGCCCGCGCCCCGGCCAGCCCCGTCACGACCGGTCCCGGGGAGGGATCGCGCCGGCCCGGCTCCTGCTCTGCGTGCTTGACCCCGGCATGAGCCAGCACGGCAGGTCCGGCTTCGTGCCCGGCGGTCAGGTAGACACCTCGCCAGAGCCGGGTCCACCGTCCCCGGGCGACCAGCCGCCGGACGACGCTCGGATCGATCTCGGCCGAGACCAGCTCCGCCGCGGTCACCACGCCGTACGACGCCCGTCCCAGGCGCGCCCCGATCTCGTGCACGTCTCTCATCCGCATGCCGCAACTGCAGACGCCGCGGCCGACGCGAGCCAGGTCGTACGCCTGATCTGTGGACGCCCATCGCCTGGTGATCCACGTGAGGTTCTGGGCGGATGCCGGCGGCCGAACCACCCGAGACCTCACGTGGATCACCGACAGGGGTGGGCAAGGTGCCCGGTTCGTCCCCGGTTGCGTCGACCGGGCGGATCGAAACCTCAGCCGGAAAAAACTTTCAGCACAGACCGTCACTCCCTGCAACCCGGGTCGTTTCTGTGGTCATAGGCGATCGCGACGGGGTGGGGTTACGACCTTCCAGCGGCGTCACGAAGACCACTCTCTGCGGAGCGCCGCTCCCCAGGTACCCGGAAGGAAACGTTCATGGCACAGGGACACCTCGCGCGCCTCACGGCGCTGGCGATCGCCACCGGCACGCTCGTCGCCGTCGGCGCCACGCCGGCCGGAGCCGCCCCGGCCCCCGAGTCGCGGATGACCGCGTCGGGCACTGGTTCCGCTCTGAAGATCACGATCAACCTGCCCGCGCAGCTGGCCGGCACCCCGCTCGGCTCGAAGATCGAGCAGACCATCTCGCTGACCGACGGCACCGTGAGCACCGTCTCCGGCCCGCTGGCCCAGACGACCGCGATCCTCGGCAAGGGCACCACCCCCGTCGTCTCCGACGTGCTGAACCGGGTCACCACCGCCACCCTCACCGGTGAGCGCGAGCAGACCTCCTCCGGCTTCGAGTTCGACCAGTCCGGCATCAAGCTCTCCGTGCTGCCGCTCGTCTCCAAGGTCGCCGACCCGACGCTGGACGGCGTCCTCGCCCAGAGCAACAGCGGTGTCGCCCGCGTCGCCATCGGCGGCCTGACGCTGCCGCAGCTCGACGCCGTCACCGCCCCGATCGAGACCGCTCTCGGCACCGCGCTCGGCGTCGTCGGCGGGTCCGACTCCACCAGCGGCTCCGTCGAGGGCGCCGCCGGCACCGTCGCCGCGACCGTCAACGGCGCGATCGACACCCTGAACTCCGCCACCAACGACCAGGCCGCCCCGGTCACCGCTCCGGTCCAGGCCGCGATCGACACCGTCGTCGCCGACCTGACCGAGACGCTGACCGACCTCACCGGCACGCTCGACCTGCTGGCCGGTGCGACCGACGTCCTCACCCTCGACTCGGTCATCAGCGACCAGGTCATCAGCCGCAAGGGCAACGAGGTCACCTCGACGGTCACCAACTCCGTCAAGAACATCAACGTCCTCAACGGCCTGGTGAAGGTCGCCGCCGTGGAGTCCGCCGCCACCGCGATCGCCGGCGGCACGCCGGGCAGCGGCTCGGCCACCACCAAGGCGCCGGTCCTCGACGTCAGCCTGGCCGACGGTGCGCTCACCGCGATCCTCGACGAGAACGGCCTGAACGTCGGCGGCACCGTCGGCTCCGCCCTCCCGGCCGAGCTGCAGGGCACCGTCAACGACGCGATCGCCGCCGTCAACGCCACGCTGGCCGAGACGATCGGCCTGGACGTGCAGATCGGCAAGGGCGCGACCAGCGTCTCCCCCGACGGCACCTCCTCCGCCGCCGCGGTCAACGCGACGACCATCACGGTGAACCCGCCCGTCATCGCCGACCTGCTGGCCGGCCAGGACTTCGTCAAGCTCGAGCTGGTCACCGCCAACGCCGCCGTCGGCAGCCAGATCGTGCCGCTCGCGGTGCAGCCCGCCGCCACCCCGGTGAGCCTGCCCCGCACCGGTGGCTCGGCGATCACCGCCGCCGCCGCGTCGCTCCTGATCGGCGCCGCCCTGGTGGCCCGCCGCCGCCGCGCGACGGTCTAGCACTCCCGCACCTCCCCGAAGGGCCCCCGCTGAGTTCAGCGGGGGCTCTTCGGCCGTCTAGGCTCGGCCCGAGATCATCCGCATCGTCCGTACGAGGAGGAGCCGTGCCCCGCGCCCTGCGCGTCCCTGGCCGGTCCCGGCGTGGTGACGCGGGGGTGCGCGCCGTCCTCGCCGGCGCCGCCTCCGCTGCAGCAGCGGAGGTCGAGGACAGCCTCTCCGTACCCCCTGATCCGACAGCGGCGGCGTTCTTCGACGTCGACAACACGATGATCCGCGGCGCCTCGATCTACTTCTTCGGCAAGGGGATGGCCGGCCGCGGCCTCATCACGACGTCGGACCTGCTGCGCTTCGGCTGGCAGCAGCTGGCCTTCCGGGTGCGCGGCAAGGAGAACCTCGAGGCCGTCGCCGAGGCGCGCGACAAGGCTCTCGGCCTGGTGGCGGGCAAGTCCGTCGACGAGATCGTGGCGTACGGCGAGGAGATCTACGACGAGCTGATGGAGCGCCGGATCTGGTCCGGCACCCGGGCCCTCGCGCAGCAGCACCTCGACGCCGGCCAGCGCGTCTGGCTGGTCACGGCGACCCCTGTCGAGCTGGCCCGGATCATCGCCGGGCGGCTCGGCCTCACCGGTGCGCTGGGGACCGTCAGCGAGGTCGAGGACGGGCTCTACACCGGCCGTCTGGTGGGCGAGCCGCTGCACGGCCCGGCCAAGGCCGAGGCGGTGCGGGCGCTCGCCGAGCGCGAGGGCCTCGACCTGTCGCGCTGCACGGCCTACAGCGACTCCTCCAACGACGTGCCGATGCTGTCGGCCGTGGGGCACGCCGTCGCGGTCAACCCCGACACGGCGCTGCGCGAGGAGGCCCGCGCGCGCGGTTGGGTCGTCCGCGACTTCCGCACCGGGCGCAAGGCCGCCAAGGTCGGCGTCCCGGCCGCTGCGGGCGCGGGCGCGCTCGCCGGCGGCATCGTCGCGGGGGTGGCCCTGCACCGCCGGCGGGCCGACCGCCGCGGGCTGGTCGCCCGCGCCTTCGGCTGACGCCGCCGGCCGCACTACCCCGCCCCAACCGCGGGCCGCCACGCGGGAGCACCCCGCGGTTCCATCGGGGTAGTGGGCTTAGAAGAAGACCGAGCGGCGCTGCATGAGCAGCGTGTAGAGCGTCGACTGGATCGTCTCGCGGACCTGGTCGGTGACGTTGAAGACCAGCATCGGGTCATCGGCAGCAGCCGCCCCGCCGAGGTCCTTGGTCTCGATCGGCTCGCCGAACTCGATGATCCACTTCGACGGCAGCGGCACGGCGCCGAGCGGGCCGAGCAGCGGGAAGGTCGGCGTGACGGGGAGGTACGGCAGGCCGAGCAGGCGCGCGAGCGTCTTGGCGTTGCCGATCATCGGGTAGGTCTCCTCGGCCCCGACGATCGAGCACGGGATGATCGGGACGCCGGTCCGGAGCGCGGCCGACACGAAGCCCCCGCGGCCGAACCGCTGCAGCTTGTAGCGCTCGCTGAACGGCTTGCCGATCCCCTTGAAGCCCTCCGGCCAGACGCCGACCAGCTCGCCGGCGGACAGCAGCCGCTCGGCGTCGGCGGTGCAGGCCAGCGTGTTGCCGGCCTTGCGGGCGAGGGGCGCGACGACGGGCAGCTTGAAGACCAGGTCGGCGCCGAGCATCCGCAGGTGGCGGTGCGCCGGGTGGTGGTCGAGCAGCGCGAGCGCGGTCATGATCGAGTCGAGCGGGATGGTGCCGGAGTGGTTGGCCACCACCAGGGCGCCGCCGACGTCGGGCACGTTGTCCAGGCCGCGGGTCTCGACGCGGAACCACTTGTCGTAGAGCGGGCGCAGCGGCGGGAGCAGCACGTGGTCGGTGAGGTCGGCGTCGAAGCCGAAGTCGTCCACGTCGTAGTCGCCGGTGATCCGGCGGCGCAGGAACGCCAGCCCGCCCGCGAGCTTGCGCTCGAAGCCCGACGACGGCTCCGGATCCATCGGTGGCACGACCTCCACGACCGGCTCCGCGACCGGCTCGTCGCCGTGCAGCGGGATGACCTTCCCCATCGAGCTCTCAGGCACCGGTGCCTCCCTGTCCCGCCGCGGCGGCCAGGCGCCCACCGCCGACCAGCCCGAGCACGGTCTGCTCGGCGCCGGCGACCAGCTCCGGCGAGATCAGCCGCAGCCCCGGCGCCGCCGTCACGAAGTCCTCGAAGGCCTGCGACGTCGGCCGCGGCCCCCATCCGAACTCCTCGCGCAGCCGGCTGACGTCGGCGACGCGGCCGTGCTCGAGGTAGCGCATCTGCTCGGGCGAGAAGTCGACCAGGCCGGCGCTGCGGAACGCCCGGGCCACCAGCGACACCGCCGGCGACGGCACCGGCAGCGACGGCTTGCCCAGCCGCCGGATCGCCTGCGACAGCAGCAGGACGCCGTCGCCGCCGACGTTGAAGATGCCGGGGTGGTCCTCCATCACGGAGCGGGCCAGCACCTCGATGCCGTCGTCCTCGTGGCACAGCTGGATGCGCGGGTCGAAGCCGAAGACCGTCGGCACGACCGGCAGCGAGAAGTAGCGGGTCAGCGGCGTCTCGATCGACGGGCCGATGAAGTTGGTGAAGCGCAGCAGCGACAGCGTGACGTCGGGCCGGCGGCGGCCGAAGCCCCGGACGTAGCCCTCGACCTCGACGGCGTCCTTGGCGTAGCCGGACTTCGGCAGCGCCCGCGGCTCGACCGACTCGGTGAACAGCGCCGGGTCGCGCGGCGAGGAGCCGTAGACGGCGGTCGTCGACTTCACGACCAGCTTGCGCATCGACGGCGCCTTCTGGCACGCGGCCAGCAGCTGCATCGTGCCGATGACGTTGATCTCCTTCATCGCCGTGCGACCGCCCGCGCCGAGCGGGGTGGCGATGACGTTCATGTGCACGACCGTGTCGACCTCGGCCTGCGCGATGACCTTGGCGATCAGCGGGTTGCGGATGTCGGCCCGGACGAACTCCGTGCGGCCGAGCTCGCGCTTCTGCTCCGCCCGCGGCGGGATGGTGTCGACGCCGACGACCCGGTCGATCGACGGGTCGGCCGCGAGCTGCCCGGCGAGCCGGCTGCCGAGGTAGCGGCTGACACCGGTCACGAGGACGACGCGAGGGGACACGTCAGGAGTCTACGGCTCGGTCGAAGGGGGACAGAACGGTCAGCGGCCCGCGACGACGTTCGGCTCGGGAGGCAGCACGACCGGCCCGGGCGACCCCGCGCCGACCAGCCGCGAGATGACCATGGGCTCCCCGCGGGTCGCCCGCAGGCGCTGCGCGGCGTTGCCCTGGTTCACCGCGACCGTGACGGTCCGGAACGAGTCCTCGCAGACGACGATCCGCCCGCGGCCGACCTGGCCGTACGTCTCGAGGAACGGCACGATCATCGTCTTGCCGCTGCAGCGGACCTCGACGTCGTCGCCGAGGGAGATGCCGGCGGCCTCGAGGTGCGAGCGCTGCAGGTTGAGCGTGAGGTTGCCGAAGTGGTCCACCTGCGCGACCTCGCCGTGCACGTGGTCGTCCTCGACCGCGGGCTGGCGGACCTCGAGCAGCTCGAGCTCCTCGACCTCGAGCTCGGTGCCGACCTGCTCGAACGGCAGCCCGGCGGCCAGCCGCGCGGCGACGGGCGAGAAGACGTCGCGACCGCGGAAGGTCCTGGCAGGCACCGGGTTCCACAGCTCGGGGTTGTCGATGAGCCGCGCCGCCACGGGCCCGCCGAGCGGGCCCCAGGCGAGGCTGGTCAGCCCGTTGTCGGGGGAGACGAACGTCGAGCCGTCGGCGGTGCGCACGGCGACGCCGCGCGCCGGCGTCGCCCGGAACGGGTCGACGAGCGCGAGGTGGACGGCGGGCGAGGGGAGGTACGGCACAGCGCTCGCGAGCGCGGCGGCCCCGTGCTCGACGTCCTGGGGCTGCACCAGGTGCAGCACGTCGAGGACGCGGACCTCAGGGGCGGTGCGGGCGATGACGCCCTTGCACACGCCGAGGAACGCGTCCTCGAAGCCGTAGTCGGACAGGAAGGTCAGCCACTGCGTCTGCTGCATGGGCTCTTCCTATCGCGAACGCGGCGCGGACTACTTCTTGTTGCGACGCTGGACGCGGGTCTTCTTGAGCAGCTTGCGGTGCTTCTTCTTGGCCATCCGCTTGCGGCGCTTCTTGATGACGGAACCCACGTGGAACCCCTGCTCGAAGTAGTCGGAGCGCAAAGACTACCCGTGCGGCTCAGCCGACCTCGCCGAAGCCCGTCTGGAGGTACTCGTGCACCGCGCGCTCCGGCACGCGGAAGGAGCGGCCGACCCGGACGCTCGCCAGCTCGCCGGAGTGCACGAGGCGGTAGACGGTCATCTTGGACACCCGCATCACGGCGGCGACCTCCGCCACCGTGAGGAACTTGATCTCGCTCAAGCTGCTGGACATGGTCACCCGCCGTCGGCACGCGTCGCGGTCACCGGCTTCCCCACCGGCGGCACTCTGCACGCACGTGCTGCGTGAGGGTATCGGTACGGGTGTGATTCGCACAGTCGCCCATTCGGCCTAGTGCGGGGACGAACTACCCGGCAACGGACATCGGGTCGAGGCCGAGGTGCGGGAAGACCGCCTCGCGGGTCTCCCGGACCGCCCGGTCGACCGCGTCGTCCTCCACCCCCGGCCCGCCCTCCCACGGCACGAAGTCCGGCACCTTGCCGTCGGTGAGGCTGGTCGGGGCGTGCTCGTCGCCCTTGCGGAGGGCCTCGTCGCGCCAGTCGTTCGGGGTGGCGCCGTCGACGGAGGCACCGGTCGCCTCGGCGAGCAGGTGGGTCCAGGCGCGGGGCACGACCTGCACCGGCTCGTAGCCGCCCCCACCGACCGCGATCCACCTGCCGTCGCAGAGCTCGTGAGCGAGCTCGTGCAGGACGCGGTACGCCGCCCGCTGCCCGTCCACCGTCATCAGCAGGTGGGCGAGCGGGTCGAGGGCGTGGGTGTCGCAGCCGTGCTGGGTGAGCATCACCTGCGGCCGGAAGGCCCGCAGGACGGGCGGTACGACGGCGTGGAAGGCGCGCAGCCAGCCCGCGTCGCCCGTGCCCATGGGCAGCGCCAGGTTGACGTTGGCGCCGACCCCCTCGTCCGCGCCGACCTGGTCGGCCCAGCCGGTGCCCGGGAAGAGCGTGCGACCGCTCTCGTGCACGCTGACGGTCAGCACCCGGGGGTCGTCGTAGAACGCCGCCTCCACCCCGTCGCCGTGGTGCACGTCGACGTCGACGTACGCCACCCTCGTCGCGCCCTGGGCGAGCAGCCAGGCGATCGCGACCGCGGGGTCGTCGTAGACGCAGAAGCCGCTGGCCCGGTCGCGCATCGCGTGGTGCAGTCCGCCGGAGATGTTCACGGCGTGCTGGTGCGTGCCCTCCCAGACGGCCCGGGCCGCGTCGACGCTGCCGCCGGTCACCAGCGCCGCGGCCTCGTGCATCATCGGGAAGATCGGCACGTCGCCGGTGCCCAGGCCGTACTTCAGCGACAGCCGGCCCATCAGGTCGTCGGGCGCGCGCTTGACCGAGGCCACGTACATCGGGTCGTGCACGAGCTGCAGCAGGTCGTCCTCGGCGCTGCGCGGGGCGCGGACCTCGACGCCGGGACGGCGCAGCACGCCGAGCTCGGTCGCCAGCGCCATCGTCAGCTCGAGGCGGAGCGGGCGCAGGGGGTGGGACGGGCCGAAGTCGTAGTGGGTGAAGACCTCGTCCCAGATCACCAGCGTGCTGTCACTCATGTGCCGACCTCCGTCGGGGGCTACCCACCAGCTACTCCGTCCTGAGCGCTGCGACCGGGTCGAGTCTGCCCGCGCGACGGGCCGGCACGACGCCGAAGAAGATGCCGACCGCCGCGCTGACCCCGAAGGCCAGCGCGGGCGACCACCAGGTGATCACGGCCGGGAGCTGGTCGATGGCGGCGGACAGCCCCAGTGACCCTCCTACCCCCAGCGCGATGCCGATGACGCCTCCGATGGTGGTGAGCAGCACCGCCTCGAGCAGGAACTGCAGGGTGATGTCGCGCTGCCGGGCGCCGACCGCCTTGCGCAGGCCGATCTCGCGGGTCCGCTCGCGGACGCTCACCAGCATGATGTTGCTGACCCCGACGCCGCCGACGAGCAGGCTGATCGCCGCGATGGCGGCCAGCACCGTGGTGAGCAGGCCGAGGATCCGCCCGATGGTGCCGAGGATCTGGTCCTGCGTGACCGCGCTGAACTCCTCGTCGGGGTAGCGGTCGGCGAGCACCGCGAGCGCCTGGTCGCTGACCTCGTCGATGGTGTCCGTCGTCGGCGCCTTGAGCGCGAAGGCATCCACGCGGTTGTCGCCGAAGAGCCGCTGGGCGGCGGTGACCGGGACGTGCACCTCGCTGTCGCGGTTGCCGCCGAAGCTGCCGCCGACGCTCTCGAAGACGCCGATCACGCGGAAGCGGACGCCCCCGACGCTGATGGTGCGACCGAGCGGGTCGGCGCCGTCGAAGAGCTGGCCGACCAGCCCGCTGCCGATCACCGCGACCCGGCGGCGGGTGTCGACGTCGCTCTCCCGCAGGTACTCGCCGCGGGCGAGCGGGCGCACGAACACCTCCGGCACAGCGGGGTTCGTGCCGTTGACGGTCGCGAAGGCCTCCCGGCTGCCGAAGCGCACCGTCTCCCCGCTGGAGAGGCTGACCGCGACCTGCTGCCCGGTGGCGCGCTCGATCCGCGTGGCATCGGAGAGCTCGAGCCGGCTCTTGGTCGGCGCCGCCCCGAAGTCCAGCCGGCCCGGGACGATGATGACCAGGTTCGCGCCGAGGCCGTTGACCTGCTCCTCGACCTCCTGCTTGGCGCCGCTGCCGATGGCGACCAGCACGACGACGGCGGCGACGCCGATGACGACGCCGAGCATGGTCAGCAGGGAGCGCAGGCGGTTCGCGCGCAGGGCCGTGATCGCGACCCGCCACGCCTCGGCGAGCCTCACCTCTTGCGTCCTGCTGCGCGCCGCGTGGGCTGCTCCTCTGAGCAGGACGCATCGGGTTCGAGGAGGCCGTCACGGACGCGGATCTGGCGGCGGGCGCGACCGGCGACCTCGAGGTCGTGGGTGACCAGCACGACGGCGACGCCGTGCTCGACGTTGAGCTCCTCGAGCAGCGCCATCACCTCGGCGCCGGTGGTGGTGTCGAGGTTGCCGGTCGGCTCGTCGGCCAGCAGCACCTGCGGGTCCCCGATCAGCGCGCGGGCGATCGCCACGCGCTGCTGCTCGCCCCCGGACAGCTGTGCGGGCCGGTGGTCGAGCCGGTGGCCCATCCCCACGCGCTCCAGCGCCTCGACCGCCCGGCGCCGGCGCTCCGCCCGCCGGACGCCGCGGTAGACGAGCGGCATCGCGACGTTGTCGACGGCGCTCGTACGACCGAGCAGCTGGAAGGACTGGAAGACGAAGCCGATCGTCGCGTTGCGGACCTGCGCGAGCTCGTCCTCCGACAGCGAGGCGATGTCCCGGCCGCCGACGCGAAGGACGCCGGTCGTGGGACGGTCCAGCCCGCCGAGCAGGTGCATGAGCGTCGACTTGCCGGAGCCGGACGGCCCGACCACGGCGGCGTAGTCGCCGCGCTCGACGGTGAGCGACACCCCGCGCAGCGCGTCGACGCGGACGCCCTCGAGGTCGTAGGAGCGGGTGACGTCGACGGCCTCGAGCGCCGGAGCGCTCATGCTCTGACGCTCATCCCGTCGCTCAGCCGGTCGGCGTCGCGGACGACGACCGACTCGCCCCCGGACAGCCCGCGGCGGATCTCGACCATGTCCTCGCCCTGCGCGCCGACGACGACCTCGACCCGCTGCGCGCGGCCGTCCTCGACGACGAAGACCGTGTCGACGCCCTCGTCGCGGACCACCGCTGCGGACGGGACGGCGAGGACCTGCTCGGCCGTACGCACCCTCAGGTCGACGACCGCGCTCATCCCGGGACGCGGGGTGGGCGCGGGGTCGTCGTCGGCGGTGCGGCCGCCCGCGAGGGTGAGCCGGACCCGGTAGGCGACGCCGCCGCCGGCCGACGCGGTCGGCGAGACGTCGACCGCCTCGACGGTCGCGGGGTAGGTCGCGCCCGGCAGCGCGTCGAGCTCGACGGTGGCGTCCTGGCCCTTCTCGACCAGCAGCACGTCGGTCTCGTCCACCTCGGCCGTGACGGTGAGGCCGCTGACGTCGGTGACGGTGAGCAGCTGGGCACCGGCGCTGACCGGGGTGCCGGCGTTGAGACCGGTGCTGGTCGTGCTGGGTCCGCCGCCGCCCACTGCCGCGCCGGCCGACTCGGCGATGCCGGGGGGAAGCCCGCCGAGCAGACCGGCGAGATCGCCTGCAGGAGCGGCAGATCCGTCACCTCCGAGGGTGACGACACCGGAGATGGGAGCGGTCACGGTGAGGGCGTCGACAGTGGCCTGAGCGGCGCTGACGGCGAGCTGCGCCTGCGCGCGCTGGCTGCCGGCGAGCGCAGCGAGGGCGTCCTCCACGCTGCTCGCGCCGTCGTCGAGCGACTGCAGGGTGCGGCGCGAGGCGGCCGACGCGGACCGGTAGCGCGCCTCCGCCTCCGCCACCTGCTGCTCAGCGGCGCGGCGCTGCTCGGGGTCGTCGATCTGCTGCGCCGCGGCACGTCCCGCGGCGAAAGAGGAGGCCGCTGCCGCGTCGAGCGCGTCCTGCAGCGGGCCGAGGTCGGCGCGCGGGACCTCGATCGCCGCGCTGGCCGCGGAGGCCTGGGCTGCTTGCGCCTGACGGAGCCGCTCGACGGCGGCCGGTGAGCTGAGGCGGACGAGCACGGTGCCGGCCTTGACGGCCGCGCCCTCCGCGACGAGCACCTTCTCGACGACGGCGTCGGTCGGTGCGGTCACCGTGGCGGTGGCCCGCGCGGCGACGGTGCCCGGGGCGTCGACGGTCTCGGCGACGGTCGTGCGGGACACCTCGGCGACCTGCACCCGCGGGTCGCCGTCGCCGCTGCACCCGGTCGCGAGCAGCGCGACGGCCGCGGCGAGGGGAAGCAGTCGTCTCACTGCCTCAGCGTACGGAGGTGGTGCCGTCCCCGCCGGTCGAGTCAGCCGCCGGCGGCGAGCTCGCGGGAGCGGTCGCGGGCGGCCTCGATCGCGGCGAGCATCGCGGCGCGCACGCCGTGGTCCTCCATCGTGCGGATCGCGGCGATGGTGGTGCCGCCCGGGCTGGTCACCGCCTCGCGCAGCAGCACCGGGTGCTCGCCCGACTCGCGCAGCATCCGGGCGGAGCCGACCGCGGTCTGCACGATGAGCTCGGCGGCGACGGCGCGCGGCAGGCCGAGCAGGATGCCGGCGTCGATCATCGCCTCGACGAGGAAGAAGAAGTACGCCGGACCGCTGCCGGACAGCGCCGTCACCGCGTCCTGCTGCGACTCGGGGACCCGGACGACCTTGCCGACCGGGGTGAGCAGGTCCTCCACGGTCTGCAGGTGCTCCGGGCCGGCGTGCGAGCCGGGGCTGATCGCCGACATCGCCTCGTCGACGAAGACCGGGGTGTTGGTCATGACGCGGACGACGTGCGTGCCCGCGGGGAGCAGCTCCTCGACCAGGCTGGTGGGAATGCCGGCGGCCATCGAGACGACGAGCGTGCCGGAGCGCAGGTGCGGGGCGATCTCGGTGAGCAGCGCGCGCATGTCCTGCGGCTTGACGGCGAGCAGCACGACGTCGGCCTTCGCCGTGGCCTCCTCCGGGGTCGGCGTGGCGACGCCGTAGCGCTCGGCGATCTCGGCCGCCCGGTCGGCGTGCCGCTCGGCGGCGAGCATCGAGCCGGCGGGGGTGCCGGAGCGGAGCAGCCCGGAGAGCAGCGCCTCCCCGAGCTTGCCGACGCCGAGCAGCGCGATGGTGGTCATCGGGGGTCCACCAGCGCGCGCAGGAAGAAGGCGAGGTTGGCGGGGCGTTCGGCGAGTCGGCGCATGAGGTAGCCGTACCACTGATCGCCGTACGGGACATAGACCCGCACCGTGTCGCCCTGCGCCGCGAGGCGCGCCTGCTCGCGCGCGCGGATGCCGTAGAGCATCTGGTACTCGTACGTCCCCGGCGGCCGGTCCTTCGCGAGATGCCCTGCGATCGCGATGATCCGGGGGTCGTGGCTGGCCACCATCGGGTAGCCGGGGCCGTCCATGAGGATGCGCAGGCAGCGGACGTACGACCGGTCGACCTCGGCCGCCGTCTGGAACGCCACCGACTCCGGCTCCTTGTAGGCGCCCTTGCACAGCCGGACCCGCGAGCCCTCGACGGCGAGAGCGCGGCAGTCGTCCTCGGTGCGGTGCAGGTAGGACTGCAGCACCGCGCCGGTGGTCGGGAAGTCGACCCGCAGCGCGCGCAGCGTCTCGAGGGTGCGGTCGGTGGTGGTGTGGTCCTCCATGTCGAGGGTGACCGTGGTGCCGGCGGCCTGCGCGGCCTCGCAGATGAGGCGGGCGTTGTCCGTGGCCAGGTCGTCGGACAGCTCCTGGCCGACGGCCGACAGCTTCACCGAGACCTCGGTGCGACCGTCGCCGGTGAGCCCGGCTTCCCGCAGCCGGTCGAGCAGCACGAGGTAGGCCTTGACGGTGGCGTCGGCCTGCCCGGCGTCGAGGGTGTCCTCGCCGAGGTGGTCGAGGGTGACCGTGAGCCCCTTGCCCGTCAGCTCCCGGCTGGCGTTGACGGCGTCGTCGACGGACTCCCCCGCGACGAACCGGCGCACCACGTCGCGGCTGACCGGCGCCCCGCCCACCAGCCGCTCGACGGTGGCGTTGCGGGAGGCGGCCAGGATCACCGAGCGCAGGGGGGACACCATGGCCGCAGGCTAGTGGCGAGAGGGGGAGCGGGTGCAGTCGTACGACGCGCTCGTCGTCGGCTGCGGTCCCGTCGGCGCGGTGCTCGCTGCCCGGCTCTCCGCCGCGGGACTGGACGTGCTCGTGGTGGAGCGGTCGTCGGCTGTCCACCCGCTGCCGCGCGCTGTGGCCGCGGACGACGAGGTGCAGGAGCTGCTCTCGCGCGTGGCGCCGGGGTGCCTGTCCGACGCGGTGCTCGACGTGCCGGTGCGCTTCCTCGGGGCTGCCGGGCAGCCGATCGGGGCGTTGCGGTTCCCGGCGGGGGTCGGCGGTCGGGCGGGGCTGGCGCTGTTCCACCAGCCGACGCTCGAGGAACGGCTGCGGGCGGTGCTGCCGTGCGAGCTGCGGCTGGGGGTGGCGCTGTCGTCGTTCTCCCAGGACCCCTCCGGCGTGACAGCGCTGCTGTCCGACGGCTCGTCGGTGCGGTCGTCGTGGCTGGTGGGGTGCGACGGGGCGTCGTCGTCGGTGCGGGCCGCGGCCGGGATCGGCTGGCACGGAAGGGATCTGCGCCGCTGGCTCGTGGTCGACGTGGCGGGAGCCGTGCCGGCCTCCGGGTTCACCTACCGCTGCGACCCGGCGCGCCCGTCGGTCGACATGCCGCTGCCGGGCGGGCACCGGTGGGAGTGGCTGCTGGAGGACGAGCCGGCCTTCGACCCTGCGCCGCTGCTGCCCTCGGGCGTGGAGGTGGTGCGGTGCGTGGAGTACCGCTACGCCGCGCGGCGGGCGTCGTCGTGGCGAGCCGGCCGGGTGCTGCTCGCCGGGGACGCGGCGCACACCATGCCGCCGTTCGCCGGGCAGGGCCTCGGGGCGGGGGTGCGCGACGCGTGGGCGCTGGGGGCGCTGCTGCCGCGGGGGGAGGTCGACCGCTACGAGCCGCTGCGCGTCCCGCACGTCCGCGCGATGACCCGGCTGTCGCTCTTCCTCGGCGCGGTGCTGGAGACGCGGGTCCGCCCCGCGGCTCGGGTGAGGGACGCCGCGCTCGGGGCTGCCTTCCGTACGCCCGTCCTCGGTCCCTGGCTCGGCCGCGGCGGTCCGCGCGACTCCCGCAGCGGGGTGCTGGAGCTGTGAGAACCCGGCGCCCCACCGGCACCGGCCCCCGCTTCCGGTGATCCACGTGGACTTGTGGGTGGAACTCCGCGGGGAAACCACCCGCAACCTCACGTGGATCACCGGGATCGGGGGCACCCACGGCCCCGGCTCGAGGCGGGCCCCCTCCTCGGCCAGCACGGCCCGGGCCGGCGAGGCACCCGGTGATCCACGCGGAGTCCGAGGTGGATCAGCGCCGCGGAAGCGCCTCGAGGTGCGCGTGGATCAGCGAGAGCTCGCGGTCGTGACGGTCTCCAGCCAGCGCACGGCCACCGCCCAGGCCTCGCTGGAGGGGTCGATCGGGTCGCGGTGCGCACCTGCGGTCTCCACGAGGTCCACGCCGAAGGCCGCGGCGTACTCCCGGGAGCGCTTCACCGGCACGGTCTCGTCGGTGGTCGGGTGCACCACCAGCGCCGGAACACCCGGCGCTCCCGTGCGGATCGGGTCGGCCTGCTCCCATCGGTCGGGCACCTCGGCCGCCTCTCCGCCCAGCAGCGCCTCGGCGTGCACCCGCGCGCGCTCGAGGTTCGTCACCGGCGCCAGCGCGCAGACAGCCGACGCCACGACTCGCGGCGACGCACCGACCGCAGCGGTCGGCAGCAGCGCTCGACGGGCGGCCCACAGCGCGAGCTGCCCACCCGCGGAGTGCCCGACCAGCACGACCCTCGACAGGTCGAGGGGTGCGTCGAGGTCGGCCAGCGCGTCGATCCCACCGGCCACGTCGTCGAACGTCATCGGCCACCCGCCACCCCCGCCGCGGCCCTCGCCGAGCCGGCGGTACTCGAGGTTCCACGCAGCGACACCGCGACGGGCCAGGTCGAGAGCGAGCGGCCGCGTGACCAGCCGGCCGTGCTTGGTCTGCCAGTAGCCGCCGTGCAGCAGCACCGCCACCGGGTGCGGCCCGGGTCCGGACGGCAGGTGCAGGTCGGCCACCTGAGAGCGGTCCGGCCCGAGCCGGTGCCGAGATCCCCTGCGCAGCAGGGAGAGTGCGACCTGCAGCTCCAGCCTCAAGAGCGCGCCCAGTCGGCGACGACGCGCGCCAGCTCCTCCCCGCGGTCCTCCTGCAGGAAGTGCCCCCCACCCTCGATCGTCGTGTGCGGCTGCCCGGAAGCACCCGGGATCTTGCCGATCAGCATCCGCTCGCCGCCGCCGGTGATCGGGTCCTTGTCGGAGAAGGCGCACAGGAACGGCTTGTCCCACTGCGACAGCACCTCCCACGCCTTCTGGTTGTCCGGCGTCGCCGGGTCGTCGAGGGTCTGCGGGATGAGCCCCGGGAAGGCCCGCGCCCCGGCCTTGTAGCTCGGGTCGGGGAACGGCGCGTCGTACGCAGCGGCGATCTCCGGCGCCAGGCCGTCCGCGCAGCCGCTGGTCACCAGGAAGCCGATCGGCAGGTCGGGCGTCTTCTGCACGAAGTCGTGGAACGCCCACCAGGCGTCCGGCAGCCGGCGCGTCCCGTCGGGCAGCCCGGTGTTGGCGGCGCAGACGCGCGCGAAGCGGTCGGGGTGCTCGGCCACCAGCCGCAGCCCGACCAGCCCGCCCCAGTCCTGGCAGACGAGGGTGACGCCCTTCAGGTCGAGCCCGTCGAAGAGCGCGGAGCGCATCCACTCGACGTGCCGGGCGTAGGTGTAGTCCTCCATCTGCGCCGGCTTGTCGGACCGGCCGAAGCCGACGAGATCCGGTGCCACGCAGCGGAATCCGGCCTCCAGCAGCACCGGCACCATCTTGCGGTAGAGGTAGGACCAGGTGGGCTCGCCGTGCATCAGCAACACCACCGGCGCGTCGCGGGGCCCCTCGTCCAGCACGGCGACCCGCAGCCCGTCGGAGGTCTCGACGTAGGTCGGCTCCCACGGGTAGCCGGGCAGGTCGGTGAAGCGGTCGTCGGGCGTGCGCAGCGTCTCCATGCACTCGACCCTAGGGATCAGCGCCGGAACGCGCTCGTGTCCACCTCGGCCGGCGCCGCCAGGTTGAGCCGGGTGAAGGCCAGCGCCTCCGCGAGGTCGGCCTCGCGCTCGGCGCGGTTCTCGCAGCGGCGGGTGTTGACCTCGACGACGACGAGCCCGTCGAAGCCCTGCACCGCCAGGCCCTCGAGCAGCTCGGCGCAGGGCTGGGTGCCGCGGCCGGGCACGAGGTGCTCGTCCCGCGCCGTGCCGACCCCGTCGGCGATGTGCACGTGCGTGAGCCGGTCGCCCATCGTCGCGGCCATGGCGAGCGCGTCGGACTTGGAGACCGAGGTGTGCGACAGGTCGAGGGTGAAGTCCGGGAAGTCCTCGGTGGTCGGGTCCCAGTCCGGGGAGTACGGCGTGACCTCCCGGCCGCGGGCGCGCAGCGGGAACATGTTCTCGACCGCGAAGCGCACGTCGGTCTCGTTCGCCATCTGCTGGATCCCGCCGACGAACTGACGGGCGTACTCCCGCTGCCAGCGGAACGGCGGGTGCACGACCACCGTCTGCGCACCGCACTCCTCCGCGGCGTCCTTCGCGCGGACCAGCTTGGCCCAGGGGTCGGTGCCCCACACCCGCTGCGTGATCACCAGGCAGGGCGCGTGCAGCGCGAGGATCGGAACCTCGTGGTAGTCCGACAGGCGCCGCAGCGCGTTGACGTCCTGGCTGACCGGGTCGGTCCAGACCATCACCTCGACGCCGTCGTAGCCGAGCCGCGCGGCGATCTCGAACGCGTTCGCGGTCGACTCGGGGTAGACGCTCGCCGTCGCCAGCCCGACCTTGGCCGTCGGCACGCGGACGGGCTCGAAGCTGGTCATGTCCGCATCAGGCTACGTCCCGGCGAGCCAGTCGAGGCGACGGAGGATGACTCCCTCGCGCAGCGCCCACGGGCAGATCGACACCCGCTCGAGGTCGCACGCCAGCATGACCTCGTGCGCGACGACCGCGCCCGCCAGCAGCTGCAGCGCCCGGTCGGCGGAGACGCCGGGCAGCTCCGCCCGCTCCGCCGCCGTCATCCCGGCGATCCGCTCCACGACGTCGGCGAGCCCGTCGCGGGTCAGCGTGCGCGGAACGCGCGGTCCCTGGGCGTACGGCGCGGCGCCGTCCAGCCGGGCCAGCGACCGGAACGTCTTCGAGGTGGCGACCCCGCGGTCGGCCGGCCCGAGCGCGAGGAGCTGGGGGACGACGGCGGCGAGCTCGACGCCGACGTGCTCGCGCAGCGCGGCCACGTCGCGGGGGCGCGGCGGGTCGTCGGACAGCCGATCGCGGGTCAGCCGCCCGGCACCGAGCGGGAGGGAGAGCGCCACCTCCGGCTCCTCGTCGCGCCCGCCGGCGACCTCCAGCGAGCCGCCGCCGATGTCGAGGCAGAGCAGCCGGCCGGCGCTCCAGCCGAACCACCGGCGTACGGCGAGGAAGGTGAGCCGCGCCTCGTCCTCACCCGGCAGCACGACCAGGTCCACCCCCGCGCGCTCCCGCACCTCGGCGAGGACGGCGGCGGAGTCGGTGGCGTCGCGTACGGCAGACGTGGCGAACGCCATGAGGTCCTCGACGCCCTCGTCCTCGGCGGCGGCCCGGGCGGCGGTGATGGCGGTCACGAGCGCGTCCGTGCCGTGCTCGCCGAGCGACCCGTCGGCCTGCAGCAGCTCCGCCAGGCGCAGCGGGTTCTTGTGCGACCGGACGGGGTCGGGGTGTCCGCCGCGGTGGGCGTCGACGACGAGCAGGTGCACGGTGTTGGAGCCGACGTCGAGCACGCCCAGCCTCATGGGCGGGGAGGCTATCCGCCCGCGCGAGCGGCAGGCCGGGACGCGGCCGACGGTAGGATCGGCAGGGTGTCTGCACCGTCCGGGACCCGACCGCTCCAGCGGGTCATCGACTCCGCGGTCGAGGGCTCCCAGCTCTCCCTGCGCCGTCACCGGCTGCCTCGGGTGCTGCACGACAGCCCTGCCGCGGTGCTGCTCGTCGAGGCCGGCAGCCGCAGCGTGCTCCAGGCGAACCCGGCCGGTCGCGCGCTCACGCCGGCGCTCGGGTCGCTCCCGGCGACGGTGGCCGAGTTCCGCGAGGCGGCCGACCTGCGCCGCCCGGACGGCGCGGCCTTCCCGGCCGGTCAGGACCCCGTCTCCCGAGCGACCGACGGCAGCCCGGTGCACGGCGAGCCGCTGCTCCTGCGCACCGCCGGCGGCGACCGGCCGATGTGGGTGACGGGCTTCCCGATCCCGGCGAGCGACGGGCAGGCTCTGGTCGTCCTGCTCGACGTCGACACCGGCGACGACGAGTTCTCGCACGTCCGCGACCGCGCCGTCGTGGCCGCCGGCCTGTCGTTCACGATCAGCGACCCCCGGCAGCCGGACAACCCGCTGGTGTTCGTCAACCCCGCCTTCGAGCGCACCACCGGCTACACGTTCGAGGAGGTGCAGGGACGCAACTGCCGCTTCCTGCAGGGGCCGGACACCGATCCGGCGGACGTGCAGCGGATCCGGGAGGCGCTGAGCGACGAGGAGCACGCGACCGTCACGCTGCTCAACTACCGCAAGGACGGCACGGCCTTCTGGAACGAGCTGTCGCTGTCGCCGGTCTACGACTCGACCGGGACGCTCACGCACCACGTCGGCATCCAGGCCGACGTGACCGCGCGGGTGCACATCGAGCAGGAGCGCGAGCGGCACCTCGAGGCCGAGCGCGCGGCGAGGACCGAGGCCGAGCGCGCGCAGCGCCGCCTCGCGCTGCTCGCCGAGGCGACCTCGGTCCTCGCCGCGACGCTCGACGTGGACGAGTCGCTCGACCGCCTCACGTCGCTGGTCGTGCCGCTGATGGCCGACTGGTGCACCGTCCACCTGCTCGGCTCCGACGGCCGCGTGCAGCGCGTCGCGTCCCGCCACCGCGATCCGGACCGGATGCCGCTGCTGCGCCGGCTGGAGGAGCTGCAGCCGGAGGGGCTGTCGTCCGACTCCTACACCGCGAAGGTGCTCGCCGGCGACCCGGCCGTGATGGTCGACGTCGACGAGGACGTGCTGCTGTCGGGGATCGACGACGAGGCGCTGCGCGAGGTCTACCGCGGCATCGGGCTGCGCTCGGCGCTGGTCGTCCCGTTGCGGGCGCGCCGTCAGGTGCTGGGCGTGCTCTCGCTGTTCACCGACGGCACGGGCCGCACCTTCGACGAGGAGGACCTCGCCACTGCAGCCGATCTCGCGCGACGTGCGGCGCTCACCGTCGACAACGCCCGCCTCTACTCCCGCGAGCACGAGGTCGCCGAGCAGCTGCAGCGCAGCCTGCTGCCCCAGCTGCCCGACATCGCCGGTCTCGACCGCGCGGCGCGCTACCTGCCGGGGTCGACCTCCGCGCAGGTCGGCGGCGACTGGTACGACCTGTTCGCGCTCCCCGACGGCACCGTCGGCATCGCCGTCGGCGACGTCATGGGCCACGACATGACCGCTGCCGCGGCGATGGGCCAGCTCCGCTCGGTGCTGCAGAGCTACGCCTGGCAGGGCAGCTCTCCCGCTGTCGTCCTCGACCGGCTGGACCAGCTGGTGCAGGGCCTCGACATGGCCCAGCTCGCCACCTGCGTCTACGGCCGGCTGCAGCTGCCGACCAACGGGGCCGGCCGGCTGCGCATCGCCAACGCCGGCCACCTCCCGCCGGCGCTGCGCAACCCGGACGGAACGGTCCGGCTGCTCGCGACCGACGCCTCGCTGCTGGTGGGCGCCGCCCTCGGCACGACCCGCGACGAGGTCGAGGAGTCCGTCGAGCCCGGCTCCGCGCTGGTCCTCTACACCGACGGCCTGGTCGAGCACCGCGGCCGGCCGATCGACGAGGGGCTGCAGGCGCTCGCCGAGGCGCTGGCCTCCGCCCCGGACTCCGACGCCGAGGCGATCTGCGACCACCTGCTGACCGAGCTGGCGTACGGCGCCCTCGACGACGACGTCGCCCTGCTCGTCGTGCGGGTGCTCGCGTGACGGACCTGGGGATCCCCACCGTCCGCGAGGTCGACCCGGACTTCGCCCGCGACTGGATCGAGTTCGTCGACCCGGCCGACCCGAAGGGCGTCATCCGCGCCGACCTGACCTGGCTGCTGTCGTCGTGGACCTGCGTCTACGGCCGCGGCTGCGAGGGCGTCGTCGAGGGTCGCGCCGAGGACGGCTGCTGCAGCCACGGCGCGTTCTACGCCGACGACGAGGACGAGCAGCGGATCGAGGGCTTCGCGAAGCAGCTGAAGAAGAAGCACTGGCAGCACGCGGAAGTCGGTCGTACGCAGGGGATCTCGGAGCTGGACGAGCTCGAGGGCGAGCCGGCCCGGCGTACCCGCACCGTCGATGGCGCGTGCCTGTTCCTCAACCGGCCCGGCTTCGCCGGCGGCGCCGGCTGCGCGCTGCACAACCTCGCCGACCGGATCGGGCTGCACCCGCTGGAGACCAAGCCCGACGTCTGCTGGCAGCTGCCCGTCCGGCGGACGCAGGAGTGGGTGGAGCGCCCGGACGAGGTGCAGGTGCTGGTCACCAGCATCGGCGAGTTCGACCGGCGCGGCTGGGGTCCCGGTGGCGCGGACCTGCACTGGTGGTGCACCTCCTCGCCCGCCGCGCACGTCGGCGCCGACCCGCTCTGGGTCTCCTACGGCCCGGAGCTCGTCGCGCTGATCGGTCAGCCGGCGTACGACGAGCTCGCCCGGTTGTGCGCGCTCCGCTCGACGGGCCGCGGGCCGTCGCACCCCGCCACCGAGCAGGCCCGCTAGACCTCGAGCTTGTAGCCGAGGCCGCGCACGGTGACCAGGAACGCCGGGTTGGCCGGGTCGAGCTCGAGCTTGGCCCGCAGCCGCTTGACGTGGACGTCGAGCGTCTTGGTGTCGCCGACGTAGTCCGCGCCCCACACCCGGTCGATGATCTGGCCACGGGTGAGGACCCGGCCGGCGTTGCGGAGCAGCAGCTCGAGCAGCTCGAACTCCTTGAGCGGCAGGGAGACTGGCTGGCCGTCGACGGTGACGACGTGCCGTTCGACGTCCATCCGGACGCGGCCCGCCTCCAGGGCGCTGCCGACGCTGTCGGCCGTCGGCTCCGTCCCCCGTCGACGCAGCACGGCGCGCACGCGGGCGACCAGCTCGCGCGAGCTGAACGGCTTGGTGACGTAGTCGTCGGCGCCGAGCTCGAGGCCGACGACCTTGTCGATCTCGCTGTCGCGGGCGGTCAGCATGATGACCGGGACCGAGGACTTCGCGCGCAGGGCACGGCAGACCTCGGTGCCGGACAGGCCGGGCAGCATCAGGTCCAGCAGCACGATGTCGGCGCCGCCCCGGTCGAACTCGGCCAGCCCGTCCGGCCCCGTCGCGGCGACCGCCACCTCGAAGCCCTCCTGCCGGAGCAGGTAGGACAGCGGGTCCGAGATCGACTCCTCGTCCTCGACGACCAGCACTCGGGTCACGCGCTCTCCTCCTGTGGACGTGCGCCGGCAGCCGCCGGCGGCAGCCGCAGGGTGAAGGTCGAGCCTGAGCCCTCGACGCTCCAGACGCTCACCTCGCCGCCGTGGTTGGTGGCGACGTGCTTGACGATGGCCAGACCAAGGCCGGTCCCGCCGGTCTCCCGGGAGCGGGCCGGATCAGCGCGGTAGAAGCGCTCGAAGACCCGCTCCAGGTCACGCTCCGCGATGCCCATCCCCTGGTCGGTCACGATGATCTCGATGGCGCCGTCGGCGACACGGGCCGCGACCGCGACCCTGGTCTGCTCGGGGCTGTAGTGCACCGCGTTCTCCAGCAGGTTGCGGACCGCGGTCACCAGCTGCGCCTCGCTCCCGCACACCGTCAGGCCCGGCGTGCCGCCGCGGACCAGGGTGATGCTGCGCGAGGAAGCCGCGAGCCGGGTCAGCTCGACCGCCTCGGCGATGACCCGGTCGACCGGCACCAGCTCCTGCTCCGGCAGCGGGTCGGCCCCCTGCAAGCGCGACAGGTCGATCAGCTCCTGCACCAGCCGGGCGAGCCGACCAGCCTCCTTCTGCAGCCGACTTCCGAAGCGCCGCACCGCCTCCGGGTCGTGCGCGGCGTCGACGAGAGCCTCGGCCAGCAAGGACATCCCACCCACCGGCGTCTTCAGCTCGTGGCTGACGTTGGCGACGAAGTCGCGACGCACGGCCTCGACCCGCCGAGCCTCGGTGACGTCCTCGACGAGCAGGGCGACGTGACCGGCGACGTCGTCGACCCGCGCCACGCGCACCCGCACGGCCTCGGGCAGCCGCAGCATCCGGGTCCGCGCGGGCTCGACCTCGACCTCCTGCGGCAGGCCGGTGCGCCTGACGTCGTGCGCAAGCCGGCGCAGCTCGGGCACCAGCAGCCGCTGCGCCCGGACCACCCCCAGCTCGACCGCTCGCCGATTGGCGAGCACGACACGGTCGTCACCGGCGAGGACCGCGACGGCCACGGGCAGCGCCTCGATGACCTCGACGCTGGTCGGCATGCCGCGCTCGGCACCGGGAGCGGGCGTCGCTGCCGGGCGGGACCCACGCCGGCGTGCGACCGCGGTACCGAGCAGCGCGCCGAGCAGCAGCCCCAGCACGAGGCCGAGCAGCACACCGGCGAGCGTCACGCGATCAACGATAGGTGCGGCAGCAGGAGCCCAGGTGCCCTCGCGAGCTCGCAACGGCAGTGTTCACGGGCTGTACACCGGCGGTTTGCCCCGTGCCGCGTCCGTCCGCCGCTCGCCGTCTACCCTGCGGGCATGCGCGACACCTACCACGACGAGCTCGACGCCATCTCCACCTCGCTGGTGGAGATGACGAACATGGTCGGCTCGGCGATGAGCCGCGCGACGACCGCGCTGCTCGACGCCGACCTCACCCTGGCCGAGGCGGTGATCGCCAACGACGAGAGCGTCGACGCGCTCTACCGCGACACCGAGGCGCGCGCCTTCGACCTGCTGGCCCGCCAGCAGCCGGTCGCGCGCGACCTGCGGGTGCTGGTGACGTCGCTGCGCATGGTCGCCGACCTCGAGCGGATGGGCGACAACGCGGTCCACGTCGCGAAGATCGCCCGGCGGCGCTACCCGAGCTCGGCGGTCCCGCCGTCGCTGCGCACGTACGTCCTGAAGATGGGCCACGCCGCCGAGGAGATCGTCGCCAAGGCGGGCAGCGTCATCGCCAGCCGCGACGTCGAGCTGGCCGCCCAGCTGGAGAAGGACGACGACGTCATGGACGAGCTGCACCGGCAGCTCTTCACGAAGATCCTCGACGACGACTGGACCGGCGGCATCGAGCCGGCGATCGACATCACCCTCGCCGGCCGCTACTACGAGCGGTTCGCCGACCACGCCGTCTCGGTCGCCCGCCGGGTCGTCTACCTCGTCACCGGCGAGCGCCCCGACCACGACGGGTAGGTCGCGTCACGGGCGGTGCGTGACGCCCGTCCCCGGCAGCAGGTCGGGTCGGGCGCGCACGTGCACGCGCAGCCGGGTCCCGGTCGGCACGGCGCGCACGAAGCGCGCGGCGCCCGTGCTGTCGGTCGTCGCGGTCGCGATGGTCCGCCAGCCGGCGCCGTACGGGACCTGCAGCACGACGGTCGCGGGACCGCCAGGTCGCACCCGGACGTCGACGGCGACGGTGCCGCCGCTGCGCCGCGCGGCGCTCGCCACCACCTGCCGGACGTCGACGCGCAGGGTCGTGGACAGCTCCGTCCCGACGCGGAAGCGGTGCTCCCCGGTCCGATCCGGCCGAATCGTCCAGCCGACCAGTCCGTCCGCGGTGGTCGTGCCGCTGCGGAGCGCGCTCCACGGACCGGTGCCGACGCGGCGCTCCAGCACGACCGGCTTCCCGGCCACCGCCACGTCGCCCAACAGCACTCGGGTCGCGAGATGCACCGATCCGTGAGCAGGAACGACGGCCGCGCTGCGGGACGTGCGGATCGTGAGATCGGGGCCCGGGCTGGGCTCGGCGACCGGTTGCACCACCGGCTCGGCGATGCGCGGCTCGGCGACCGGAGTCACCGACGGCTCGACCACCGGGCTGACTGACGGCTCGACCACCGGCGCGGGCGCGGGCTCCAGGGCGGGTGCGGGAGCGCTCTGCACCACCGGCGCGACGACCGCCTCCACCACGGGCTCCACGACGGCCGGGACGACCGGCGGGAGGCCGGCGGCACGAGCGGCGACGAGGTCGACCATCCCCGCCCCGTGCAGGGGGTCGTGCCCGGGCTCGCCCAGGTCACCGGCCGTGGCGCGCAGGCGGGCGCCGAGCTGGGCCGGGGTCAGTCCCGGCTCGCCCGCGCTGAGCACCGCGGCGGCAGCCGCCACGAAGGGCGCAGCCATGCTCGTGCCCGACCAGCTCTGGTGACCGCCGCCCGGCACGGTGGACAGGATGCCGACGCCCGGAGCGGCCAGGCTCAGGTGCGCGCCGGTGCTGGAGAACGACGGGCGTACGAGGGAGCTGTCGACGGCAGCCACTGCCAGCACCCCGGGCGTCGCGGCAGGGTAGAGCACGGGGTCGCCGTCGGCGCCGAGGTTGCCGGCGGCCGCGACGACGGTGACGCCCTTGGACAGGGCGTAGTCGATCGCGGCGGTCAGCAGCGCGCTCGGGTCCTCGCCGCCCAGCGAGAGGTTGGCGACGTCGGCGCCGTGGTCGACCGCCCACACCAGCCCCTCGGCGACGTCGGAGTCGTAGCCGGAGCCGGTGCTGTCCAGTGCGCGGACCGGCAGCAGGCTCGCGCCCTGGGCCAGGCCCGCCCCGCCGACGCCGTTGCCGCTCACGGCCGCGACGACGCCCGCGACGTGCGTGCCGTGGCCGTTGGGGTCGGTCGTGCCGTTGCCTCGGCCGACGAGGTCGATCCCGGACCGGACGACGCCGGCCAGGTCGGGGTGGGTCGCGTCGACGCCGGTGTCGACGACGGCGACGACCTGCCCGGTCGCGTCCCCGCCTGCCCACACGGTCTCGGCCGCGAGCCGGGTGAGGCCCCACTGCTGCTCGCGCAGCGGGTCGGGGGTGCCGAGGGCGCGCACACGTGTCGCGACGCCGGCGGCGACGACGTCAGCGCGCTGGCCCCACTGGCGCGCCAGCGCGCGCCCGCGGGTGGGTGTCGCAGCCCGCTCCCGCGCGAACGTCACACGGCCGTCGCGGCCGACGACCATCGCGGTGACCTCGACGGCGCCGCCGTCGACGGGCTCGGCAGCCACCGCCGCGCCGGCCGGGAGCGCGAGCAGGGCAGCGAGGACGGGGGTCAGCAGGGTCAGGGCGTTCACACCCTGGAAATCGGACGATTCGGCCATTCGGGAGTCACCCGAACGGGTGACGCGCTAGGTCCGCTCGACGTTCTCCGGGCCGTTGCCGACGTGCTCGTCGTAGAACCGCTTCAGCGGCCCCTCCTCGACCTCCTGGCAGAGCATCCGCTGGTTCCACGCGGTCACGGCGAACGGCACCGGCAGGTTGGGCCGCTCCGCGACGATGACGTCGCCCTCGTGCTCGGCCGCGAACTCCTCGAGCGCCTTCTTCTGCTCCGCCGGCAGGTCCGTGGCGTGCCAGGCGATGACGTAGCCGTGCTCGAGGGAGTGGACGAGCTGCCCGTCGGCCGGCACGGTCGCGCCGGCGTAGACGCCGCTGCGCGCCACGGACACCAGGTGGTCGCCGCCGGCCGGCGGGTTGACGGAGTACGACGGAGCGGTCACGTGGCCGTCCCCGCCGCTGATGTCGTCGGACTCGGTGTCGACCTCGCAGCTGCCGGAGGTCAGCGCGTCGCGCAGCTCGGCGTCCTGCCGCCGCTCCATGACGAGGTAGCCCCCGACCGCGGCCACCGCGGCGGTCGCCAGGCCACCGGCGACGAGCTTGCGTCGCAGCGCCTCACGCCGCTCCTGGCGCCAGCGCTCCTCGCGCTCCTGCTCCTTCTTCGTGGGCCCGGCCGGGGCGGACGCGGCGCGAGGCGGCTTCTTCGCGACCGGCGCCGGCGGAGGGGTGGCGCGCTTCTTCTTCTTGCTCGCCATCAGCGGCCCTGGTTCGCGACGGCCTCGGCGGCGGCCTTCGCGGCGGCCTCGTCGAGGTAGGTGCCGCCGGGGTTGGTCGGGCGCATGTCGTCGTCGAGGTCGTAGCGCAGCGGCTGCCCCGTCGGGATGTTCAGGCCGACGACCTCCTGCTCGGAGAGCCCGTCGAGGTGCATGACCAGGGCGCGCAGGGAGTTGCCGTGCGCGGCGACGAGGACGGTGTGGCCGGACTGCAGGTCCGGCACGATCGCGTCGTACCAGTAGGGCAGCATCCGGTGCACGACGTCCTGAAGGCACTCCGTGCGCGGCACCAGGTCGGTGGTCAGGTGCGCGTAGCGGGGGTCCGTGCTGACGTCCCACTCGCTGCCGACCGCGATCTCCGGCGGCGGGGTGTCGTACGACCGGCGCCAGAGCATGAACTGCTCCTCGCCGTACTTCTCCCGCACCTCGCTCTTGTCCTTGCCCTGCAGGTCGCCGTAGTGCCGCTCGTTGAGCCGCCAGTGCCGCTTGACCGGGATCCAGCCGCGGCCGCAGGCGTCCAGCGCGAGGTTGGCGGTGCGGATCGCCCGGGTCATCAGCGAGGTGTGGACGATCGTCGGGAGCAGGTCGCCCGACTGCAGCAGCGACCCGCCGAGCCGCGCCTGCTCCTCGCCCTTCTCGGTCAGGTCGACGTCGACCCAGCCGGTGAAGAGGTTCTGCTTGTTCCACTCGCTCTCGCCGTGACGGAGCAGCACCAGGGTCGCCATGGGTTCCAGTCTCCCAAGGCCGTCCGGGCTCTAGCGGTCGGGGTCGGCGAACCTCGCGAAGGCCTGCAGGTTGCGCGTCGACTCGCCGTTCTTCTGCCGCCAGGCCCACTCGCGCCGGATCGAGCTGGCGAAGCCGATCTCGAGCAGCGGGTCGAAGGACTCGTCGGCGTACTGCAGCACCGAGCCGAGCAGCCGGTCGACCTCGTCCGGCGTGACGCTGTGCAGCGGGAGCCGGCCGACCAGGTAGACGTCGCCGGCGGAGTCGATCGAGAACGCGACGCCGTAGAGCCGGGAGTTGCGGCGGAGCAGGAAGCGGTAGAACTCCTCGACGTTCTCGTCGGGCTTGCGGCAGACGAACGCCTCGACGAGCAGCGCGTGCTTGCCGGCGACGAGCCAGCAGTTGGTGGCGAGCTTGTGCGTGCCCGGGAGGACGACGAAGAACTGGCCCTCCGCCGGGGAGGTGTAGTCCAGGCTCGCCTCGTCCAGCGCCGCCGAGATCGTGTCGTGCGGCTCGCTCACCGGTTGACCGCCATCGGCAGGGCGACCCGTTCGACCAGGGCGTCGCGGTAGGTCGCGAGCAGCCCATCGGCCGTGCGGGACCAGGAGAAGGCCGAGGCGTGGCGTACGGCACCGGCGCCCAGTCGGACCCGGTCCTCGACGGCGCGCGCGAGGGCGGCGGCCCAGGCGTCGGCGCCATGGCCGGGGACCAGCAGGCCGGAGACGCCGTCGCGCACCGTGGTGCGCAGGCCGCCCACGTCGGTCGCGACGACGGGCGTGCCGCAGGCCTGCGCCTCGAGGGCGACCAGCCCGAACGACTCGTTGTGGCTGGGGACGGCGACGGCGTCGGCCGCGACGTACCAGTCGCGCAGCCGGTCGGAGCTCCCGTGGCCCCCCTGCGGCGTCTCGAAGCGGACGAGGTCGGCGATGCCGAGCCGGTGCGCGAGGTCCTGCAGGGCGGTGGGGTGGGCCAGGCCGGTGCCGCTCGGGCCACCGACGACGGCGACGACGAGCCGATCGCGGAGACCAGGGTCCCGCTCCAGCATCCGCGCGGCGGCGTGGAGCAGGACGTCGGGCGCCTTGAGCGGCTGGATGCGCCCGACGAACAGCAGCAGCACCGCATCGGGCGGGACCCCGAGGCGGGTGCGGGCGGCGGTCGCCTCGCCAGGGCGGAAGTGCTCGAGGTCCACGCCGGGCGCGACGGTGACGACCCGCTCGACGTCGGCGTCGTAGAGCTCGACGAGCTGGCGGGCCTCGTCGGCGGTGTTGGCGACGAGGCGGTCGGCGGCCTCGATGACCTGCTGCTCGCCGACCACGCGGCGCAGCGGCTCGGGGTCGTCGCCCTCGGCGAGCGCGAGGTTCTTCACCTTGGCGAGGGTGTGCGCGGTGTGCACCAGCGGTACGCCCCAGCGCTCGGTGGCGAGCCAGCCGACCTGGCCGGACAGCCAGTAGTGGGAGTGCACCACGTCGTACCAGCCCGGCTCGTGCATCGCCTCGGCGCGCAGGACGCCGGAGGTCAGCGCGCAGAGCTGCGCGGGCAGGTCCTCCTTGCTCATCCCCTCGAACGGCCCGGCGATGACGTGCCGGACCGTCACGCCCGGGGCGAGCTCGACGACGGGGGGCAGGTCGCTGCTGGTGGCGCGGGTGAAGACCTCGACCTCGACGCCGAGGTCGGCCAGCCGCTTGCTGGTCTCGACGACGTAGACGTTCATGCCGCCGGCGTCGCCCGTGCCGGGCTGCTCCAGCGGCGAGGTGTGCACGGACAGCACGGCCACGCGCCGCGGGCGCACCGAGCGCAGCGTTGCGGGGGTCATGGCCGCACCTCCTGTGTCGAAGGGCAGTCTGCCCCGCTCCCGCTCAACACCTTCATGCAGGGCAGACTTCCCGGACATGCAGAGATCCGCGAGTCCTACGGCTGTCGTCACCGGTGCGAGCAGCGGCATCGGGGCGGCGACGGCCCGCCGGCTGGCCGCGGACGGCTGGACCGTCGTCGCCGCGGCGCGCCGGCTGGACCGGCTCGGCGCGCTGGCCGCGTCGGCCCCGGGGATCCGCCCGCAGGCGCTCGACGTCACCGATCCGCGGTCGGTGGAGGACCTCGCCGACGCGGTTCCCGACTGCGACCTGCTCGTCGCCAACGCCGGCGGGGCGTACGACCTCGACCCGCTCGCCGACGCCGACGTCGAGACCTGGGCGCGGACGTACGACGTCAACGTCCTCGGCACGGTCCGCACGGTGCAGGCGCTGCTCCCGGCGCTGCGCCGGTCCCGCGGGCAGGTCGTGCTGACCGGCTCGACGGCCGGGCGCTGGGTCTACGAGGGCGGCGGGGGCTACCTCGCGGCCAAGCACGCGGTCGCCGCGCTGCGCGACACGCTCCGGCTGGAGGAGGTCGCGAACGGGCTGCGGGTGTCGGAGGTGGCACCGGGGATGGTGGCGACCGAGGAGTTCTCGGTGGTGCGCTTCGCGGGGGACGCCGAGAGGGCCGCAGCGGTCTACGAGGGGGTGGACGCGCTGACGGCCGACGACGTCGCCGACGCGATCGCCTGGGTCGCCTCGCGCCCGCCGCACGTGAACATCGACCTGGTGCAGCTCACCCCGCAGCAGCAGGCCGGCGTCGGCAAGGTCGTCCGGCGCTGAGGTGGCGCGGGTCAAGCGGTACTCCGCCGGCCGGGCGCGGGCGCTCGGGCTGGCCACCCGGGGCACCACCGCCCCCAACCGGCTGCGGCGGGTCGACCGCTGGCTGACCGCGGTGCACGGCGACCTGCTCCGTCGCAGCGAGGCACCCCCGGTGGTCGTCGACCTGGGCTACGGCGCCTCTCCCGTCACGGCGGTCGAGCTGTTCGGCCGGCTGCGCCAGGTGCGGCCGGACGTCGAGGTGGTCGGCCTGGAGATCGACCAGGAGCGGGTGGACGCAGCGAAGGACGCCGAGCGCGAGGGGCTGAGCTTCCGGCGCGGGGGCTTCGAGCTGGCCGGCCTGCGACCGCTCGTCGTACGCGCTCTCAACGTCCTCCGGCAGTACGAGGAGGAGGCCGCGGCGCAGGCCTGGACCACGATGCTCGGCGGTCTGGCGGAGGGCGGGCTGCTGGTCGAGGGGACCTGCGACGAGATCGGCCGGCGGGCGGCGTGGGTGACGCTGGACGCTGCCGGACCGCGGACGCTGACGCTGGCGGCGCACCTGCCGACGCTCGACCGGCCGTCGGCGCTCGCGGAGCGGCTGCCGAAGGCGCTGATCCACCACAACGTGCCGGGCGAGCCGGTGCACGCGCTGCTCGCTGCGCTCGACGAGGCGTGGGACCGGGCCGCGCCGCAGGCGGCCTTCGGACCGCGGGCGCGGTGGGTGGCGGCGTGCGAGGGGCTGGAGTGGGACGCGGACGTGCGGCGGTCGCGCTTCGGCGAGCTCACCGTCCCCTGGAGCACGCTGTCCTGAAACGCCGAGAGCCGCCCCTTCTCGGGGCGGCTCCCAGGTCGTGCGGGGTGTCTCTGCAGTGGGTGGATCTAGTCCTGGAGCAGCAGGGCGAGCTCGGCGTCGAGGTCGACGACGTCGCCCTCGGAGCCGGTCGGGACCGCGAGGTAGGTCTGCTGCAGGAACTCGACCAGCTCGTCGCGGTCGATCTCGAAGAGGGCGGAGCCGGAGGGCGAGGCCATCGCCAGGTTGATCACGCGCTCGCCGCCGGCCATCGCGGGCCAGACGCGGATGTCGCCCTCGCCGACCGTGCCGGACACGCCGTCGGTGAGCAGCTGGCGGGCGAACATCCACTCGACGATGCCGTCACCGCTGCCGTCCTCGTTCTTGGCACCGGTCTGGAAGGCGACGCGGACGGCCCACGGGTCGTCGGCGGCGTAGCGGAGGTCGGCGAGGACCGGGAGGGAGGGGCCGCCGGGGACGACGAGGCGGAGCTCGAGCTCGGTGCGGACGGTCGCGATGCGGGTCATGTGGGTGGCCCTTCGGGGTCGAGGTGGCGTACTGCGGAGACACCCTGAGCAACGACCCGTCCGGGAGGCGGTGACGGCCCGAGACGAGCATCACCCGTCCGAGGGACGAGCGAACCGGGACATCTCCGCCCGCACCCGGGCGAGCTGTCAGCGCTTTTCTTCGACGTCTCCATGGGGTAGGCCTGCTGCATGGCCGAAGAACTGGTGCTGCTGCGTGGAGGGGTCCGCGACGGGGACTCGACGACCGTCCAGGCGGGGGTGCGCCGGCTGCTCGCAGCCAGCGACGCCCCCGGGCTGGTCGAGGTCTACGAGGCGAACGGGGAGACCGAGCACGTCCGCGGCAACAACGAGGACGCGCTGGTCTTCATCCACGTGGGGCAGGAGCCTGCCGGCGACCTCGCTCCCGAGCTCCAGCACAGCCCCACGCCGGGCAGCTGACCGGTCAGGCCCAGGGGCCGCCGGGGCGGACCTCGCGGACCGCGGGACGCACGTCGACCAGGTAGACGATCGCGGCGATGAGCCCGATCAGGCCGAACAGCCCGAGCACGCTGGTGCCGCCGAGCAGCACCGCGGCGGCGAGGATGCCGATCCAGATCGGCTTGCTGAGCTTGCCGACCGCGGGGAACGCGGGGCCCGGACGGGTGATCGCGTCGACGAGGGCCCAGAGCTTGAGGCCGAGCGCGCCGACGCCCAGGACGAGCAGGAGCAGGTCGGCGGGGCCGAAGATGTCGATCACGCGCTCATCCTCTCGCACGGGGCCGGAACGCGCGCGACCCCCGGGCCGCGGGGGCAGCCGGGGGTCGCGCGGGTTGGCGTGCGCGCCGGGGGGCGCGCAGAAGGGTCGCGGCGAGCCGCGCAGGAAGGGACTGCTACTAGCCGATCTTGGCGGCGGCGTCCTCGACGGCCTTCTCGCCGGCCTTGACGGACTTCTTGGCGGCGGTCGCGGCGGCCTCGGCCTTGCGCACGGCCTCCTTGCCCTCGGCGATGGCGGCCTCGGTCGACGGCTGGCGACGGATCTGGGTCACGAGGCGCTCGCCACGGACGGTCAGCTGCGCGTAGAGCTCGGTCGCCTTCTCGGTGGCCTTCTCGACGCGGGTCTCGACGTCCGTGCGGAGGGTCTTGACCTGCTCCGGGAGGGTCTTGACGACGGTCGGGACGTTCTCCAGGCGAGCCTGGGCCTTCTTGACCTCGGCGACGTAGAGCGCCGGGACGTCCTTGGCCTGCTCGATCGCGAGGTCGGCGACACCGACGACGGCGAACAGCGGCTTGGTGGCCTCGGCGACGTCGAAGGTCGGGAGGTTCTTGATGGTGAAGCGGCCCGTGAGGGTGCTGCCGGTCTTGGTGACGTCGGCGTCGGCCTTCGGGGTCTTGACGGTCGTGGTGCTCATGCGGTGCCTCCTGGCGTGGGGTTCTCGGTCTGAGGAGTGGTCGGGCTCGTCGTCCGGCGAGGGGCCGGCTTCTTCCGGGGAGCGCGGGCGGCCTTCTTGGCAGGGGCCGCGTCGGCGGTCGTGCTGGTGGACAGCTGCTCGTCCGCCAGCGCCGTGGTGGCGGTGACGACCGAGACGGCGACGTCGTCGCCGGCCGGGGCGTTCTCCTTGCGGAAGCTGTCGTAGATCTCGAGCAGCACCTGCTTCTGCCGCTCGTTCAGGCCCTCGTCGGCGAGGACGGCGTCGACGACGGCGCCGCTCCCCTCGCGCTGCTCGAGGATGCCGGCCTGCACGTAGAGCGCCTCGGCCGAGATGCGAAGGGCCTTGGCGATCTGCTGCAGGATCTCGGCGCTCGGCTTCCGCAGCCCCCGCTCGATCTGGCTGAGGTAGGGGTTGCTGACACCGGCGAGCTTGGCCAGCTGGCGCAGCGAGATGTCGCTCGCGGCGCGCTGCTCGCGGATGAAGTCACCGAGGGAACGGACGTCGATGCCGACCACGATGACCTCCTCCGCTGCTGCTTTCTGCTGCGAGGCCAACGCTAGACCCGGGTGCTAGCAATAGCAAGCACGGCTGCTAGCAGGGTCCGGTGAGGTCGGTCACAGGGCGCTGAGCAGCAGGGCCGACGGGCGCACCTCGCCCACCGGCGCACCCCCGCCGAGCACCGGCGTCGTGCCGAGCTCGTCGAGGACCGGGGCGTCGACGCCCAGCGCCCGGAGGGCCACCACGAGCACCGGTACGGCCGCGCGAGTCGCGCCGTCGGCCACCTTCACCGCGGCGGTCGAGCCGTCCGGCAGGGCCGCGGCGAAGACGCCCTCGGCGCCGTCCTTGGCCACCAGACCGGGGATCCCCTGCATGAGCCGGGTGACCTCGCGCCCGGGTCCGCCGACGAGGTCGGGGTGACGTCGCATCGCGTCGGCCGTACGGCGGTCGTCGTCGGTGGTCAGACGGGCGAAGGCGCGGGCCAGGCCGGTGAGGGTCAGGGCGTGCTGGGGTGCGCCGCAGCCGTCGACGGCGACGTGCCGGACCGACTCGCCCGCGAGGCACTCGATGGTGCGCGTGATCGCTTGCTGCACAGGCGATTCCAGGTCCTTGTAGGGCCCGGTCGGCCAGCCGTTGGCGACGCAGGTGGCCAGCATCGCGGCGTGCTTGCCGGAGCAGTTCATGGTGAGCGGGCTCGCGTCGCCGCCGGCACGGATCAGCGCGTGCGCGGCGTCCACGTCCAGCGGCAGGCGCGCTGGGCAGCCGAGGTCGTCCTCGGACAGGCCGGCGGCGGCGAGCGTGCGTCGTACGACCTCGAGGTGCTCGGGGAGTCCGGAGTGCGAGGCGGTCGCGAGGGCGATCGTCGCGTCGTCGGGCGCCGGCCAGCCGGCCTCGAGCAGGGCGACGGCCTGCAGCGGCTTGTTGGAGGATCGGGGGAAGACCGGGACGTCGACGGCGCCGAGGGCGAGCGCGGTCGAGCCGTCCGGCCGCAGCGCGACGACGGAGGCGGAGTGCGTGCTCTCGACGACGCCGGAGCGGACGACCTCGACCAGGACCGGGAGGGTCACTCGCCGTCGGGCGGGGACTCGCTGAGCAGCGCGTCGACGTCGGCCTCGCCGTCGCGGTAGCGGCGGGTGATCTCCGCGCTGCAGGCGTCCATCGCCTTCTGCACCAGGCGGCGCTTGGCGGAGATGCTCTGCTCCTCCTCCGACAGGGTGCGCATGGCGTGCGCGATCTCGTCGGTGGAGCGGGCGCCGGTGTCGGACAGGTCGACGTTCGCGACCAGGGCCTCGACGTAGCGGCGGTGGCTGTCGGCGCGGGACGGCTCGACGGTGGTGTGCCGGCCCAGGCCGCGGGCGGGGGCGCGCGGCTCGTCGGCGAGGATCTCGGCCAGTCCCTCGACGAGGGTCTGCGAGGAGGAGCTGTCGCGGCGGTTGAGCTCGGCGCGCAGGATGTCGAGCCGGCCCTGGATCATCCGGCGCAGGTAGGAGAGGTCGACCTCCTCCTGCTCGGCCTCCGTGCGCAGCTCGCGGACCTCGGCGAGCGGCAGGTCGCGGAGCCCGTCGAGGAAGTCCTCGGCCAGCACCCGGTCGATGCGCCGGTTGCCCTGCGCGGTCCCGTCGACGCTCACGGTCGCTGCTCCTTCATGCTCGATGAGCGCCCATCGTGGCAGATGCTGCGGTCGGGCGAGACGGGTACGACCCGGTTGACCCGTACGGCTCAATCACCGGGCACTCCCTGCCGATGGTCGGAGGGTGCGTCGCCGATCGGCGACTGCGCTCATCGGGGGGCAGAGAGGAGGCCGATCGTGCTCAAGGGCGACCTGGCCTCCACCCCCCTGCCCGAGATCCTCCGCCAGCTCGCCGACGGCGCCGCGACCGGCTGCCTGCACCTGACGGACGCCGCCGGCGAGACCGCCCAGGTCTTCCTGCGCGGCGGCCGCGTCTACGCCGTCGTCGCCCCCGGCAAGCGCCCCCAGCTCGGGGCCCGCCTGGTCTCCTCCGGCGCGCTCGGCCCGGAGGCCCTCGCCGAGGCGCTCGAGGCGCAGCGCACCGAGCTCCAGGGCTGGCGGCTGGGCGAGCTGCTGGTCCACCTCGGCTACGTCGACCAGCCGGTCGTCGAGGACTTCGTCAACGAGCAGGTCCGCGCGTCGCTGTCGGACCTGCTGCCGTGGCGGCACGCCACCTGGAAGTTCCGCGTCAACCAGAAGACCCGCGAGGACGTCGCGCCGCCGGTCGAGGTCGAGACGCTGCTGGCCGAGATCGACAGCCGGCTCGACGAGCTCGCCGAGATCGACCAGGCCGTGCACGGGCCGGACGCCGTCCCGCTGCTGTCCGCCGCCGACACCGCCAGCTCCGAGACCGAGATCGACGCCGACGCCTGGTCGCTGCTGTGCAAGGTCGACGGCGTACGAACGGTCAGCGAGCTGGCGCGCGAGTGCGGCTTCACGATGTACGAGGGGTCGCGCGTCGTCTTCAACCTCGTCGAGGCGGGCCTGCTCGAGATCGAGGAGCCGGACGTCCTGGACGCCGCGGCGTTCCTGGCCGAGGCCTCCGCAGCTGAGGAGATGGCGCCGACCGAGGTCGCCTCCCGGCTGGTGACGGCCCTCGGCGGCGGGTTGGGCGTGCCCACCCAGCGCGAGGAGCCGCTGCGCGGGCTGGCGCTCCCCAGCGCCGACGACGAGGTCACCGGCTCCATCTCGCGCGTCTCCGAGGCGCTGTCCGCGCTTCTCGGACCGGCCACCGCCAGCGACGACGTCTTCGGCGCCCCCGTGCACCGGCCGCCGACCATCAAGCCGGAGCCCGAGCCCGAGGTCGACCCGAAGAAGCTCGAGCGCGAGCGGCGGGCGGCTGCACGTCGCGCCGCCGACGCGGAGGAGCTGGCCGCCGCCCAGGCCGAGCTCGAGGCGGCGAAGGCCGCCGAGGAGGCGCGCTTCGAGGAGCTGCACGGCGAGGACCACGTCGCCGAGGTCGTCGACCTGTCGTCGGTGCGCGCCGCCGCCGAGGAGGAGCGGCTCGCCGCCGAGAAGGCGCGGGCGGAGGCCGAGCAGGCCCGGCTCGCCGCCGAGGCCGAGGCTGCCGAGGAGGCACGGCTGGCTGAGGAAGCACGGCTGGCCGCCGAGGCCGAGGCTGCCGAGGAAGCACGCCAGGCCGAGGAAGCACGCCTCGCCGAGGAAGCCCGGCTCGCCGCCGAGGCCGAGGCCGCCGAGCAGGCACGCCAGGCCGAGGAAGCACGCCTGGCCGAGGAAGCCCGCCTCGCCGCCGAGGCCGAGGCTGCCGAAGAAGCCCGCCTGGCCGAAGAAGCCCGCCTGGCCGAGGAAGCCCGCCTCGCCGCCGAGGCCGAGGCCGCCGAGCAGGCGCGCCAGGCTGAGGAAGCCCGGCTCGCCGCCGAGGCCGAGGCCGCCGAGCAGGCACGCCTGGCTGAGGAAGCTCGGATCGCCGCCGAGACCGAGGCCGAGCACCAGGCCCGGCTCGCCGAGGAAGCCCGGCTCGCCGAGGAAGCCCGGCTGGCCGAGGAGGCCCGGATCGCCGCCGAGGCCGAGGCCGCCGAGCAAGCACGCCAGGCTGAGGAAGCCCGGCTGGCTGACGAGGCCCGGCTCGCCGAGGAGCAGGCTGCTGCTGCGGAGCTCGCCGCCTTCGCGGCCGAGCTCGAGGAGTACCCGACGCCGGCAACCCCGTCGTACGGCGACAGCTATGACGACAACCCGGCCGCAGCCTTCGCCGAGCTCAGCGCTGCCCAGTCGGCGACCGCGCAGGCGGTCGCTGTCGAGCAGGCCCCGGCCCCGCAGTCGGCACCCGCGTTCGAGCAGGACGACGAGCCGATGCCGCTCTACCGGCCGGCGGACACCGACACCGCCGCGCTGCTGCGCGAGCTGAGCTCCCTCGGCCTGGACGACGACCCGCCCCCGCCGGTCCCCAGCCGTCCCGCGCGCCCGACCCCGCCGCGGCCCGTCTCGGCGCCGTCGAAGAAGAAGAAGGGCCTGTTCGGCCGCGGCTGATCCCACCTGGCTTTCCATGATCGACAGAAGGTTCGGCCTGCTCACGGCTGCGCGATCGCGGTGAGGAGGCCATTCCTTCTGACGATCACCCGAGGCGGCACGCACGGACGTACGCGCCGCCCGCACGCCCCCTTGATCCACGGAGACCTTGAGGTGGTTCGCGCGCCCAGAACCACCTCCAACTCCGCGTGGATCACGGGGCTGCTGTGGTGCGATGGGCGCGTGCTCCGACGGCCCCTCGCGCTGAAGCTCGGCGCCCCCGTCGCGATCGCCGCCGTCGCGAGCACGCTCGCCGCCGTTGCGAGCGTGCCCACCCCCGCCGCCCACGCCCAACCGGCGCTGGTGGTCCTCACCCTCCGGAGCTCCGCCCCGGGCGCTCTCACGCACCACGCCACAAGACCCCCCGACAGCGCCGGCGAGCGCACCGAGCGCGCGGCCGCCGTCGCCCCGCGCAGCCGGCGCGCCGTGGAGCGCTGGCTCGCCGACCACGGCTTCGCCGTCGAGTCCGCCACCGGCTGGACCGTCACCGCGCGCGGCCCCGTGCACCGCCTCACCCGGCGACTCCCGCGGGAGCTGCGCGCCTCCGTCGTCTCCGCCGTCCCCCAGGCACCTGCCCGGCAGCGCCCGCACGCCGTCCCCACCGGCTGGTCGCCCGAGCAGCTCCGGAGCGCCTACGACACGACCGGCGACGGCCGCGGCACCACGATCGCGACGATCCAGTTCTCCGGCTGGCAGCCGAGCGACGCGCAGGTCTTCGCGCGGGCCGCGGGCATCGAGCTGCAGCCCGGGCAGATCACGACGATCCCGGTCGCCGGCGCCCAGCCCGACGTCCCCGACGGCAGCGGAGGCGACTTCGAGGTGGCGTTCGACGTGCAGGCCGCGCTCGGCGCGGCCCCCGCGGCGCGCCAGCGCGTCTACGTCGCGCCCAACACGATGACCGGCGCGGTCGCCGTCTACGACGCCGTCGCCACCGACGCCGAGCGGCTCGGGCTGACCGCGGTCAGCATCTCCTGGGGCGCCTGCGAGCAGTCCACCTCGCCCGCGCTGGTCGCAGCGCTCGAGCAGAGCCTGGCCCGGATGGTGGCCGCCGGCACCACGGTCTTCGCGGCGTCGGGAGACGCGGGGGCGTACGGCTGCGGCGCACCCGGCGAGCCCGACCCCCGGCTCGCCGTCGACTACCCCGCCGCCAGCCCGTCGGTCGTCGCCGTCGGCGGGACCACCCTCCAGCGCGAGAACGGCGGCTGGGTCGAGGCGGCCTGGTCCGACGCGAGTACAGGATCCGGCACCGGCGGCGGGCTCTCCGCCCTCTTCGCCCGCCCGGCGTGGCAGCCGGGGGCCGGGCCGCGCGCCGTACCCGACGTCGCTGCCGTCGCCGACCCGGACACGGGCATCGGCGTCTACGGCCCCGACGTCGACGGCCGGCGGCGCTGGCTCGTCGGCGGCGGGACCAGCGGCGCCGCGCCGCTGCTGGCGGGCGGGCTCACCAGCACGCTGTCCGGGCTCGGGCGCACGCTCGGCGTCGGCCGGCTGCACGTCCCGCTCTACGCCGCGGCGCGCGACGGGGTCGGCATCCGCGACATCACCCGCGGCGACAACCTCCGCCACCTCGCCGGCCCCGGCCACGACCTCGCCACCGGGCTCGGCAGCCCGCAGTGGACCGCCTTCGGCCCGCGCCTGCTGCAGCCGCACGTGCTCGCCCCCGCCGCGACGACGGCCGACCGGGTGACCGTCACGCCGTACGCCCCCGTCTCGCGCACCGCCCGCTACGGCCTGGCCGAGACCGTCGAGCTGGCGTGCGCCCAGGACCGACCCGCCCCGCCGACGGCGCTGGAGCTGCCCGGCGCCGACCGCGCCACCACCGTGGTGCTGGCCGTGATCGAGGCCGACGGGTGCCGGACGACGAGCGCTCCGCTGGTGCTCGACCGGACCGCCCCGACCTCCGCGGCGCGGCTCGCGACGACGACCCGGCCGGGCGTGCTCGCGCTGTCCTGGACCGGTCGCGACGACGGCAGCGGCGTGGCGAGCGTCGCGTGGAGCCTGCGGCGGTCCGACACCGGCGAGGTCGTGACGAGCGGCGTCGCGCCGAGGAGCGGCAGCGCGCTGCGGTCGGTGCCGGCCGGGGCGTCCTACGTCCTGGAGGTCACGGCGACCGACGTCGTCGGCTGGCGCAGCGGCACCGCGACCAGCAGCGCCGTGTCCCCTTAGCGGAAGCGGAGCAGGCTCGCCCGGGCGGCCGCGGCGGCGCGCGCCTCGGACACCGGCTCGTCGTCGGCCTCGACCGGGTCGATGGCGGCGGCGACCGGACCGGCCGTCAGCGCGGCGTTGTCGGGCACGTTGCGCTTGACCACGGCGAGCGCGATCGGGCCGAGCTCGTGGTGGCGCACCGCGGTGCCGACCCGGCCGACGTCACGCCCGTCGAGCTGGACCGGGTCGCCGGTGGCGGGCAGCTCGCTGTCCGAGCCGTCCAGGTGCAGCAGCACCAGCCGGCGCGGCGGGCGCCCCAGGTTGTGCACCCGCGCGACAGTCTCTTGCCCGCGGTAGCAGCCCTTGTCCAGGTGCACCGCGGTCCGCAGCCACCCGACCTCGTGCGGGATCGTGCGGTGGTCGGTGTCGAGCCCGAGCCGCGGGACGCGCGCGGCCACGCGCAGCGCTTCGTACGCCATCACGCCGGCGACCGGGCCGTCGTACGTCGCGAGGTACGAGCGCTCGACCAGGCGGGGCTCGGGGTCGGCGACGACGGCGTACGAGGAGGTCACGTCCTCCACCTCGACCCGGAGCATGAACTGCATCCGGCGCAGGAAGTCGATCAGCGCGTCGGCCGTGCCGGGCTCGACGTGCGCGAGCACCGCGGTGCCGTCGTCGACCAGGTGCAGGTGGTGCTCGACGTGGCCCTGGGGGGAGAGCACCAGCGCCTGCGTCGGGACGCCGGGGGCGAGGTGCTCGACGTGCTGGGTGACCAGGCTGTGCAGCCACGAGAGCCGGTCCGGGCCGCTGATCCGGACGACGCCGCGGTGCGACAGGTCGACCAGCGCCTCGCCTGCCGCGAGCCGGCGCTGCTCGGCGTAGGGGTCGCCGTAGTGGGCGGCCACTCCCTCGTCGGGGGCGTCGGCGGGGACGGCTCCCGGGCGGGAGAGCAGCGGGCTGGGGGTCACACCGGTGCGAAGGCGCGGCGGGCGGTGGGGATTCCCTCCGGACGCGCCGCGGCCCCTCCCGAGCGAGTCGGGAGGGGCCGCGGTGGTCAGGCTGGTGCTACGGGGTGGCGGATGCGCTGGCCGTGGGGGTGGCCGACGCGGTCGCCGTGGGGCTGGCCGAGCCGCTGGCCGTCGGCGAGGCCGTGCCGCTCGGGCTGGCGCTGGCCGTCGGCGAGGCCGGCGGGCAGGTCGGGCCGATGAGCGGCGGTCCGGGCGTGCAGCTCGACGCGCTGGCGGACGGGCTGGCCGAGGCCGCACCCGTGCCGGTCAGGTAGCCGACCACGTCGACGATCAGGTGCGCCGCCGGGGAGTTGGCCCCGCCGACGAACAGCGTCACCGAGCGGTTGCTGCCCAGTCGGCTGACGACCTCGTTGGCCTGCGTGAGGTTCGTCCGGAAGTTGACGTTGGACGTGCCCGGGTTGCTCGAGCCGGCCGGGAAGACCGTCACGAAGCCGGGCCGCGTGCCGTTGGTCGCGGTCACGTTGAGCACGACGCCGGTGGCGTTGCTCGGGACCGAGGACGGCATCGCCACGTCGACGTTGCCCGTACGCCGCGAGCCGCTGTTGCTGCGGGTGTCGAGCGCGCGGGTCGGCTGGTCCAGGCCGGTGAAGACCTGGGTGCCGGCGGGCGTGCCCGGGGTGACCGCGCCGACGACGTCGACGATGATCGCCGCGGAGGCGGAGTCGACGAACAGCGAGACCTTGTTGGCGTTCGCCCCGGTGCCTACGCGGGTGATGACCTCGTTCGCCTGGGTCTGCCCGCGCTCGAAGTTGACGTTGCTCGTGCCCGGTCGCGTCGTACCCGTCGGGTAGGCGACGACGAAGCCGCGGGCGCTGGTCGAGGTGGCGGTCACGTTGAGGATCGCGTCGGTGCTGCCGGACGGGATCTTGCCGCTCAGGTCGACGACGACCTCACCCGAGCGGGTCTTGGTGTCCGTGGTGCGGGTGTCCAGCGCGCGGGTCGGGGCGTTGGTGGTGATGCGCCCGGTGTCGCTGGAGCTCGTCGTGGTGAAGAAGCCGACCAGGTCGGCGATGACGTGGGCGCTGGCCGAGTCGACGAACAGCGAGACCCGCTTGTTCGCGGGCAGGCCCACGACGACCTCGTTGGCCTGCGTCTGACCGGCCTCGAAGTTGACGTTGCTGGTGCCCGGCTTGGTGTTGCCGTTCGGGTAGGCGACCAGGAAGCCGCGCGCCGTCGGGTTGGTGACCGTCACGTTGAGAACGGCGGCCGTGGCGTTCGGGTCGGTGATCAGCTGCGACAGGTCGAGCACGACCAGGCCGCTGCGGCGGGTGCCGCTGTTGGCCCGGGTGTCGAGCGCGCGCCTCGGTGTAGGCAGCCCGGCGTAGCGGGCGTCGGCCCGCGGGGCCGGGGAGGCGGTGGACGACGCGGTCGGGCTGGCCGTCGGGCTCGCGGTGCCGGACGGCGACGGGGTGCCGGAGCCCGGGGTGACCGTCAGGAGGTTGTTGTCCGCCGTCGGGCTGGTCTTGCCGTCGGTCAGCCGGACCTGGACGTCCTTGTCACCGGCCGCCGCGTCGTTGGCGGCGGCGATGGTGATGTTGAGCTGCTCCGGGCTGACGAACTCCGCGCCGGTGACCGTCAGGCCGGCCGCCGGGGTGAAGACCAGCGTCGCGCCCTTGGAGAAGTTGGTGCCGGTCGCGACGAAGGTCGCCGACTCGCCCTGGCGCAGGTTCTTCTGGACACCGGCGTCGGTCGAGCGGTCGAGCGAGGTGATCGTGGGCTGGCGCGTGTCGCGCTGGATCACCGTGAAGCGGCAGGTGCAGGAGTTGACGACGCCGTTGTCACCGCGGACCTGCGGCTGGTAGGCGCTGGAGCCCGGTGCCGCGTTGGCCAGGTCGAAGTCGGCGGTCACGGAGGTGGCCGTGACGTCGCGGACGTTCTGCCCGATGACCGTCAGGTCGGTACGAGAGGCGCTGCCGGGGTTGCCGACGTACTCGAGCCGCGGAACCGGGTTGGCCGCCAGCGAGGTGCCGGTGAAGGTGATCGTGGTGAGGGCCTGGCCCGGGTCGTTGAACGCCGACGTGGTGCTCACCGAGGTGAGGTCCGCACCGGAGACGAAGAAGCAGCCGGAGCAGCGGGCGCTGTTGCCGTCGAGGTTGGTCACCCGGACGTCACGGACGCCGGCGGAGGCGGCCGGGGCCACCGTCACGCGGCGCTTGAGCTCGGTCCGGGTCGTGATGCCCTGCGTGTCCGGCGTCGAGTCGGTGCCGTTCGGCGCCTGGTTGCCGTTGATGGCCGTGTCGACGACGTCCGTGCCGGGCGCCAGGAACTCGACCTTCGAGCCGCGCTCGAAGTTGTTGCCGAGGATCGAGACGTCACCCGAGGTGTTGGGGCGCAGGGAGTTCGGGGCGATCGAGTTCACGGCGACCGCGCCGGGGCTCAGGATGGTGAAGCAGGAGACGCAGGTGTCGTTGCCGCCGCCGGCCGGGCCGACCTCGGTCCCGTCCGCGCTGACGGAGTACGAGCCGGCGTCGGCCGGGCCGTCGACGCCCAGGCCGGAGCCCATGTCCGCGAAGTTCACCTCGGACGTGCCCTCGTGGTCCGGCGGCGGGCTGTCCTGACCGCCGTCGATCTCCGCGGTGAACGCGGAGCTCGTGCCGATGCGCGTGAAGGTCGCCTCGCCACCGAAGGTGAAGTCGGCCTCCGTCGCGTTGAACGTCAGCTCGACGGTCTGGGTGTTGACCACGCCGCTCGGCGTGATCGTCAGGCCGTTGTCGGCGGCGGTGGAGGCGGGCGCGATGAGGACACCGGCCAGCAGGGCCGAGGTGGTGGCAACGACACCCACCGCCAAGCGGCGACGTGCAGCGATCTTCATGGGTCTCCTGTCCGGCGGTCGTGCGGGGGCACGGGACACCGTAGGTGGGCGCAGATCGCCCCCGATTCGCAGGGGGGCTCACTACATCAGTACGTCTGATCAGTCCCTGGGTTCGCCCTCGGCGGGCGTGTTCCTCCCCAGGGTGTCCGACTTGTTCCGATTCGGAAGCGGCGCCACGCCGATCAGCCCGTCGACGTCAGGTACCCCACGACATCGACGACCACGTGCGTCAGCGGGGTGCCACCGCCGCCGACGAACAGCGTCACGCCCCGGCCGCCGCTGATCGCGGTCAGCACCTCGTTGGCCTGGTTGACGCCGGGCCGGAAGTTGACGTTCGACGTGCCCGGGTTCGCGGTGCCGGCCGGGTAGACCGAGACGAACCCCGTACGGCTGGCGCCTGTGGAGGTCACGTTGAGCACCACGCCGGTGGCCCCTGCCGGGACGGCGTCCGCGGGCAGGGTCAGCGGGATCGCGCCGTTGCGCCGGCCGGAGGTGCCGCCCAGGCCGCTGCGGGTGTCGAGCACCCGCTCGGGCTGCTCGAGCGCGGTGAACAGCTGGTTGCCCGCACCGTCCCGCGGCACGACGCTCGCCACCAGGTCGGCGATGAGCGCCGCGCTGGCCGAGTCGACGAACAGCGACACCTTGCCGGCGTTGGCGCCCGTGCCCAGCCGGACCACGACCTCGTTGGCCTGGGTCTGGCCCGACTCGAAGTTGACGTTGCTCGTCCCCGGGCGCGAGGTGCCGGTCGGGTAGGCGACGACGAAGCCGCGGGCGTCCGGACCGGCGACGGTGACGTTCAGCGCCACCGAGGTGGTGCCGGCGGGGACCTTGCCGGTGAGGTCGAGGACGACCTCGCCGCGCTTGCGGCCGACCGGCGTGCCGGTGCCGTCGCGGCTGTCCAGCACGCGCACCGGCGCCTGCGTGACGACGCGACCCAGGTCCGGCCGCTCGGTCTCGGTGAAGAAGCCGACCAGGTCGGCGATCACGTGGGTGCTGGCGGAGTCGACGAAGAGCACGACCCGGCGGCTGGCCGGCAGCCCCACGACGACCTCGTTCGCCTGGGTCTGCCCCTGGACGAAGTTGACGTTGCTGGTGCCGGGCCTGGCGTTGCCGTCGGGGTAGGCGACGAGGAAGCCCGTGCCGGCCGGGTTGGTGACCGTCACGTTGAGCACCGCCGCGGTCGCCCCGGCCGGCACGCGCCCGGACAGGTCGAGCACGACCCGACCGAGCTTGCGGCCGGCTGCGGTTCCCGTGCCGTCGCGGCTGTCCAGCACGCGGGTCGGCGAGCTGAGCGCCACGTAGCCGGCGCCGTCGCGCGGGGCGACCGACGGGCTGGGGCTGGCGCTCGGGCTCGGGCTGGTCGACGGGGTCGGGCTGGTCGACGGGGTCGGGCTGGAGCCGCCGGTGTCACCGCCGCCACCGGTGTCGCCGCCACCGGTTCCCGACGTGGGCGTGCCGGTGGGCGTCCCGGTCGGCGTGCCCGTGGGCGTCCCGGTCGGCGTGCCAGTGGGAGTGCCGGTGGGAGTGCCGGTGGGCGTGCCGGTGGGCGTGCCGGTCGGGGTGCCGGTCGGCGTCCCCGTGGGCGTGCCGGTCGGGGTCTCGGTCGGGTCAGGCGACGGCGAGACGGCGGCGACGGTGAACACCGACGAACCGCTGCCGTCGTTCCCCGCGCGGTCCTCCACGGCGGCCTCGACCTGGTAGATGCCCGGCTCGAGCGGGCTGTCCGGCGTGATGCCGACGGTGCGACTGTCGCTGCTCTGGCTGAGCACACCCGCGACTGCCCCGTCGGGACCGGTCAGCCGGACGGTGTAGCTGTCGCTCAGGATCTCGGAGAAGGTGAGCAGGACCTCGGTGGGCGACGTGCTGCTCGAGCTCCCCGCCACCGGAGAGCTCGACGCCAGCTGCGGTGCCACCGTGTCCTTGGTGATCCCCAGCGGCGCGCTGCCGGGGCCCTGCTGGCCCTCGGCGTTCTGGCCGGCGCCGACCACCTGCAGCTCGCCGTCCGACAGCGAGGAGACGTTGACGAAGGCGGTCGCGGTCTCGGTGTCGCGGTCGATCGTGGCCGTCGCCGTGGCGACCTGCTCGTTGGTGTCGAAGATCGTCACCGTCATTGTCGCCGCGTCCGTGGTGACCTCGGACAGCACGACCCGGACGGCGTCCTCGTTGTCGGCGTTGACCGGGTCGGTGGCCGACTGCACCACGGGGGCCGCGGGCGGCGGTGTCAGGTCGACCGTGAAGGTGATCGTCTTCTGGACGTGCTCACCGACGCTGTCGTAGACGTCGGCCGTCGCGGAGTACGGGCTGCCCGACTCGCTGAGGGTGTCGCTCAGCGAGCACGCGACGGAGTTCGGGTCGGCCGGCGTGAACGGCTGGCAGTCCAGCAGGCTGCCGGTGCGGTCGCGGAGGGTGACGGTCGACGTCGTCCCCGTCCCGCTGCGCGACAGCGGCTCGTTGAAGGTGAGGGTGACGCTGCTCGGCGGACGGACGTACGCTCCGTCCTGCGGCGACGAGGAGACGAACGCCAGCGGGGTCGCGTTCTTGACGGCGGTGTCGCTCCCGGACGGGCCGGTGTTGCCGGCGGCGTCGGTGACGGTGAGG
>JAKFFB010000005.1:0-1867 GCA_036675425.1 Actinomycetales bacterium | reverse complement strand
CACGTCGATGAATTCGCCGGTCGCAGCGTCGTAGCGCAGCACGTTGTCGGTGTCGCCGCTGTTGACGTACAGGTTGCCGTCGGGGCCGAACGCGATCCGACCGCCATCGTGGATGAAGCCCCGCGGGATGCCGTCCAGGACGACCGCGGGCTCCCCGAGCGTCGTACCGTCGAGCTGCGCGCTCAGCACCCGGTTGTCGGTGCCGGTGGTGAGGTAGAAGAAGAGCGTCCGGTCGCTGTCGAAGTCAGGGGACACGGCCACGCCCAGCAGGCCCGCCTCGCCCTCGGGGACCGCGGCCGCGATCCCGCCCAGGCGGGTGAGGGTGCCGTCCGCGGCCACCCGCAGCACCCGTCCGCTGATTCGCTCGGTGACGACTGCGGCGCCGTCGGGCAGGAAGTCGACACCCCACGGGACCTCGAGCAGGTCGACGAGCGTGCCGACGGCCCGGGGTGCGCCGCCCCTGCCGCCCTGGGTGCCCGTGCCGTTGCCTTCGGGCGTCTCGCTCGCCGTGGGCGTCGGCTGGCTGGGCAGGTCGGTCGGCTGCGTCGTACGCGGGATCGGTGCGGGGGTGTTGCTGGAGCACGCCGTCGCCACGCCCAGGGTCAGCGCCACGGTGGTGAGGACCAGTCCCGATCTCATGTGACCCAGTCTCATGTCGCCAGTGTGCCGGGCGTCGCCGAGCGGGTGGCGCCGATCGACGCGGCGACGACGCAGGCGATGGCCAGCCACTGCACCGGCGAGAGGTGCTCCTGCAGCACCACTATCGCGGCCAGGGCTGCGGCGGCGGGCTCGAGGCTCATCAGGATGCCGAAGACGGCCGGGCGCAGGCTGCGCAGGGCGACGAGCTCGCAGCTGTAGGGGATGACCGAGCTCAGCAGGCCGACGAGGGCGCCGATGAGCAGGATCCGGCCGTCCCACAGGCTGCTGCCCGCGCTCAGGAGAGCCGGGAGCGTCATGCCGAGCGCGGCGACGACGCTGGCGACCGCAAGGCCGTCGAAGCCCGCCCAGCGACGACCGGTGCTGGCACTGAGCAGGATGTACGCCGCCCACGCGGCGCCGGCGAGCAGGGCGTACGCCACGCCGAGCACGTCGAGGCCGGTGCGCTGGAAACCGAGGAGGACGACGCCGGCACCGGCCAGCAGCACCCAGAGCACGTCGCGGGCGCGGCGGGAGCCGAGCACCGCGAGGGTCAGCGGCCCGATGAACTCGATCGTGACGGCGATCCCGAGGGGGATGCGGGAGAAGGACTGGTAGATCGCCCAGTTCATCGTTGCCAGGCTGAGGCCGAAGCCGAGCACGACCAGCCAGTCGTGGCGGGTCCGCCCGGTGAGCCGCGGACGGGCGATCGCGGCGAGCACGAATGCGCTGGTGACGAGCCGCAACCAGACCATCGCCGTGGGCGAGATCTCCCCGAACAGGCCCTTCGCGATCGCCGCGCCCAGCTGCACGGACAGGATCCCGATGAGCACCAGCCCGACGGGCCCGAGCAGCGTGCGGCTCGGTCGTGGGGTCACGCGCGCAGCCTATGCAGGCGGGGTGGCCGTCTCCGGACCGGCCTCGTCCAGGCTGGCCAGCGCCCGCTGCGCGTGGCGGGCCTCCGCGGCGAAGTAGTCCAGCCCCCAGTCCGCCACGAGCGACGGGAAACGGAAGGCCTCGCCCGGCTGGTCGGCGCCGCGCAACGACGCGCGGACCTCGGCGAGGTAGGCGAGGGCCCGGTCGAGCTCGGCGAGGTAGTCATGCAGCATCTGGCGCGTGTGCGCGGGCTCGGTGGCGTGGCCGATGAGGAGGCGCAGCAGGACCGTGTGCTTGAGCACCGGGAACCCGGCAGGAGTGCCGTCCATCCACCCGCGCAGCGCGGTCTGCCCGG
>JAKFFB010000151.1:0-1879 GCA_036675425.1 Actinomycetales bacterium | reverse complement strand
GACGACCTATCCGCAGGCCGTGCGAGCCGCACTCGAGACGCTGCCGCCCGTCGCCTCCGACGACGAGTGGATCTGGCTGCTCCACGACGACGCCAACCCTGATCCGGATGCCCTGCTGGCGCTGACGCTGGCGATGGAGGAGTATCCCGACGCCGACATCCTCGGCCCCAAGCTGCGGGAGTGGCCCTCGCTCAAGCGGCTGCTCGAGGTCGGCCTGACCATCACCGGCACCGGGCACCGCGAGACGGGTCTCGAGCGCGGTGAGTACGACCAGGGGCAGCACGACGAGGCGCGGCGGGTCCTGGCGGTCAACACCGCCGGCATGCTCGTACGCCGCCGCGTGCTCGAGGAGCTCGGCGGCTTCGACGACGAGCTGCCCATCTTCGGCAACGACATCGACTTCGGCTGGCGCGCCGCGCAGGCCGGCCACCGCACCATGGTGATCCCGCAGGCGGTCGTCTTCCACGCCGAGGCGGCCCACCGCGGCGTACGCCGAACGCCCCTGACCGGCCGGCACACGCACTACCAGGAGCGCCGGGCCGCCCTGTTCACGATGCTCGCCAACGCCCCCGGTCGCGCGCTGCCGTGGCAGCTCCTCCGGCTGTTCCTCGGCTCGCTGCTCCGCGTCCTGGGCTACCTCGTCGTCCGGTCCGTGGGCGAGGCGCTCGACGAGCTCGCCGCGGTCCTCTCGGTCTACTCGCGACCGCGCCACCTGCGCGCCGCCCGGCGTGCGCGTGCCGCCCGGCGGGGGAGCGACACGACGGATGCGCGCTCGTTGCTGGCGCCGGTGTGGCTGCCCTACCGGCACGGACTCGACTTCGTCACCGACCTGGCGGCCGCTGCGACCAACCAGGCAGCCGACGTCGCGGAGCGCCGCCGGGCCCTCAAGCTCGCCGCCGTCGAGCCGCCCCCCTCGAGCGGCAAGGGGTCACGGCCGCTCGGCGACGAGGAGGACGAGTTCCTCCAGGACTCCGGCTTCGTGGCGAGGTTCTTCACCAGCCCGGTGGCCATGTCGCTCACCCTCTTCGCCGTCCTCGCGGTCGTTGCGGCCCGCCCGGCCTTCGGCACGATCACCGGCGGCGCGCTGTCCCAGGTGCCGGCCGACGCTGCCGACTGGTGGCGCTTGCACATCGAGACGCGACACCCGCTCGGCACCGGCACCGACGTGCCCGCTCCCGCCTACGTCCTGCCGTTCGCGCTGCTCGCCACGATCTTCGGTGGCAGCACCGGTGCCGTGATCTCGACCCTGATGCTGCTCGCCATCCCGTTCGGCGCCTGGGGTGCCTGGCGACTGCTCACCGTGGTGGGCCACCTGGTCGACACCCGCGACCTGCCGCGCTGGGTGCACGTCTGGGGCGCCATCACCTACGGCCTGGTGCCGGCCACGTCCGGCGCCTGGGGCGAGGGGCGGTTCGGCACGGTGGCCGTCGCCGCTCTGCTGCCGTGGACCGCGCGGGCCGCGCTCGGGTTCGCCGACCCCGAGCGGGACGGTCGCTGGCGCGCCGCGTGGCGCACCGCGCTGCTGGTGGCGCTCGCCTCTGCCTTCGTCCCGGGTGTCTGGCTCTTCGCCCTCCTCGTCGCCGCCATCGTGCTCGGTGCGGCTGCCTTCGTCTCGCCCCGGCTGTTGAAGGACCGCGACTCGTGGGGGCCGCCGGTGGCGGGTCTGCTCGCCGTGCCCGTCCTGCTCGCCCCCTGGCTGCTGCCGCTCATCACGACCGGTTCCGCTCCCGGCCTGCTGCTCGAGGCCGGTCGGCTCCCGGGTGATCGCGTCGACTTCGTCGGGCTGGTGACCGGCCGCCTCGGCGACCTCGGTGCGCCCTGGTGGCTCGGCGCGCTCCTCGCCTCGCTCGCGGTGCTGGCCCTGCTGCCGCGCTCGACC
>JAKFFB010000283.1:0-1879 GCA_036675425.1 Actinomycetales bacterium | reverse complement strand
GCACGACCCGGAGCGCTCCGCTCTCGGGGAAGAACGGTTCGCCGGCGATCGTCGCGAGCGCTGCGGCGTCGAGGGCGTCCCCGTAGGAGTCGTAGTCGCCGAGCTCGAACAGGAGCTGGCTGGAGGCGAGGACGACGACGATCGTCACGACGCCCAGGGCGGCGAGGCGGCTCGACAGCTTCCGGCCGGCGGTGCGGCTCGACCGGACCGCCGAGCTCAGCACGCCACCGACGCGGGCGGCCCGCAGCCCACGCAGCGCCCGCACGAACCGCAGTGCCGGGACGGCGAGGAAGATCAGCTGCCACCAGTTGCGCTTGAGGAACGTCGTGGTCGACGGGGCGATGACGAGCCGGAGGAGGAACTCACCGACGAACAGCGCCCACAGGACCCAGCTGGCGACGGAGAAGACGGTGCCGACGGCGCCCGTCGGCTCGGAGATCGTCTCGGCGAGGACGAGCAGCAGGAAGACGACACCCGCAGCGGTGATCGGCATGTCGAGGCGGTCGGCGATCCGCTCGGCCAGCTCCTCACGGTCGTCGCTCCGCCGCGTCGGCGTCGCTGCGACCTCGTCCTCTGTCGGCACGCAGCGAGGATCGCATGTCCGGCTGCAGCTTCGCGGGAGGTCGGACAAATCGGACAGACCGGCTGGCGCGCAAGACCGGGCCGGCCAGGTGACCTTGGCCCCTGACGCGGCCGGCCCCACCGCGGCAGGCTGCGGGCAGCGAACCGTCTCGGAGGTGCCCCGATGGAGCCAGTGACCGACCGCATCCGCAACGTCGCCCTCGTGGGCCATGCGGGCAACGGCAAGACGATGCTGGCCGAGGCGCTGCTGCTGCGCGCCGGCGTGCTCAGCCGCATGGGCTCGCTGGAGTCGGGCACCACGGCGTCGGACGTCGAGGAGGAGGAGCGCCAGCGTGGCCAGTCGCTGTCGATGACCGTGCTCCCGTTCCGTTGGGGTGACCACCACGTCAACCTCATCGACACGCCGGGCTACGCCGACTTCGCCGGCGAGGTGGAGGCCGCGCTGCGCGTCGCCGACCTGCTCGTCTTCGTCGTGGACGCGGTCGCCGGCGTCCAGAGCGAGGACGAGCGCCTGTGGCGGGTCGCGGCCGCCCGCGGCATCCCCCGCCTCGTCTTCGTCAACAAGATGGACCGCGAGCGGGCCGACTTCGACCGGGTGCTCGCGGAGATCCGCGACCGCTTCAGCCCGACGGGCATCGAGCCGGTGGAGCTGCCCGTCGGGCGTGAATCCGGCTTCCACGGCGTCGCCGACCTCGTGACGGAGCATGTGTGGCTCTACGACACCGGCCGCGCCGAGGAGCGCGACGAGCTCCCCCAGGACATCGCCGAGCGCGAGCACGAGGAGCACGACCACCTGGTGGAGGACGTGGTCGAGCAGGACGACTCACTGCTCGAGCGCTACCTCGAGGGCGAGCAGCCCACGGCCGAGGAGCTGGAGGGCGCGCTGCACGACGGCGTCCGCCGGGCCGTGGTCTTCCCCGTGCTGCTGGGCTCGGCCGCCGGCCCGGCGGGGCCCGTCGCCGTGGACCGCCTGGCGGAGTTCCTCTGCCACGTCGGCCCGTCGCCCGCCGAGGCCGCACCCGTGCTGGCCGAGGCGGCGGGCGACGCCGCCGAGGTGCCGTGCGACCCCGCCGGCCAGCCCGTCGCGTTCGTCTTCAAGACCGTGACCGACCCCTACGTCGGCCAGCTGTCCATGTTCAAGGTCCTGTCCGGCACCGTTGCCGCCGACGACGTCCTGGTGGACGCCCGCACGGGGGAGAAGCAGCGGCTGCACGGGCTCGTCCGCGTCCGGGGCGCCGAGCACGAGCCCCTGGCGCGCGCCGTCGCCGGCGACCTGGTGGCGGTGACGAAGCTGACG
>JAKFFB010000071.1:0-1880 GCA_036675425.1 Actinomycetales bacterium | reverse complement strand
CACGTGCACGCACCAGCGGCCGGGTCCGACGGCCACCTCCACACACGTCTGGTCGAGCGGACCGAGTACGCACGCCAGGACCTGCACAGCCTGCAGCGAGGTCTCGCCGAGGTGCTGGCGCAGGAAGAAGTCCGCCGCCTGCTCCGGCGCGCTCATCCCGGCCCGGCCACGCAGCCGCGCCGGAAGGACGCGGCCGGTGACCAGAGCCTCCGCCAGCTCCGGCACCTCCGCCACCGAGATGCCGCCGTGATAGCTGCCGTCAGGCAGCGACACGACGTTCGGCGCGAAGCGGTCGCCGCCGACGTGGGTCGTCTCCCAGACCAGCCCTGGCAGCTGCTCGTCGAGCAGGACCGCAAGCGGCCGACCGAGCCGCGCGCAGCAGACATCCCGGCGGCCGTGCGTGCAGACGAGCACCACCGGGTCGATCGCGCGCGTCCCGAACTGCGGCGGTTCGCCGCCCGCGAGGGCGTCGACATCCAGGTCGGCCAGCTCACGCAGGTCCGTCAGCGTCCGCCGCTCGGTCCAACGCATGTCCGGGCGGCACGAGGCGAGGATCACCGTCGAGACCGTGCGCCGACGGTCGGCCACCCGGCGCACCAACTGCGGCCGGACACCCGCCTCGGTCGCCGCGTCCAGCACCCTGACCGCCTCGGCCGGCAGGTCCGCCGGCAGCGCGTCCGAGGGCCAGGGACCGGCGTGCTCGACGAGAAGCCACGACGCGGCGCGCTCCGGCGCGGTCGCGACCATCGGCTCGTCGAGGCCGGCGCGCACGGCGGCGCAGCTCTGTGCAGACGACTGCGGGATTGACACGAGGCGGAACCTTAGGTGAGGTTGCCCTAACAAGACAACGGATGGTCTCGAGGTTGCACCGAGACGTGGATCACGTTCCGGCTCACGGCCGGAGCAGCAAGGGGAGTGCGTGGAGCTCGACGAGAACGCCACTCAGGCAAGGACATCCGTCGACTGCGCCCGCGTCGGGTCACTCACCACGTACACACGGCATCCGAGCCGGCAGCACACGAGCGCCGTCCCCGTCCAGCCACGGCCGGACGGCACCGTGGAGGTCCAGGTCCCCGTGGGCAGCCTGGCGGCTCGTCAGCTGGTGAGCCGCCCCGTGGCGACACTGCTCGTCGCCCCGGCGGCCTGCCAGCCGGTACTGGTGCACGGCGCCGCCCGGCGGCTGCGGCCGTCCGGTTCGGGCAGCGTCCTCACGTTCCACCTCGACGTCGCGACTGTGCGGGTAGGCGCGGCACGGCTTGCCGTCGACGAGCAGGCGTACGCGCGCGCGGCTCCTGACCCGCTGCGTCACGACGCGCCTGCTGTCCTCGCCCACCTGAACACGGGTCACGCGCAAGCCCTCGCCGGCTGCCTGGGCGCCCGCGGTGCCGACGTCGGCTTCGTCCACGCCACCGGCCTCGACGCTGGAGGGCTCACCGTGCTGGTCACCAACGGCGGCGGCGTGGACACCGTCCGCCTGCGCTTCCCCAGCCGCGTGGCGTCGCTGGACGAGCTGCCGGTCAGCCTCTCCGCCGTGCTCCAGCCTGGACACATCTGCCCGTGCGTCCGCCGCGCTCGCCCAGGCGCAGTCGACAACGCACCCGCCACGGGGCAGTAAGGTAAGGGCACCCTTACAGCCGGAAGGCGCCGTGCCCGCTCATGCAGCACGAGCGACGGCGGTCGCCTGCCTCGCCGGGCTCATCACGACGGCGGCTTCGGCTGTTCTTCCCGCGGCGCTGGCGCTGGGCGTGGGGGTTGTCGTGTCTGTTCCGCTCATCCACCGCGTCTTTCCGCCGCGCCGACCGCCGGCTGGCGCCGACCAATCGGCTGAAGGGGTCTCGTGCTTGTAGAACGACTCGCACCGCCCGCGTTCGTGGCCGGCT
>JAKFFB010000001.1:0-1882 GCA_036675425.1 Actinomycetales bacterium | reverse complement strand
GCCACCAGCAGCGAGATCGCCAGCGGGAGGGTGATCACCGCGAAGAAGCGCAGTGTCCACAGCAGCCCGAGCGCGGCGACCACGATGACGATGAGCCGCCACGACCAGGCGGCGGCGAGGTCGAGGCCCCACGGCACCTGGGCGCGGCTGAAGTTGGAGGGGCCCGTGGTGAAGGCGGGCTCGGCCCGCCGCTCCGCGCGGACCTCGGCGCGCAGCTGCGCCCACTGCTGCACGACACGGTCGGTCAGGCGACCCGCGTCGTCGTCGGGGCCAGGAGCCTGCGTCTCGGTCACGTCGGCCACGCTACCGATCCCCGGCCGTGCGCAGGCGGCTCACCAGCCGGTGCGCGGTGACGGGGTGCTCCTCGGCCAGCAGGCCGGCCGCCGCCAGCACGTAGTCGCGGTCCACGACCACGACCGGGTCGCGCGGCAGCTGCCACCCTCCCTCGAAGGCGTCACCCGTCGCGGGGAGCAGGACCCGTCGTACGCCGTCGGGGCCGCCGTGGCGCAGCACGCCACCCGAGCCCACCAGCAGGTCGACCTCGCGGAGGTCCTTGCCGCTGCGCTCGACGACGCGCCCCTCGGGGCTGACCACGACCTTGCTGCGACCGGCGTGGCGCTCCAGCGCGATCCGCACCGCGGCGGCCGCGATGTCGAGGTCGGCCTCGCGCTCGGCGTCGGAGTCGGGCAGGTAGTCGGGGTGGGCACGGCGCCGCGCGGCAGCCGGTGCCAGGTCGTCGCGGCCCGCAGCCTCGACCGTCGAGATCGCCGACCAGCGCATGCCCAGGTCGCCCTCGACGGTGCGGGTCACGGGAGTCGTGGCGACCACCTCGCGAGCGAGCCCGCTGTCCTCGGGATCGAGCTCGACCACGCTGTGCACGTCGGTGGTGGCGCCGCCGACGTCCACGACGACCACGTCACCGACCCCGGGGTGCTGGTCGTCGAGGCCGCGGGCGAGCAGCTCGACCCCGGTCAGCACGACGTCGGGCGTGGCGCCGCGCACGAGGTCGATGAACGTACGCCCGCGCGCGTCGGTGCGACTGCTGAGGTGCTTGCCGCCGATCACGTGGCTCAGGAAGATCTCGCGGATCGCGCGGCGCGCGCTGTCGGGGGCCAGCACGCCGATCTTCGGGACGACGTTGTCGGCGACGACGTAGGGCGTCCGGGACTCCTCGAAGCACGCTGCCACCAGCGGTTGCGACTCGACGTTGCCGGCCACCACGACCGGGCCTGCCCAGGGCGCGCCGGAGAGGAGGTCGGCATCGCCCTCGAGCACCTCGGCGTTGCCGCCGTCGGTGCCCCCGACGAGGAGCACGACGTCGGGCTCGGAGGCGCGGAGCTCCGCCAGCTTGGCGGCATCGAGGCCGCCGGAGAGCACCAGCACGACCTTGCCGCCGCTCGACAGGGCCACACGGCGCCCCGCCTCGGCGGTGACCAGCTCCTCGTTCCCCACGACCGCGATCCGCAGGCCCCCGCCGGCGCTCGAGCAGGCGAGCACGTCGGCGTCGAGGGCTCGCGGATCCTGCTCGGCCAGCACGGCCACGCAGGCGTCGTACCCGTCGAGGACGTCGCCGCGGCCCTCGCTGTCGGGCAGCGTGGTCGGGTGGCTCGCCGTGGCGAGCAGGTCGCCGGAGTCGAGGTCGACCAGCACGGCCTTGGTGAAGGTCGAGCCGAAGTCGACGCAGATGACCGTGCTCACACCACCACCGAGATCCCGGCCGCCACGATCACGACCAGGATGGCCAGCGCCATGATGTGGACCGTGGTGCCCGCAGGAAGGTCGCGTCCCTCGCTGATCGCCCGGTCTGCTTGCCGATAGCGGAGCCAGCCGCCACCTGCCGCGACGACCGCGGAGGCGAGGAGCATCAGCCCGAGCAGACGCT
>JAKFFB010000315.1:0-1885 GCA_036675425.1 Actinomycetales bacterium | reverse complement strand
CTCGTGGTTGGACCCGCCCTCGTCCGTCGCCACGTCGTCCAGGCCCGCGAACCGGTTCGGGCCGAGCCACGAGTTCCACCCCGCAGGGAGGGTGAACCGCACGGACGGCAGCGAGGTGTCCTGGGAGGGGTGGAGCTCGTAGGTGCCCGCCTCCAGCGTGGTGTTCGTCATCACCGGGTAGGGCGTCACGAGCGAGGTCTCGTCGGGGTCCTCGGCCGGTTGCGGGTCGGCGGAGTCGCCGTACGTCCCGGCCAGGAGTCCGCTGACGCCGAGCACGCAGGCCGCCACGGCGCCCACCCCCGCGTGGCGCCGGAGCCGCCGGCGGCGCCCGGCTGCCTCGATGGTCTCGAAGGCGGGGACCCGCGCGTGCTGCTCGGCCTCCTCGCGGAATGCTTCCAGCAGTCGCTCAGACATGGTCGATGCCTCCTTCGGCGTACGCGAGGTGGGCCGCGAGCGCGTCGCGGCCCCGGCTGAGTCGGGACTTCACCGTGCCGGGCGGGATGCCGAGCTCCTCGGCGATCGTCTGGACGGGCAGGTCCGCGAGGTAGTGCAGCGCGATCACCTGCCGTTGGGCCTCCGGAAGGGCGCGGAGCGCCGTGATGATCTCCAGGTGTGACTCGAGGGCTTCGGGGTCGCGCGGAGGCAGCAGGCGTGCGCGGGCTCGCTGGCCGTTGCGCAGCTTGCGCCAGCGACTGCGGTGCTGGTTGATCGCCGTCGTGCGCAGCCAGGCCTCCGGGTTCTCGACCTTGTCGAAGCGCCGCCCGGCGGCTGCGGCCCGGACGAAGGCCTCCTGCACCAGGTCCTCCGCCTCGTCCAGGTTGCCGGTCACGCCGTACAGCTGCACGACGAGGCGGCGGTAGCTCACGTCGAACACGTCGCGCAGGGACGCGTGGTCGTCCGCTGCCCACGGCCGACCGAGGATCACGGTGTCTGCGTCCATCGGGGCCTCCTCTCCGGATGACCACAACGACCCGCCAGCGCCGTCCCGGGTTCCGCCGTGTCCCGAGTTCCTTCCATGGTGCGCCCCGGCGGGCTTGCGCGCGCTGGTCGTCTGGACCGGTGCCGGCCCGATTCGGCTGTGCGCACGCGACAACTCGGGAAGAATGGTCCGGTGGACCAGCCCCCCTCTCCCACCGTGGTCGTGCGCGACCTCCACGTCCGCTTCGGCGACGTCGAAGCGGTCTCGGGGGTGGACCTCAGCGCCCACAGCGGCCAGGCGACCGCACTGCTCGGGCGCAACGGGGCCGGCAAGTCCACGACGATGAAGGTGCTGGCGGGGGTCGTCCCGCCGACAGCCGGCGAGGTCACGGTGGCCGGCCGCGACGCCGCCACCGACGCGCTCGGCGTGAAGCGGGTCGTCGGCTACTGCCCCGACGTCGGCGGACTGGTCCCGCGCGCCACCCCCTGGGAGCACCTCCAGCTCAGCGCCCGGCTGCGGCGGATGGACGTCTGGGAGGAACGCGGCCGCGACCTGCTGGAGCGCTTCGAGCTCGGCGACGTCGCGCACCGCGTGGTCGGCGGGTTCAGCCACGGCATGAGCCGGCGGCTCAGCGTCGTACTGGCTGCCCTCCACGAACCCGCCGTCCTGCTGCTCGACGAGCCCTTCGACGGCGTCGACCCGCTCGGCGTCGAGGCCACCCTCGAGGTCGTCGCCGACGCCCGCGCCCGCGGCGCCTGCGTCCTGCTCTCCACCCACCTGCGCGACCTCGCCCTCGAGGCCTGCGGCGACGCCGTCGTGCTCCGCGGCGGCAACCGCGTCGCCGCGATGGAGGCGGCCGACCTCACCGGTGAGGCCTACCGTGCGCTCCTCGACTGAGCTCCTGCGCGACGGCTGGGCCGATGCCGCCCGCGACACCGCGCACCTCGTCGGCTTCCGCGCCCGGAC
>JAKFFB010000054.1:0-1894 GCA_036675425.1 Actinomycetales bacterium | reverse complement strand
GTGGACTTGGGGTCCTCGGGGTCGACCTCGACGATCCAGCCGAAGCGGTTGGGCTCGTTGGGGTTGGCGACGGCGTCGAAGCGGGAGTCGAGCTCGCGCCAGTTGCGAGAGTCACCGGTGCCCGACAGGCCATAGCGCTTCTCCCTGGCGCTGGTGCCGGTGGCACGGAAGTACTGGTTGAAGTTCTCCTCGCCGGACAGGACCGTGCCCCACGGCGTCGTGCCGCCCGCGCAGTTGTTGGCCGTGCCCAGGATGCGGCGGCCCGTCGGGTCGGCGGCGGTCTTGAGCAGGTCGGAGCCGGCGGCCGGACCGTCGACCGTGAACGGGGTGTCCAGGGTGATGCGGCGGTTGCGCGAGCCGTTGGGGACGTAGGTCCACGTCGAGCCGGGCGACTTGCGGCGGAGCTCGACCACGCTGAGGCCGTGGGCCGCCCACGCGGTCCGGATCCGCTCGGCGGAGTCCATGTCGGGCGGGAACATGATGGCTTCGTTGGTGTACTCGTGGTTGGCCACGAGCAGCGCGCGGGTGCCCTTGCGGTCGGTGACGATGATGTCGAGGTAGTCGCAGTTGTAGCCGAACTGCTGGGCCTGCGCGGCGGCGCTCTGGTTGGCGGCGTCGAAGACGGGCGCGCCGTCGAAGATCGGGTCGCCCCAGCGGATGATCGGGTCCCAGCGGTAGCCCGACGGCACCGTGAACGCGTCGACGGTGTTGGGCACGGGTGCGATCGGCGTGAACTCGAGGGAGCCGGCGGTCGGCGTACCAGCCTTGCCCGCGAGGCCAGGACTCCGGAACAGCGCTGCGGCCGGTTGGCTGGTCAGGGCCACCGTGGCGGTGCTGACGGCGGCGGCGCCCAGGATGCTGCGACGGGACAGCGCCGTCGCCGCGATGTCGCGGAAGTAGGAGGTCTGCGTGGTGTTGGGGGCGTCGGTGAAGCACGCGTCGCCACACCGGAGGTGGCAGGTGACGGGGCTGCGATTGCCGTGGGCGAGATCTGCCATCGGGAGCGAGCGTCGCTGGGGAGTGAGGGTCATGTGCCGACCCAACCCGGCGCGGCTGACGCGGAGGTGACACCGACATGAACACCCGTGGGAGAATCCGGCACATGTCCGCCCGCCCCGACTCGTTGCTGTGGTGGCGGGCCGTGATGGTGTCGGCGATGACGTTCCTGGTCGGCGCCGTCGGGCACGCGAGCACGGGCGGGCTGCTGCCGTCCTGGTTCGTCCTCGGCGCGATGTTCGCGGTCGGTACGGCGATCAGTGCCGCCTTCCTCGCCCGCCCTGCCTCGGCGCGCCGCATCGTGGCGCTCGTGGTCCTCGGCCAGACCGCCTGCCACGGGCTGCTCAGCCTGACCGCCGGCCATGCCGGCGACGTGGCCGCGGCTCCGCAGGTCACGGTGCCGGGTGCCCTCCCGCTCAGCGACGGCCAGCGCGTGGGGTCGTTGCAGGACCACTACGAGGCGATGGTCGGGGCGCCGTCCGCCGGCTCGGCGCTCACGGTGCCGGACCCCGCGGCCCTGCTCGACCACGCGCCGATGTTCCTGGCCCACACGCTCGTCGCCGTGGTCGTCGGGCTGTGGCTGGCGGCCGGCGAGCGCGCGCTGTTCTCGCTCCTGACGCTCGTCTTCACGGCCGTGGTCGCGCTGTTCCTCGGCCTCGTGCCCGTGCCGTTGCTTCCTCGCCGGGCCGCTCCGCTGCGCCGGCGCCCGGCCACGCCGCCGTCGCTTGCCCGCGTCGCGCGCATCGTCGTACGCCGCGGCCCACCGGCTCTCCTCGCCGCCTGACCTTCCCTTCCCGCGCGACGCGCGGTCGCCGACGCCTGCGACCGCGCAGCTCGCGCATCTCGTCACGTCGAGGAGAGACATGACCACCCAGCTCAACCCTGCGCCCGTGCGCGC
>JAKFFB010000322.1:0-1901 GCA_036675425.1 Actinomycetales bacterium | reverse complement strand
GGGTCAACGACGAGTGGGAGCACATGCACACGACCGACCTGCTGCCCGTGCGGCCGGTCGACATCGCGCTGGGGCACCACTGGACCAGCACGCAGCCGGCCAGTCACTTCGCCACGACCCTGATGGTGACCAGGCACGGTCTCGACGCCGAGGGACCGCTGCACACCTCGGTGTCCCTGGACGGGATCGTCGTACGGCGACCGGGCCGCCCGACCTCGCACCAACCGCTCGACGTGGAGTCACTCGGCGCCGTGCTCGACGAGCTCGGCGCCGGCCTCACGGCCGACGAGACAACGCGGCTGGTCCAGCGCGTGCGCGAGCTGTCCCCCGCCGGTTGAGCAGCGAGGCGCCCCGGCGCCGAGTGTGTCGAAACCAAGCCCGCTCAGCGCCGCGCCAGGGTCGCGACTCGCTCGATGTCCTGTGCGCCGGCGAGGTCGGGCAACGCCAGGAACACGGTGCTCACGCCTTCCCCGAAGAGCCGGTCGTGCCGCTCGCGGTGCGCAGCGACCTCGCCGGCGTGGTGACGCGCCGCGTAGTCGGCCGCCCTGGTGCGCCCGCGCAGCCGCTCGACCCGGTTCCACGTGTCGTCGCGGTCGGAGCCCACGACCGCGATGTCGAGCACGGTGACGGCGACCTCGTCGTGGGGACGGCCCAGCTCGTCGCAGTGCCGACGCAGCACGGCGGTCTTGCGCCGGACCGTCTCGAGGCCGCCGATCACGTTGCACGCGTCGCCCCAGCGGGCGGCGATCCGCAGCGTACGGCGCTCGCCGCCGCCGCCGATGATCAGCGGGAGCGCGCCGTCGGGCCGCGGGTAGCAGGTCGTCTCCGGCAGCGAGACGCGCTCGCCGTCGTATGCCTTGGTGCCCGGCGCCCACAGCGCCCGCATGGTCTCGGCGGCGATCTCGAGGTCGTCGAGCCGGCGTGCGGTCGGCGGGAAGTCGAGTCCGTACGCCGCGTGCTCGCGGCCCCACCAGCCGGCACCCAATCCGCAGAACCCTTGGCCGCCGGTCAGCACGTCGAGGGTCGCCGCTGACTTCGCGAGGATGCCCGGCGCCCGGAAGGACGCGGGCGTGCACAACGTGCCCAGCTGGAGGTCGGTGCCGAGCCCCGCCAACGCCCCCAAGGTCACCCACGGCTCGGGGATCGAGTCCCACGCCCGGCCGACCTGCGGGATCTGGATCAGGTGGTCCATCAGTGCGATGCCGGCGAACCCGGCCTCGTCCGCCGCGAGCGCCACGTCGCGCAGCCACGCGAGCGGGTCCTGACCCCACGGGAAGCGCGAGACCTGCAGCATCACGCGCGGACCGGACGTCACCGGTGCCCGGGGTGCAGTGGCGGTTGCTGCCACTGGTGCGGGTTCGTCGCTGCTCACGACCCGGACGTCCCAGCCCTCCGACTCGAGCTCGGCTCGAACGTCGCGCACCCCTTGCAGCTGGGTGTTGAGCACGTTCGCCGGCACCGGACGGTCGCGCCCGGCATTCCGGGAACGGCAGACGGATGCAGGGGTGTCGAGCACGACCGCCACGGTGGCGAGGCCGGCCTGCCGGGCCACGGTCGCCCACGCCGTACGGCGAAGCGGATCCAGCCCGAGCGTGTCGACGACGACGGTGAGGCCGCGCCCGGCCCGTCCTTCGACGACCTGGTCGAGGATCCGGAATGCGTCCTCGGACGCGTCGAGATCCGCGGTCCCGCTGCCGACGATCGCCCGGAGCGCGTCGGACGAGACGACTTCGACGTCGCGGTAGTGCGCCGCCGCCCAGGTCGACTTGCCGGACCCGGACGCACCGACCAGGAGCACCAGCGCGGGGTCGGGGATCTGCACGTCGGCAGTCTCGCACCGTCACACGTACGGCAGCAGCGACTCGATCGAGTCCGTCGGTGTCTTCAGCGCGATCCCCGAG
>JAKFFB010000272.1:0-11293 GCA_036675425.1 Actinomycetales bacterium | reverse complement strand
CCTCGTGCAGCTCCTCGTGCACCGCCCGCGGGTCGTCGACGTAGGTCCCGAGACCCTCGAGGTCGTGCGCCAGCTCCTCGGCGGCCGGGCCGTGCTCGGCCAGCTTGCGCAGCTCCTGCCACAGCGCCCGCGCGGCGACCGGCTCCCGGCCGTCGTGGCAGTCGGCCGTCACGGCCACGAAGCGGCGGTCGGCGGCGACGGGGACCTGGTCGAGCATCACGACGTACGACAGGCCGCGCCGGTGCCGCAGCTCGTCCTCGACGCGGGTGCGCAGCACGCGGCACGCGGCGCCGACCGCGACGCCGTACGCGGCTTCGGCACCGAGCGCGACCAGCCCCTCCGGGCCGATCTCGACCAGGGCGGGCAGGGGCACGTCGCGGGCAGGTGATGCGGTCGGAGCGGGTCGCGGCCCGTCGGGCAGGGGCAGCGCGAGGCCGGGCGGGGGAGGGCCGGTCAGCCACAGCGCGGCGTTCCCGCGCACGAACCGCTCCGCCGCCCAGTCGCGCACGTCGTCGGCGGTCAGGGCGTGCAGGGCCGGCTCGCGGAAGCCGGCCAGCCCGACGCCCTGCGCGCCGTACAGCTCGCTCAGCAGTGCCCCCAGCGCAGGCGGGGCGGGCATGCCGCCCTCGGCCCGCAGGACGCCCGCCTCGGCGGGGAGCCCGTCGGTCGGCAGGTCGGCCAGGGCCGCGCAGACCGACCGCAGGAAGCCGGTCACCTGCTCGGGGGTCCCCGTGGCGGTGAACTGGGTCGAGGCCACGTCCACGGTGGCGTTGCAGTCCAGCGTGGTCCGGCCGAGCGCGCGCATCGCGAGGTGCTCGACCAGGTGGGTCAGGCCTCCTCGTACGACCGACTCGTCACGCCTCCCGACGCCGAGCACCAGGCCTGCGGTGAGGGGTCCAGGAGCCGGCGCCCACAGCACCGGCACGCCGTCGACGAGGGTGCGCTCCACCCCCTCCACCCTAGGCAACGCCGAGGCCCCGCCCCCCGGGATCGGGGAGCGGGGCCTCGGATGCGTGATGACCTACTGCGGGGGAGTGCCCGGCTTGCCGCTGGGCTCGACGGCACCGACCTCGGTGCGGTCGGCCTGCTCGGCGTCGACGCGGCTGACGCCCTTGGGGCGGAAGAAGCCCTTCGGACGGACCGGCTCCTCGTGCGTGAGAACGGCGACCTGGCCCGACTCGTCGTGCCCGGCCTCGAGCGCTGCGTGGTCGGCGGCAGCGCCCTTGATGCCCAGCCGGTACTGCTGCGGCAGCGGGACCGTCTCCTCGACGAACTCACCGGTCGGCAGCCGCCGGATGGTGCCGGACTCGATGCCGTGGTGCAGCAGGTGCTCGTCGCTCTGCTGCAGCGACAGGCAGATCCGCTTGGTGATGACGAAGGCGATCGGCGGCCCGATGATGCACAGGACCCGGAGCGCCCATGTCATCTGGTTGATGCTGAGGTTGAAGATCGACGCGATGACGTCGTTGCCGCCACCGATCAGGAGCACGATGTAGAAGGTGAGCGAGGCGACGCCGATCGCGGTGCGGGTCGGGACGTCGCGCGGGCGGTCGAGCAGGTTGTGGGCCCGCTTGTCCTTGGTGATGAAGTGCGACTCGATCCACGGGTAGAGCGCCATCGCCGTGAAGATCAGGCCCGGCATGACCACCGTGGGGAGCAGGACGTTCAACGACAGCGTGTAGCCGCCGAGGTAGAGCTCCCAGTTCGGCATCAGACGGGTCGAGCCGTCGAGGAAGCCGATGTACCAGTCGGGCTGCGAGCCGGCGGACACCTGCGAGGCGTCGTAGGGGCCGTAGAGCCAGACCGGGTTGATCTGCGCGAGACCGCCGAGCGCGGCGAGGACGGCGAAGACCAGGAAGAAGAACCCGCCCGCCTTGGCGGCGTAGACCGGGTAGAGCCGGGAGCCGACCACGTTGTGCTCGGTGCGCCCGGGACCGGCGAACTGGGTGTGCTTCTGGTACCAGATCATCATCATGTGCACGGTGATCAGGCCGAGGATCGCCAGCGGGACGATGAAGACGTGGGCGATGTAGAGCCGGTCCAGCAGCTCGGTGCCGGGGTACTCCCCGCCCAGCAGCAGGAAGGCCACCCACGAGCCGGCCACGGGGATCGACAGCATGATGCCGCTGGCGATGCGGGCACCGGTGCCGGACAGCAGGTCGTCCGGCAGCGAGTAGCCGGCGAAGCCCTCGAGGATGGCCATGACGAGCAGGCCGACGCCGATGACCCAGTTGATCTCGCGCGGCTTGCGGAAGGCGCCGGTGAAGAACACGCGCATCAGGTGCACCGCGATCGAGGCCACGAACAGCAGCGCAGCCCAGTGGTGGATCTGCCGCATGATCAGGCCGCCGCGCACGTCGAAGCTGATGTGCAGCGTGGAGGCGTAGGCCTCCGACATCGTCACGCCCTTGAGCGGGATGTACGACCCGTCGTAGACGACCTCCGACAGCGAGGGCGTGTAGAAGAGCGCCAGGTAGGTGCCGGTCAGCAGCAGGATGATGAAGCTGTAGAGCGCGATCTCACCCAGCATGAACGACCAGTGGTCCGGGAAGACCTTGTTCAGGCTGCGCCGGACGAAGCTCGACGAGCCGAGGCGGTCGTCGATGCCGCGGCCGAGGCCGTCGGCGCCCTTCTGGACGAGGCTCATCCGCGCTCCCAGTAGCTCGGTCCGGTGGGCTCAGAGAAGTCGCCCTGTGCCACGAAGTATCCGTCCTCGTCGACGGAGATCGCGAGTTGAGGCAGCGGCCGGGCAGCCGGGCCGAAGATGACCTTGGCGCCGTGCGCGGCGTCGAACGTCGACTGGTGGCACGGGCAGAACAGGTTGTGGGTCTGCTGCTCGTAGAGCTTCACCGGGCAGCCCAGGTGGGTGCAGACGCTCGAGTAGACGATGTGGCCTTCGTACGTCCACTCCGCCGCCTCGCCCTCGAGCTGCAGCTCCTCGGGGCTCATCCGGATGAGCAGCGCGGGGGAGTCGGCGAGCTTGGTGCCGTGGTCGACGTCGGGGAAGACGCTCTCGACGGCGCCGACGACCAGGTCGCCGAGCTTGACGGGGGTGCCGTTCTGGCGGATCAGCCGGACGCCCTCGCTCCAGCCGGTCGTGCCGAGCTTGATCTCCTTGTTCTGGAACCGGCCGAGCCCGAACAGGAACGGGACCGGGAGCAGCGCCAGTGCACCGCCGCCGAGGGCCAGCGAGCCGAGGAGCATCGGGCGGCGGCCGAGGTTGGCCTGCGCCAGCCCCTCCTTGAGGGCCGCCGCGGTGGCCGCGCGCTCCTCGTCGGAGGAGGCCAGGTCGTGGCGCTCCTGCACGGCCTCCTCGTGCGGCATGAGCAGCTTGGCCCAGAGCACGGCGCCGGCGCCGATGCCGAACAGCGCGAGCGACATGAAGACGCCGAGGAGCGGCGTGTAGAGCCAGTTGTTCGGCTGGTCGTAGGTCTCCTCGCCGAAGGCGTAGACGAGGACGAAGCCGACGACGCCCACGACCGACAGCAGGAACAGCGCGGACACCTTGCGCTCCGCGGACTTCGACTCCGCCGGGGTCAGCTCGCGCGGCGGGCCGAGCGGCTCGGCGAACTGCAGCCCGGAGGCGTGCTCCTGCGTCGCGTTCGGGTTCGTGTGGGTCTGCTGGAAGTCCGACTCGCTGACGCCCGACACCCGGCTGTCGCCGCCGGAGTTGGCCTCGTCGGTGGGCCGGGAGGCCAGCCGCTCCCGGATCGAGGGTTCGTTGTCGCTCATGCTCGTGCACCGATCCAGAGGGTGAGGCCGACGAGGGCGGTGATGCCGACGACCCAGGCCACCAGGCCCTCGGAGATCGGGCCGTAGCGGCCGAGACCGGCGCCGCCGGGGTTGTCGGCCTCCTGGGTGAGGTAGCGCACGTAGCGCGTGATCGCGCGCTTCTCCTCGGGGGTGAGCTGGTTGTCGCCGTAGCGCGGCATGCTCTCCGGGCCGGACTGCATCGCGGAGTAGATGACCCGCGCGCTGGCCGACGTGAGCTCCGGCGCGTACTTGCCGTAGGTCAGCGCGCCGCCGGAGCCGGCGAAGTTGTGGCAGCTGGCGCAGTTGGTGCGGAACAGCGCGCCGCCGAGCTGGAGGTCGCCGTCGGCCAGGTCGGCGTTGTCGGCGCTGGGCAGCTCGGGTCCTCCGCCGTTGGCCTGGATGTACGCAGCGATCTGGTCGATCTCGCTGATCTCGTACTTGCGCGGCTTGCGGGGCGCCTGCTGGGTGCCTGCGGCCAGCGGCATGCGGCCGCTCTCCATCTGGAAGACGACCGAGGAGGCGCCGACGCCGATCAGCGACGGGCCGCCGGAGCCGCCCTCGAGGTTGAGGCCGTGGCAGGTCGAGCAGCCGGTCAGGTAGAGCTCGCGCCCCTCCTTGACCGCCATCGACTGGTTGGCGGGCGCGTCCTGCGCCTGCCCTGCCGGGGCGCCGAAGGCGGTGTAGAGGGTGCCGACCAGGCTGAGCGCCAGCAGCACGACGGCGTAGCCGCTGAGCTGCTTCCTGCGCTTGCGCACCGTTGCGGTGGAGTTCACGGGGTTCCGTTCCTGTGCGGGCGTCACTGGATGATGTAGATCGCGGCGAACAGCCCGATCCACACGACGTCGACGAAGTGCCAGTAGTACGAGGTGACGATGGCGCTGGTGGCCCGCTCGGGGGAGAACCTCCCGATGGTCGAGCGCAGCAGCACGATCACGAAGGCGAAGAGCCCGCCGATGACGTGCAACCCGTGGAAGCCGGTGGTCAGGTAGAAGACCGAGCCGTACGGCTCCGACGCGATCGTCAGGCCCTCGTGCGTGACCAGGGTCTTGTACTCGTTGACCTGGCCGAGCACGAACACCAGCCCCATGAGCAGCGTCAGGGAGAACCAGCGGCGCAGGCCGTAGACGTCACCGCGCTCGGCGGCGAACACGCCGAGCTGGCAGGTCACGGACGACGCCACGAGGATCACCGTGAACACCAGGGCGTACGGGATGTTGAGGACCTCGGTGGCCTCACCCCACACCTCGGCGCCCTGGACGGAGCGGATCGTGAAGTACATCGCGAACAGGGCCGCGAAGAACATGAGCTCGGAGCTCAGCCACACGATCGTGCCGACGGCGACCATGTTCGGGCGCGTCAGCGATCCGTGAGCCGGCAGCTTCTCGAGGGCGGGAGCAGCAGTCACGCCGAGCATCCTGGCAGATGACCGCGCGCGCATCCACGCGGGGCCGCCCGCCGCGCCGACGCGCTCCGGCGGACCTAGGCTGAGCGGGTGTCCGGAGCCCTCGCGAGCAGCGCCTCGACGGTCCTGGCGCACCGCGACGGCTTGCCCGGGTTCGGTCCCGCGACGGTGCTGACGGAGGCCTCCGTCGAGCTCCTGCCGCTGCTGCTCGTGCTCGTGCCGGCGGGGCTCTACCTCTACGGCGTGCGCCGGCTGCGCGCCCGCGGCGACACCTGGCCGATCGGCCGCTCCCTGGCGTTCCTCGTCGGCGGGCTGGGCACCATCGCGGTCGCGACGATGTCCGGACTGGCGGCGTACGACGTGAGCCTGTTCGCCGCCCACATGGTCCAGCACATGCTGCTGTCGATGGTCGCGACGGTCTTCCTCGCGCTCGGCGCACCGATCACCCTGGCGCTCCGGACGCTGCCGAAGCGGCCGCGCGGGGTGCTGCTGTCGGTGCTGCACTCGCGGGTCGCCCGGCTGCTGGGCTTCCCGCTCATCCCGTGGATCCTCTACGTCGCGAGCCCGTTCGCCCTCTACTTCTCCGGCTGGTACGAAGCGACGCTCGACAGCCGCGTGCTGCACGAGCTGCTGCACCTGCACTTCGTGGCCGTCGGCGCGCTCTTCTTCTGGCCACTGCTCGGCATCGACCCGGTGCCGGGGCGGGGCGCGCACCCGTTCCGGCTGCTGCTGATCGGCACGACGCTGCCGTTCCACGCCTTCCTCGGCGTGTCGATCATGAGCGTGCAGCCCGACGGGCGCGGGCTGATCGCGCCGGACCACTACCTGGCGCTGCACACCCTCGAGGAGGCCGTCGACCAGCAGGAGCTCGGCGGCGCGCTGCTCTGGGCCTCCGGCGACATCATCGGCCTGCTGTTCCTCGCCGTGCTGCTCACGCAGTGGATGCGGGCCAGCGAGCGCGAGGCGCAGCGCGAGGACCGCCGGCTCGACCGGCTGGACGCGGCCGCGGGCCGCTGACCGTGCGCTTGCTGCGGCGCCGGCGTACGGCCGAGCCGGTCCGGCTGGACCCCGCCGACCCGGCGCTGGTGCTGCTGGCGGAGTCGCGCGACCCGGCGCGGGCCGACTCCGAGGTGCTGGCCGGTCTGGACCTCGACCGGCCGGTGCTGGTGCGGCACTGCCTGGTCGGACTCGCCGGAGACGCGCTGGAGCGGGCGCGCGAGCTGCTCGCCGAGGAGGGCTACGACGTGGTGCCCGGGGACACGGGGGAGGTGCTGGCGGTCCGGACCCAGCTGCTGACGGCGCTGTCGGTCAGCCAGGAGCGGTCCCGGATGGCCGGGCTGGCCCAGCGGCTGGGCGGCGACGTGCGCGGCTGGGACGCGCTGCACCGGCCTGTCGCATAGGCCCTGACCTGCGCGTTTGCTTGACCCGGGCTCCTCGGCCTGCCTAGGGTGCGCCCCCATGTGACCGCCGCCACACCGGCAGCGGACGAGGCGAGGAGCACGCGTTGGCATCGGGCAGCCGCTTGACCGGGTCCACCCTCAAGCCCGTCGCGAAGGCGCGCACCACCGGGAGCGCGGCGTGCGAGGTCTGCGGCAGCCGGCTGTCGGCCTACAACGCCGGCCCGAACTGCTACACCCACACCGTGGCGACCCCGTGGAAGGGCCCGGGCGCGCTGCCCCGCTGACCCGAGGCGGACCGGCGCCCGTACGATCTGCGCCATGAGCAGCCCCTCGGTCGTGGTCTACAGCGACGACGCGGCGATCCGCGACGCGGTCCGCACGGCCGTCGGCCGGCGGCCGGCCGACGACCTGGGCCGGATCGAGTGGATCGAGTGCACCACCGGCAAGGAGGTGCTCGCGGCGGTCGACGCCGGCGACGTCGACGCCGTGGTCCTCGACGGCGAGGCGTGGCCGACGGGCGGGCTGGGCCTGGCCAAGCAGATGAAGGACGAGCTGCCCGACTGCCCGCAGGTGCTGGTCGTCATCGCCCGGGCCGCCGACCAGTGGCTCGCCACGTGGTCGCAGGCCGACGCCGTCGTGTCCCACCCCATCGACGCCCCCGAGCTCACCGCCGCCCTGGTCGAGCTGCTCCGCCGGCGCGAGGCCGGCCTGCCGGTGCGTCGCGCCGTCCACTGAGCCCTCCGTGACCGCCTGGCCGGCCCTGCTGGGGTCGCTGCTGCGAGGCGAGGACCTGACCACCGCCGACACCGCCTGGGTCATGGGCGAGGTGATGGCGGGCGAGGCCAGCCCCGCGCAGGTCGCGGGCTTCGTCGTCGCGCTGCGCGCCAAGGGCGAGACGCCGGCCGAGGTCGCCGGCTTCGTCGAGGTGATGCTCGCCGAGGCGGCGGAGGTGCGGGTCGTCGGCCGGGTGGTCGACACCTGCGGCACCGGCGGCGACCGGCAGAACACCGTCAACATCTCGACCATGGCCGCGCTCGTCGTGGCCGGCGCCGGCGTGCCGGTCGTCAAGCACGGCAACCGCGCGGCGTCGTCGGCCTGCGGGTCGGCCGACCTGCTCGAGGAGCTCGGCGTCGTCGTCGACCTGCCGCCGGCCGCGGTCGGGCCGTGCCTGGAGCAGGCCGGCATCGCGTTCTGCTTCGCACCGGTCTTCCACCCCGGGATGCGGCACGCCGCCGTCGCCCGGCGCGACCTCGGGGTGCCGACGGTCTTCAACGTGCTCGGGCCGCTGACCAACCCGGCGCGGCCCGCGGCCCAGGCGGTCGGGGTCTCCGACCCGCGGCTCGCACCGGTGATGGCCGGGGTGCTCGCCGCCCGCGGCGCGGACGCGCTGGTCTTCCGCGGGGCCGACGGGCTGGACGAGCTGTCGGTCACCGGACCGTCCACGGTGTGGGTGGTCCGCGGCGGGACGGTGGTGGAGGAGTCGTTCGACCCCGCGTCGCTCGGGCTCCCGTACGCCACGATCGAGGACCTGCGCGGCGCGGACGCCGCCTACAACGCCGGCGTCGCGCGGGCGTTGCTCGACGGCGCGACCGGGCCGGTGCGCGACGCCGTGCTGCTCAACGCAGCCGCGGCGCTGGCCGCCCACGCCGCTGCCGACGCGCCGCTGGTGGAGCGGCTGCAGGCGGGCTTCGCCACGGCGGCGGAGTCGCTCGACAGTGGCGCCGCCCGCAGGCTGCTCGACCGCTGGGTCGAGGTCAGCCGGTCCCTGCGTCCCTGATCCCTCGGCGATCTTCGTCCTGTTGTGGCCCGCTCCCGCGTGGCCACCCACACGAGGACGAAGATCGTTGCGGGAGTGGGGCCTCAGCTCTCCATGCCGAGGGAGAAGGTCGCCTCGAGGTCGTGCTTGCTGTAGGCATGGAAGGCGATCAGCGTCTGCGTCGCCTGGACGCCGTCGACCTTGTTGAGCCGGCCGGCGATGGCGTCGTGCAGGTCCTCGTGCCGGCGCACCCGCACCATCGCGACGAGGTCCACGTCGCCCGCGACGGAGTAGACCTCGCTCACGCCCTCGAGCTCGGCGATCCGCTGCGCGACCTCGGGGATCTGGTCGACGGCGGCACTGATCATGACGATGGCGGTGATCACGCGTCGAACCTATCGCTGGGCGAGAATCGCAGCATGGACCTGCTCGAGAGCGGCGCCGAGCGCGAGCCGGTCTCGGTCGTCGCGCTGGCTCGCCGGGTCCCGGCGTGGGCGGTGGCGCTGACGGTCGTGCTGGCGCTGGTCGGCGGGGGACTGGTCGCGGTCGACCAGCGGCGGGAGGCGGCCCGGCCCGACGTCGCGGTGCGGCTGCTCGACGCGCGCTCCTCGACCGTCGGCGGCGTGGCGCTCGGCGGCCTCGAGCTGCTGCTCGTCAACCGGCGCGACCGGCCGGCGCGCCTGGGCGGCCTGGTGCTCGAGGTCGAGGGACTGCGCGTGAACCGGCTGGAGCCCGAGCTCCCGGACGAGCTGGGGGCGTACGACGAGCAGCGCGTGCGCGTGACCTACACGATCCCGTCCTGCGCGTCGCTGGTGCTGCCCGGGACGCTGGTCCTGCGGGTCGACGACGAGCAGGAGCGGGTCCCCGTCGTGGAGGCGGGCTCCGGCTCCGAGGGCATCGAGCTGGGCAGCTGCCCGCTGAGCGCGCGCGGGGAGCGGCCGGGGGAGCCGACCGACGTCGGGGCGCGGGCCGCCGGCGGGACCTCCCGCCGCGTCGGCGACGCCGTCGAGGGGGTGGCCCGGCTGGAGGTGCGCAACGCCGGTCCGCCGGTGCGGCTGCTGTCCGTCGACGCCGACGTGCCCGGGGTGGTGGTGACACCGCGGGTGCTCGACGGCGGCCGGACGATCGTCACCGACGGACTGGTGGTGCTCGGGCTGCGCTTCCGGGTGCCGGACTGCGCCGCGCTCGGCTCGACCGGCCGGTTGGTCCTGCGGGTCGAGCGGTTCGGCGGCGTGCAGGAGCTCTCGCTGCGGGTCGCGGCCGAGCCGGGCGGCCGGCAGGGGCCGCAGGTCCGGCTGCCCGTGGTGCTCGACGCCTGCGCCTGACCGGGGTCAGCGCAGGGCGGCGACGTAGAGCCGGGTCAGCTCCTCGACCAGGCGCTCGGTGGAGGGCTTGTCCGCGGCCGTCGTCCAGTAGTTGAGCAGCTCGCCGACCCCGCCGGTGAGCGCCAGCGCGAGCAGCAGGTTGTCCTGGGCGTGCCGGCCGATGCCGAGCTGGGCCACCTGCTCGGCGACCAGCGCGGCGAAGCTCACCGAGGCGAACTGCCGCTCGGGCTCCAGCGGCGCGATGCGCACCTCGCGGTAGGCGATGCGGACCCGGCGCGGGTCCTCGGTGAGGTAGCCGATGTAGGCGGTCAGCCCGGCCCGGACCCGCTGCTCGAGGTCGTTCGGGGCGGCGACCAGGGCGGCTTCCAGTCGCTCGGCGGCCGAGCCGACGATCTCGGTGGCGACCTCCAGCAGCAGCGCCTCGCGGGTCGGGAACTCCTCGTAGAACGCCTTGTTGCCGACCCGCGCCGTGGCGCAGAGCAGCGTGATGGTGGCCTCGTCGTAGCCGACCGTGCCGAAGACCTGCAGGCCCGCGTCCAGCAGCCGCCGGCGGCGCTGCTCGCGCCGCTCGTCGGGGGAGCGCCCGGCGTACGGGCGTCCCCCGGAGGCGGCGAGGGCCTCGTCGAGGTGGCCCGAGGCGTCCGCTCGCATGGCGCGGATGCTACCTCCGAAAATCGAGAGATGGAACTTGTTCATTTACTCGACACGGCCTATCGTCGCCTCCCATGTCGACCCTCCCTGTGACCGAGGACACGGCCGGCGCCGTGCCCACCCGCCGTGCCCGCACCCTGCGGGAGGCGTTCGGAATCTTCTCCTCGCACCTGTCGCCGGTGCTGATCATGGTCATCACGGCGGGCGTGCTCGTGGCGCGCCTGCTGGCCGGCGACTGGCGCTGGCAGCAGGTGCTCATCGTGGCGGCGGTCTTCGCGGTGCAGCCCTTCATCGAGTGGACGACCCACGTCTGGGTCCTGCACGCCCGCCCGCGCCGGATCTTCGGCCGTGAGGTCGACCTCTACGTCGCCAAGAAGCACCGACGCCACCACGAGGACCCCCGCAACCTGGAGATCCTGGCCATGCCGATCCCGGGCCTGATCACCTTCTCGCTGATCGTCGGCGGCATCGCGATGCTGCTCGGCAACGTCGCCGACCGCTGGACGCTGGCCCTCACGGCGGCCGTGTTCATGCTCGGCTACGAGTGGATCCACTTCCTCATCCACACCGACTACAAGCCCAAGACGGCTGCCTACCGCAAGCTCTACGTGAACCACCGGCTGCACCACTTCCGCAACGAGAACTACTGGTTCGGGGTGTCCCGCACCCTCGGGGACCAGGTCCTGGGCACGAACCCGTCGAAGAACGACGTACCGCTGTCACCGACGGTGAAGTCGCTGCTCGGCTGACAGGCCTGCTCGTCCCTCTCGTCTGCGCAGTGCTGCGTTGGAGCTCCCATGCCCCCCGTGCGTCGATACGCGCCGTTCCTCGTCCTCGTCGCCGTCCAGCTCGTGCTGGCTGCCGTCGTGCCCTCCCTCCCGGCTCAGCAGGCCGAGCTGGGCGCACCCCTGGCTGCTGAGGCAGGGGCCTGGTCGCCGCAGCAGGGCGGCGCCGCGGGCGCGGCCCCGGGCGCCGCTCCGGGTGGCGGCGCGGCCGCTCCCGGTGC
>JAKFFB010000021.1:0-1908 GCA_036675425.1 Actinomycetales bacterium | reverse complement strand
AACCAGGTGAGCGGCGGTCGCGAGGATCTGCGCGACATCGCCACCAACCTGCAGCAGAGCGAGCAGAAGGCCGCCGCGCTGAAGCCCTACAGCGACTTTGCCGCCGCGACGCAGAAGCGTCACGACGCGGTCGCCTCGGTCGCCAAGACCCGCTTCAAGTGGGATCGCACGATGACCGAGCTGGCGCGTGTCGCGCCGGACGGCGTCTGGCTGACGTCGGCCAAGGCCACGCTCACCCCGACCTCGACCGTCGAGGGTGGCGCAGCCGGCAACACGAGCGGGCTTCGCAGCGTGCTCTCGTCGCCTGCCGTCGAGCTCGCCGGCTGCGCGGCAAGTGAGCGCAGCGTTCCGTCCTACATCGATCGCCTGCACCTCATGACCGGCGTCATCGATGTCGGCTTCAGCCGCACGCAGCGGACCGACGCCGACGGCGTGACGAGCGCCTCCAACGCGGCGCCCGTCGGTACGGGCGGCTGCACGGCCGGCAAGCAGAAGTCCTCGAGCTTCGAGCTCGTGACGTACTTCAAGCAGCAGTCGGCACCGCTGGCCACCGCCGGCACCACGACCACGACACCGGCGACGGGCGCGACCGCGGTCGCCCCGACGACGACGACCCCGGCCACGGCGCCTGCCAACCAGACCGCCGCGGCCACGACCGGAGGATGACGATGACGACCGATAGAAAGACGATCGCCCTCGTCGTGCTCGCCGGGGTAGCCGTCCTGGCCGCACTGTGGATGCTGGCGATCAAGCCGAAGCGCGAAGAGCGCAGCCAGGTGCGTGAGAACGTCGCCGCCCAGGAGGCCCGCCTCCAGGCCGCGCAGACGCAGCTGGCCTCCTACGAGGCCGCCAAGAAGCAGTTCCCGATCAAGCTCAAGGAGCTCAAGACGCTCGACAAGGCCGTGCCGGCGCGTGGCGCCATCTCGGAGCTGCTGCGTCAGCTGCAGCGCCGGGCCAACGTCCGCAACAGCGACCTGCGCCTCGTGGCCCTGAAGGCCGGCGCCGCCGCCGCGCCGGGTACCACGGGCACGACCCCGGTCACCCCGGGTGCCACGGTTGGCCCCGACGGCCTGGCGGCCCTGCCGTTCACCTTCGAGTTCACCGGTGACTACTTCGACCTGCGCGACATCCTGCGCACCGTGCGCCGCTCGGTCAGCGTCAAGAAGGACAAGATCAAGGTCGGCGGGCGACTGCTGACGATCGACGGACTGTCCTTCGTGCGCACGGATCCGACGTCGACGCGGACGAAGGCCACCCTCAACGCCACTGCCTACATCGCCCCCGACGGGGCCTCCACCCCACAGCCGCCGGCCGCCACCCCGGCCACCGCGGCTGCCCCGACCGCAGGAGGGTCATGATGTTCCGTACCGTCCTGGACGAGATGATGCGCCGGCGCCTGCTGCCGGTCGCAGCACTCGCAGTGCTCGTGGCGATCATCGCGCCGCTGCTGTTCCTGAAGGGAGCCCCCGACGGCGCGCCCAGCGCCGACGCGGCCGCTCCGGCCGCCGCGACGCCGGCGAAGCTGCCGGCCCGCGCCGCTCGCCTGCTCGCCGCCAACGACGGCGATGCGTCCAACGGCGCCACGAAGGGGTCCGCACAGGATCCGTTCAACCCGCCGAGCTCGGTCCGCGCGGCGGCGGCGGCCGCCGCCAAGGCCGGCACGGCGAGCACGGCCCCCAAGGCCGACACGAGCAAGAGCTCGGCCAAGGGCACGGGCACGGGCACCGGCACGGGCAAGAGCACCGAGCCGATCCCGGTCGTCATCAAGAACGACGACAAGTCCTCGTCGAAGTCCAACTCGTCGACGTCGAAGTCCACCGGTTCGAGCACTCGCACGATCGCGGTCGACATCCGCCACGGCGCTAAGAAGGACTCGAGGATCCGCCGCGCGATCCCGCGCAACAAGGC
>JAKFFB010000062.1:0-1910 GCA_036675425.1 Actinomycetales bacterium | reverse complement strand
CCTCGACTCCGGCTCGCCGTCGGAGGTGGGCGTCGACAACGTCGTCGACCTCGTCGAGCCCGGCGGCATCGTCGTGCTCGACGACTTCGCCCCGTGCGAGTCCTGGCCGCCGATCACCTACGGCCGGGTGGACACGCTGCGTGAGCAGTGGCTGACCGACGAGCGGTTCACCGCCGTCGAGGTGATGGTGGCTGCCGACGCGTCGGCCGTGATCGCGACCCGTCGCTGACCGCATGACCGTGACCGCCCGACCATGACCGCGCTGGCCGTCGCCGCACCCAACCCGGCCGCGGCGGACGCCGCCGAGCAGGTGGCCCGGGCCGGCGGGTCCGCCGTCGACGCCGCGATCGCGGCGGCCCTGGTGGCGATGGTCAACGAGGTGGGCCTCGTCTCGCTGAGCTCCGGTGGCTTCGTCACCGTGCAGCCGGCGGCAGGGTCGGCGTACGCCGTCGACGGGTGGGTGGACCGGCCCGGGATCGGCCGTCGCGGCGACGCGCCACCGGAGACCTGGGACGTGTCGACCGCCTACGGCGGTGGCGTCACGATCACGATCGGCCCCGGCTCGGTCGCGACGCACGGGTCGCTCGCTGCCTTCGGGGAGGCCCACGCGCGCGACGGCCGGCTGCCGTGGCGCGAGCTGGTGGCCCCGGCGATCGACGTGGCCCGCGGCGGCTTCCGGCTCGGCTCGGCGTCGCGTTACTACCTCGACTTCGTCCACGAGAGCGTCTTCGGCTGGGACCCCGCGAGCCACCGCGCCCTCCACGACGCCGACGGGCGGCTGACCGGCGACCACGTCGTCGTCGCGGACCTGGCCGCCACTCTCGAGGTCATCGCCGCCGACGGCCCCCGCGCCCTCCACGAGGGAGACCTCGCGCGGATGGTTGCGACGGACGTCCAGGAGCGGGGCGGACTGCTCGGGGCGGCCGACCTGGCGTCGTACGCCGCGGTCGTGCGCGCGCCGCTGACCACCCGGGTCGGCGCCTGGAGCCTGGCCACCACTCCCCCGCCGTCGGTCGGCGGAGTGGTCGTGGCAGCGATGCTCCGCCTCCTCGACGGGCACCCGCTCGCGGGGTGGGACGACCGCGACGTCGCGCACCTGGTGCGCGTGCAGCGCGCGGTCCTCGGCCACCGCCGCGAGGGGCTGGAGACGGCGGCCGACCTCGACGAGGCCTCACGCGCCTGGCTGGACCTCGTCGACGCCGACCACCGGGCCGTCCTCGAGTCGGGGTCGACCGCGCACGTGTCGGTCACCGACGCGGAGGGCGCTGCCTGCTCCATCACGGTCTCGTCGGGCTACGGCGCGGGGATGATCGCGGCCGGCACCGGCATCTGGCTCAACAACTGCCTCGGCGAGCAGGAGCTCAACCCGCCCGGGCGCCAGGTCGCGCCCGGGTCGCGCCTGCTCTCCAACATGGCGCCGACGGTCGGGCGGCACGACGACGGCTCGACGCTGGCCATCGGGTCGCCCGGCGCGGACCGGATCACCACCGCGGTCGTGTCGGCGCTGGCCGGCTTCGTGAGCGGCGGGCTCGACCTGGCGGCCGCCGTCGCCCACCCCCGCGTGCACGTCCACCGTGCCGGGCTCCCCGACGAGGACGTCCGCGTGGAGCACGAGCTGTCGATGTACTACGGCGGTGTCGGTGCCGCACTCACCCGCGCCGACGGCGGCCTCGAGGCGGTCGCCGACCCGCGCCGCGAGGGCGTCACCCGGATCACTCCAGGTCGACGGTGAACCACGGCAGCATCAGCTGCGTCAGGGGTCCGATCGCCAGCGCGTAGACGACGGTCCCGAGGCCGAGCACCCCGCCGAGCAGCAGGCCGATGACCACGACGGTGACCTCGAGGGCGGTGCGGACCAGGCGCAGGGACAGGCCGGTCCGGCGAGCGAGGCCGGTCATCAGCCCGTCGCG
>JAKFFB010000205.1:0-47808 GCA_036675425.1 Actinomycetales bacterium | reverse complement strand
GCGACGTCGCGCACCAGCGTGTGCCCGAAGCGGTAGGCGTCCTCGTCGCTGTCGGCCTCGAGCAGCCGTCGCTCGACCAGCCGGTCGACGGCGGCGCGCACCTGCTCGGGGTCGCCGTGCCCGCTGGCCTGGCCGACCGCGACCAGCCCCTCGACGGTGACCCGCAGGCCGAGCACGGCCGCGTCGCGCAGGACGCCCTTGGTGGGCCCGTCGAGCCCGTCGATGCGCGCCGCGAGCACCGCCCGCACACCGGCGGGGAGCAGCCCCTCGGGCAGCTCGCCCGCCACCGCCCACCGGTCGTCCTCGCGGACCAGCGCCCCGCGGTCGACGAGCAGGTGCAGCAGCTCGGCGAGGAAGAACGGGTTGCCCTCGGCGCGGCTCAGCAGCGCGGTGCGCACCGAGGCGTCGACCTCGTCGGTGGGGCTGCCGAGGTAGGCGCGCAGCAGCCGCTCGCTGGCGGACTGCTCGAGCGGCAGCAGCGGCAGCACCTCGACGTCGGGCAACGAGCGCCACCACGGCGACGAGCCGCCCAGCGTCGGCTCGAGCATGTCCGGACGGCCGACGGCCAGCAGCAGCACCCGGCCGCGGGTCTGCGCGACGACGTCGAGCATCCCCTCGAGCATCACGGGGGTCGCCCAGTGCATGTCGTCGGTGACCAGCACCAGCGGGCCGTCGGCGGCCAGCGCGGTGAAGAGCGCCGCGACCGCCTGGCGCACCTGGTCGCCGCCCACCGCGGCACCCGGCGCTGCGGTCTCGCGCGGGCCGGCTCCGCCCTCGGGCTCGAGCCCGAGCAGCGCCTGCAGCCGATCGCCCATCGCGCGCGGCACGGCGCCGGAGTACGCCGGGTGCTCCAGCCGCGCGACGGTCCGGGCGACCCGCTCGCGCGCGGTGGTGACGTCGTCGGACTCGCCGATGCCGCAGGCGGTGCGCACCATCTCGGCGACCGACGCCAGGTCACGACCCTCGCCGAACGGCGGGCAGCGGCCCCAGAGCACCCGCGCGCCCGGCAGCTCGCCGGCGAAGCGCGAGAGCTCCTGGGCGAGCCGGGTCTTGCCGACTCCGGCGTCGCCGGTGAGCATCACCGCGCGCGGCTCCTCGCGGTCGACGACCTCCATCACGCGCCCGACCAGCAGCCCCAGCTCGGCGTCCCGGCCGATCATCGGGACCTCCTCGCCGAGGCCCAGCCGGCTGGCCGACGGCGCGCGCAGGCCGACGAGCTCGTACGCCGGCACGGGCTCGCGCTTGCCCTTGAGCCGGAGCGGCGGGAGCGAGCGCCAGGAGGCGATCGACATGGTGGCCAGCGCGGTGTCGCGCCCGGCGTAGACGGACCCGACGCCCGCGGCGTCGGAGAGCCGGCTCGCGGTGTTCACGGTGTCGCCGACGACGGTGTAGCTGAGGTGGGCCTGGATGCCGGCCAGCACGATGCCGGTGTTCAGCCCGACGCGCAGGCCGAGCCGCCGGCCGCCGCCGCTCTCCTCCTCGACGACCCGGCGCACGGCGGTCTGCATCCGGGCGGCGGCGCGGACGGCGCGCTCGGCGTCGTCCTCGTGCGCCGTCGGCGCCCCGAAGACCGCCATCAGGCCGTCGCCGGTGAGCTTGTCGACGTGCCCGCCGTACTCCGCGACGGCGGCGGTCAGGGTGGCGAGCACCCGGTCGGTGACGACCCCGACGCGCTCGGGGTCGAGGTCCTCGGCCCAGCTGGTGAAGTCGGACAGGTCGCCGAACAGCACCGTGACCAGCCGCCGCTCGGCGTCGGTCTCCGGGCCGGCGCTCGCGGGCAGCGCCGCGCCGCAGGCGAAGCAGAAGCGGGCGTTCGGGACCGTCGGCGTGCCGCAGACCGGGCAGGTCATCGTTCGCCCTGGAGGTAGGCCAGCTGGGCGCGCACCGACATCGTGGCGGCGGGCCACAGCACCCGGTCGACGTCGGCGTAGACGGTCTCGACGACCTGCTCGGGGCTCGTGGCGCCGGCGGCGAGGGCGGCCCGGACCTGGTCCAGGCGCGCCTCGCGGTGGGCGAGGTACTGCTCGGCGGCGAGGCCGGCGTGCTCCAGCTCCGGACCGTGGCCGGGCAGGACGGTGCGGTCGCCGAGCTCGCGCAGCCGCCGCAGCGACGCCAGGTAGTCGCCGAGCACGCCGTCGGGGTGCGCGACGACGGTCGTGCCGCGTCCGAGCACGGTGTCGCCGGTCAGCACCGCGTCCTCGACCACGAAGCTGAGCGAGTCGCTGGAGTGGCCCGGCGTGCCGAGCACGCGCAGCTCCAGCCCGGCGGCCGCGACCACGTCGCCGTCGACGAGCCCCTCGTCGCCGAGCCGGTGCCGCGGGTCGAGCGCCCGCACGGGCGCTCCGGTGAGCTCGGCGAAGCGGCGGGCCCCCTCGCTGTGATCGGGGTGCCCGTGGGTGAGCAGCACGACGGCGACCGGGCCGTGCCGGGCGACCTCGACCAGGTGCCCCTCCAGCAGCGGCCCCGGGTCGACGACGACGCAGGACTCGGAGTCCGCGGCGCGCAGCACCCAGGTGTTGGTGCCCTCCAGCGTCATCGGCCCGGGGTTCGGGGCGAGGACGACGCCGGCGGTCGCCGTGACCGGGCGGAGCACTAGACCGGGTAGCCCGGGTCGCCGGGCAGCAGGAAGGACACCGCGTCGTCGTCGCCGACGACGAGCTTCGGCAGCACGGTGCGGATCTCCCGCGGCGCTGTCAGCGCCGCGTCGACGTCGTCGTGCTCGGCGAGGTCCCCGAGCACGACCGCGGTCGGCGGGAGCATCCCGAGACCGGACGCCAGCGCCTCGCCGGGCCGCACCCACAGCCGCTGGTCGGCCTCGCTGCCGGCAACGCGGCAGACCTGCCCCTGCGGCACGCGCGCGACGAAGAACCGGGTGTCGAACCGCTTGCTCTCGACCTCGGGGGTGATCCAGTGCGCCAGCGGCCGGAGCAGGTCGGCGCGGAGCACCAGCCCGCGGCGCGCGAGCAGCTCCGACAGCGACTGCTCCCGGGCCTCCAGGGCGACCCGCTCGGCCTCCCAGTCGTCGGTGCTGACGTCGGCGAGCAGCTCGTCCGGCGACGGCCCGACGAGGAGGACGCCCGACTCCTCGAACGTCTCGCGCACCGCGGCGCAGACCAGCGCGCGGGCGAGCGGCTCGTCGCAGCGGAACGCCTCGGCGAAGGCTGACGGCGGCGGGCCGGACCAGGCGATCGACGCGTGCGCGTCGGCCGGGTCGACCGAGCCGCCGGGGAAGACGTGCATCCCACCGGCGAAGGCCATCCCGCGCACCCGGCGCAGCAGGTAGACCTCGGGTCCGGCGGCGCCGTCCCGGAGCAGCGCGACCGTCGCGGCGTCGCGCGTCGGGGGCGCTTCGAGCTCGCCGCGGGCCATCGCCCGGGCGCGGTCGAACATCCCCTCCGGCAGACCCGCGGTCACGGCCGGCGGTCCTAGGAGACGGCGGACGGGTCGAGCTCGACGACCAGCTCGACCTCGACCGGTGCGTCCAGCGGGAGGGAGGCCACGCCGACGGCCGAGCGGGCATGCCGGCCGGCGTCGCCCTCGAAGACCTCGCCGAGCAGCTCGGAGGCGCCGTTGACGACGCCCGGCTGACCGGAGAAGTCCGGGGCCGAGGCGACGAAGCCGACGACCTTGACGACCTGGGCCACCGAGTCGAGCCCGACCAGCGCGTCGATGGCCGCCAGGGCGTTGAGCGCGCAGGTGCGCGCCAGCTCCTTGGCCTGCTCGGGGGTGACCAGCGCGCCGACCTTGCCCTGCGTCGGCAGCTCGCCGTCGACCATCGGGAGCTGCCCGGAGGTGAAGACCAGGTTGCCGGTGCGGACGGCCGGGATGTAGGCGGCCACCGGGGGGACGACGGCCGGCAGGGCGATCCCCAGCTCCTTCAGCCGCGCGTGGACGCTCACGCGTCGACCGGGCGCTTGAAGTAGGCCACGAGCTGCTCCCCACCGCCGGGGCCGGGCACGACCTGGACGAGCTCCCAGCCGTCCTGGCCCCAGTTGTCGAGGATCTGCTTCGTCGCGTGGACGAGCAGGGGAACGGTGGCGTACTCCCACTTCTGCATGGGCGCAGGCTACGACCTCTAGCTGGCCTGCTCCTCGGCCGCCCTCTTGCGCAGCAGCCGGCGCCGCTCGAGCTCGTTCAGGCCGCCCCAGATGCCGTGCGGCTCCTGGACGGTGAGCGCGTAGTCGAGGCACTGCGCCTGGACCTTGCAGCTCCCGCACAGGGCGCGGGCGGCTCCCTCGCGCGCGGACTTCTCGTCCTTGCGCTCGAAGTGGGACGGGGCGAAGAAGTAGACGGCGTTCACCTGACGGCACTGGGCGTCGACACGCCAGGTGGGCTCGGTCAGCCGGTCCACCGCCAGTCGGGGGGTGTGCATGGGTGGCGTTCTCCGTTGGTCAGGACCGCGGTGTGGCCGCGGTCACAACGACGGATTCGCCCTCGATGCGCAGGTTCCTGCTCGGAGCCTGCGAGTGGTTGCCGGAGGAAGACACACCTAACCTGGGCGGGTGACCGACTTCTCCGACGTGCGGCTGCACGTCGTGACCGGCAAGGGCGGCACCGGCAAGACGACCGTGGCCGCCGCGCTCGCGCTCGCCCTCGCGTCGGGCGGCAAGAGGGTGCTGCTGACCGAGGTCGAGGGCCGGCAGGGCATCGCCCAGCTCTTCGACTGCCCGCCGCTGCCGTACGAGGAGCGCAAGGTCGCGGTCGCTCCCGGCGGCGGCGACGTCTACGCGCTGGCGATCGACCCCGAGGACGCGCTGCTCGACTACCTGCACATGTTCTACAAGCTGTCCCGGACCGGCGTCGCCGCGCGCACGCTGCGCCGGATGGGCGCCATCGAGTTCGCCACGACGGTCGCCCCCGGCCTGCGCGACGTGCTGCTGACCGGGAAGGTGAAGGAGGCGGTCGTCCGCGAGGACAAGGCCAAGCGCAAGGCGTACGACGCCGTCGTCCTCGACGCGCCCCCCACCGGGCGGATCGCCCGCTTCCTCAACATCAGCTCCGAGGTCGGCGGGCTGGCCAAGGTCGGGCCGCTCAAGAACCAGTCGGACGGGGTGATGGCGGTCCTGCGCTCCCCCGCCACGGCCGTGCACCTGGTGACGCTGCTCGAGGAGATGCCCGTGCAGGAGACGATCGACGGCGTGGCCGAGCTGCAGTCGGTGGGGCTGCCGGTCGGCGGCGTGATCGTCAACGCGGTCCGCACCCCGATGCTGCCGCCCGCCGACCTGCTCGCCGCCGAGCGCGGCGAGCTGGACCGCTCCGCGCTCACCGCCGGGCTCGAGAAGGCCGGCCTCGACGCCCCGGAGGCGCTCGTCGCGGCGCTCGCCGCCGACGCCTCGGACCACGCCACCCGGGTCGCGCTCGAGGAGCGCGGCCGCGATGCGCTGGCCGCGCTGGAGCGTCCGTCCTACGAGCTGCCGCTGCTGACCGACTCCGTCGACCTGGCCGGGCTCTACGAGCTGGCCGAGCTGCTGACCGCTCAGGGGCTCACATGACCTCTCCCGTGCTGGACATCGACAGCACGCTCGACACCGCGAAGATCCTGGTCTGCACCGGGTCCGGTGGCGTCGGCAAGACCACGACCGCCGCGTCGCTGGCGCTGCGCGCCGCCGAGCGCGGCCGCCGGACCGTCGTGCTCACCATCGACCCGGCCCGCCGGCTGGCGCAGTCGATGGGCCTGTCCGAGCTGGACAACACCCCCCGCCGGGTGGAGGGCGTCGACCCCGCGAAGGGCGGCTCGCTCGACGCGATGATGCTCGACATGAAGAGGACGTTCGACGACATCGTCCTCACCCACGCCGAGCCGGCCAAGGCCGAGGCGATCCTCGCGAACCCCTTCTACCAAGCGCTCTCGTCCTCCTTCGCCGGCACGCAGGAGTACATGGCGATGGAGAAGCTCGCCCAGCTCGTCGCGACCGGCGACTACGACCTCGTCGTGGTCGACACCCCGCCGACCCGCTCGGCGCTGGACTTCCTCGACGCGCCGGAGCGGCTCACGACGTTCCTCGACGGTCGGATGATCAAGATCCTGCTGGCGCCGGCCAAAGCAGGCGGCAAGGCCTACCTCAAGGTCGTGACGGCCGGCTTCAACGTGTTCACCAACGTGCTCACGAAGATCATCGGGGCGTCGGTGCTGCAGGACGTCTCGCAGTTCGTCGCGGCGCTCGAGACGATGTTCGGCGGCTTCCGCGAGCGCGCCCAGGCGACGTACGACCTGCTCAAGGCCCCGGGCACCGCGTTCGTCGTGGTCGCCGCGCCGGAGCCGGACGCGCTGCGCGAGGCGTCGTACTTCGTCGAGCGGCTGGCCGAGGAGCGGATGCCGCTGGCCGGGCTGGTCGTCAACCGGGTGCACCGGCCGGGCAGCGCGGCGCTCAGCCCCGAGAAGTCGCTGGCCGCCGCCGAGTCGCTAGACGAGTCCGGCGGGCACCCGCTCGCCGCCGCCGTGCTGCGCCTGCACGCCGACCGGATGACGCTGGCCGCCCGCGAGCAGCGCCTGCAGGAGCGGTTCCGCCACGCCCACCCGGGCGTGGCGGTCGTCCAGGTCGCGGCGCTGCCCGGCGACGTGCACGACCTCGACGGCCTGCGCACGGTCGGCGCCGACATGGCGGGCGCCGCGGGCAGCCCCGCGGCCTGAGCTCCGGGGTCAGCCCGCCCGCGTGGCGGCGTGCTCGGCGCGGGCCGTCTCGAGCAGCTGCCGCCAGCTGGTGACGTCCGGCCGGCGACGCAGCAGCGCCCGGCGCTCGCGCTCGGTCATCCCACCCCACACGCCGAACTCGACGCGGTTGTCGAGGGCGTCCGACAGGCACTCGGTCCGCACGGGGCAGCCCATGCAGACGGCCTTGGCGCGGTTCTGGGCGGCGCCGGTGACGAAGAGCTCGTCGGGGTCGGCGTTCTTGCACGCCGACTGGGCGGTCCAGGCCTGGGGGCTCTCGAAGGCGGTGACAGACATGCGGGAGGTCCTGACGTGAGGGGGCGCCGGAGAGGGGGACCGACCGCTCCACGGTAGAAAGCGGACGTTCGGTCCGGCAGGCCCCGATGGGCCCATCTTGGGGTAGTCCGAAAGGGCCATCCGGCCGTTCGCCGGCGCGTCGCCCTGCCGAGCGGGAGCGGCCCGCCGCCGTACCCTGGGCGGGTGCCCCCCCTGCCCTCCCGCTCGGCGCCCGCCCTGGTCCGACTGGCGTACGCCGCCGCTGCGAGCGTGCTCGCCGGCCTGCTGCTGGCCGGGGCCGCCTTCCCGCTCGTCGGCGGGATCGGGCTGACCGCGAAGGCGGGCGCGGACGAGTTCCTCGTGCTGCCGGCGGAGTTCGACCAGGTGCCGCTCGCCCAGCGCAGCCGGATCCTGGCGGCCGACGGCTCGCTGCTGGCGATCCTCTACCGCGAGAACCGCGTCTTCGCGCCGCTGCAGTTCATCCCGCAGATGACGCAGAAGGCGTTCATCGCCGTCGAGGACGCGCGCTTCTACGCCCACAACGGCGTCGACTACAAGGGCACCCTGCGGGCAGCGGTCGAGAACAGCCAGGCGGGCAGCGTCACCCAGGGCGGGTCGACCCTGACGCAGCAGTACGTCAAGAACGCCCTGCTGCAGGCGGCCAGCACCGAGGCCGGCCAGGACGCCGCCCGCGAGGTGACCCTCGAGCGCAAGCTCAAGGAGGCGCGGTACGCCCTGGCGATCGAGCGCAAGCTCACCAAGGACGAGATCCTCGAGCGCTACCTGAACATCGCCTACTTCGGCAACGGCGTCTACGGCGTCGGCACCGCCTCGACGTTCTACTTCGGCAAGCCGGCGCGCGACCTCACCCTCGGCGAGAGCGCCCTGCTCGCCGGCATCGTGCAGAGCCCGGGGCGCTTCGACCCGGTGAAGGCGACCGAGGACGCCGCCCAGATGGAGCGGCTGGTCGCCCGGCGCAACCTCGTGCTCGGCCGGATGAAGGCCGAGAACTTCATCGACGAGGCGGAGCGAGCCGCCGCCGCGGCCGCGCCGCCCGCGTTCCGGTTCCGGCCGGTGCTGTCCGGCTGCGAGAACCCCGCCGTGAAGGCGCCGTTCTTCTGCGACTACGTCCGGCGGGTCCTCGAGGACACCGAGGTGGGCGCCGCCCTCGGCCGCACCCGAGAGGAGCGGCAGGACCGGATCCTCGCGGGCGGGCTCACCATCAAGACGACGCTCGACCCGGTGGTGCAGGAGGCCGCGCAGCGGGCCGCGGAGGAGGCGATCCCGCCGGGGGACACCTTCCGCGGCGAGGACTTCGGCGCGGCGACCGCCGTCAACGTCGTCCAGCCCGGCACCGGTGACGTCCGCGCGATGGCGGTCAACCGGCGCTACACCGAGCAGAAGAAGCCCGGGCACACCAAGGTCAACCTGGCGATCGGCGGGTCGAGCGGGTTCCAGGGCGGCTCGACGTTCAAGGCCTTCGTGCTGGCCGACGCGCTGCGGCAGGGGATCCCGCTGTCGTTCACGGCGTACGCCCCGCAGAAGTACACCTCCGAGGTCTTCCTCAACTACACCCCGGACGGCGTGGAGCCGTACACCATGCAGAACGCCGGCGACTCCGAGGCCGGCACCTTCGACGTCCGCACCGCGACGCACGACTCGGTGAACACCTTCTTCATCCAGCTCGAGGAGCGCACCGGCGTCGAGGGCCCCGCCTCGCTGGCGGAGGCCATGGGCCTCAAGCAGTTCAAGGACGGCACCCCCTCGGCCGACCTGCTCCGCGGCGGGTCGTTCGTGCTCGGCAGCAACGAGGTCAGCCCGCTCGACATGGCCGCGGCCTACGCGACCTTCGCGGCGCACGGGCAGTACTGCCCGCCCCGCCCGGTGACCGAGATCCTCGACTCCCGGAACCAGCCCATCGAGGTCCGCACCGAGTCGTGCCGGCAGGTGCTCGAGCCCGAGATCGCCGACACCGTGACCGACGTGCTCACCGGCGTCATCGACGGCGACACCCGCGGGCGCACCGGGCGGGCCGCCTCCCTCGGTCGGCCGGCGGCCGGCAAGACCGGAACGACGAACGGCTCGAAGGCCGCGTGGTTCGTCGGCTACACCCCGCAGCTCGCGACGTCGGTGTGGGTCGGCGACCCCGGCGCCCCCGGCCGCAGCGTCAAGGAGATGCGCCGGGTCACCATCAACGGCCGCTACTACAACCAGGTCTACGGCGGCACCCTGCCCGCCCGGATCTGGCGGGCGACGATGAGCCGCGCGCTGCGCGACGTGCCGGTGGAGCAGTTCGCCGAGCCCGATCGCGACGTGGTGCGCGGCCAGGAGGCAGAGGTCCCCGACGTCCGGGGCATGGCGTACGACGAAGCGCGCCGGGTGCTGACCGAGGCCGGCTTCGGCATCCGCGACGGGGGGCGCGTCTCCGCCGCGCCGATCCCGCGCGGCGACGTCGCCTACACCTCGCCGAGGGCCGGCCGCACCGTGCGGGTGGGCGCGACGGTCACGATCTTCGTGTCGAACGGCCGGGAGCGGGTCGCCCCGCCGCCGTCACCGGCGGAGGAGCCGACACCCCCGCCGGCGGAGCCGACCCAGGAGTCGACGGCGGCCGGGAACGGCCGTGGGAACGGCAACGGCCGGGGGAACGGCTAGCCCGCGAGCGCTGCTCGTACCGCTGCCGCGACGCGGCCGCCCTCGGCCCGCCCGGCGACCTTGGGGTTCACGACCTTCATGACCGCGCCCATCGCCTGCGGGCCCTCGGCCCCGGTCTCCTGCACCGCCTGCGCGACGAGCGCGGCGAGCTCGTCGTCGGACAGCTGCGCCGGCAGGTAGGTCGACAGGACCTCCTCCTCCGCGAGCTCGCGCGCCGCCCGGTCCTCGGCGCCGCCGGACCGGAAGGCCTCGGCGGCCTCGCGCCGCTTCTTCGCCTCCCGCGCCAGGACCTTGAGCTCCTCGTCGCCGGTGAGCACTCTGGCGGCCTTGCCGGCGACCTCCTCGGTCCCGATCGCGGTGAGCACCATCCGCAGGGTCGCGGTGCGCAGCTCGTCGCGCGCCTTCATCGACTCGGTGAGGTCGGCCTGCAGCCGGTCCTTGAGCTCGCCCATGGCCCGAGGCTACGCGGGAGTCCTAGGGTGGCCCGGTGCTGCTCCCCCGCCTCGGCACCGCCGGGGTCGCCCTCGGCGCCGCGGTCGCGGGCTGGGCGCTGGTCGAGCCCCACCTGCCGGTCCTGCGGCGGTGCACGGTGCCGGTCCTGCCGAGCGGCTGGGCGCCGCTGCGGGTGCTGCACCTCAGCGACCTCCACCTGCTCCCGCAGCAGCTCCGCAAGGCCTCCTGGGTGCGCGGGCTGGCCGACCTGGAGGCCGACCTGGTCGTCTCGACCGGCGACCACCTGTCCTCCGCCGACGCGCTGGACGCGCTCGCGGCGACCCTCGGCGCGCTGACCGCCGACGGGACCCCCGGCGTCTTCGTCCCGGGCAACAACGACTACTACACGCCCGTGCGGCCGTCCCTGCTCGGCTACGTCACGGGCGGTGCGCCGCGCCGGCGCGCCCCCGACCTGCCCTGGGCCCGCGCGGCGGCGATGCTCGTCGAGAAGGGCTGGACCGACCTCACCCACCAGCGGGTCGAGCTCCAGGTCGCGGGTCGGCCGGTGGTGCTGACCGGCACCGACGACGCGCACCTGCGGCGTGACCGCTACCCCCGGGTGGCCGGCCCCGTCGGCGGCTTCGGCCTCGGGGTCACCCACACCCCGCAGCGCGCGCTGCTGCGGGCCTTCGAGCGGGACGGGCACGCCATGGTGCTGGCCGGGCACACCCACGGCGGCCAGGTGCGCGTGCCCGGCGTCGGCCCGCTGGTGACCAACTGCGACCTCCAGCGGTCCCGCGCCCGGGGGCTGACCCGCGGCGAGGGGGGCTGGCTGCACGTCAGCGCCGGCCTGGGCTGCTCGCCGTACCTCCCCGTGCGCTTCGCCTGCCGGCCCGAGGCGACGCTGCTCGAGCTGGTCCAGGGCGGCGGCTGAGCCAGGCGTCCGGTAGTCTCTGCGGCGCAACAGATCCGGGGTGTGGCGCAGCTTGGTAGCGCGCTGCGTTCGGGACGCAGAGGTCGCAGGTTCAAATCCTGTCACCCCGACAACGGCCCTCCGCGAGGAGGCCCAGCGGTCCCGAGAAGGGCATCGGCGCGCGTCGCCGGTGCCCTTCGCTGCTGCTGGGGGGCAGACTCTCCGGGTGACCGCCATCTGGGAGCAGCGCTTCCGCGCCACCCGCGTCTCCCTGCCCGACTGGGCCGACGACGCCCCGCACCGCTGCCTCTACGTCTCCAACCCGACCGGCACCTTCGAGCTCTACGCCTGGGACCGCGAGGCGGGCACGACCCGCCAGGTCACCGACCGCGCCAACGGCACCAGTGACGGCGCCCTCTCGCCGGACGGCGAGCAGGTCTGGTGGTTCGACGACACCGACGGCGACGAGTTCGGCAGCTGGAAGCGGCAGCCGTTCGGCGGTGGCGAGGACGTGGAGGCGACGCCCGGCGTGCCGGCGGCCTACCCGGCCGGTCTGGAGATCGGGTACGACGTGGTCGTCGTCGGCTGCTCGACCGACGACGGCAGCAGCGTCCACGTGCTGCGCGACGGCGCGAGCCACGTCCTCTACGCGAGCGAGCACGACGCCGAGGTCGGCGGGCTGTCGCGCGACGAGGACCTCGTCGTGATCGAGCACTCCGAGCACGGCGACTCCCGGCACCGCGCCCTGCGGGTGCTCACCGTCGACGGCACGGTCGTCTGGGAGCGCTGGGACGGCGAGGGGCTGGGGCTGTCGGCCGTGGGCTTCTCCCCCGTCCGCGGCGACGGCCGGCTGCTCGCGGCGCACGAGCGCAGCGGACGTCCGCTGCCGTTCGTCGTCGACCCGCGCACCGGGCTCGAGGTGCACCCGGACCTGTCCGGGCTGGAGGGCGACCTCGACGCGGTCTGGTACTGCGACGGCTCCGCCCTGCTCGTCCGCGCCGAGGCACGCGGCCGCTCGACGCTGCACCGGGTCACCCTCGACGGCGCGGTCACCGACCTGCCGACCCCTCCCGGGACCATCGGCGGGGCGACCCCGCGGCCGGACGGCTCGGTGGAGTTCTCCTGGTCCTCGGCGGCCTCCCCGACGGTCATCCGGTCCACCACCGGCGCGGTGGTGCTCACCGCACCAGGCGCGCCGGCGCCCGGGAGCGTCGAGGTCACCGACGCCTTCGTCGACGGTCCGGGCGGCACCGTGCACGCGCTCGTCGCGGCTCCCCCCGGCGCAGGTCCCTTCCCGACGGTCTTCCTCGTGCACGGCGGACCGACCTGGCACGACAGCGACAGCTTCGCCTCTGACCGCGCGGCGTACGTCGACCTCGGCTGCGCGGTCGTGCACGTCAACTACCGCGGCTCCACCGGCTACGGCGCGGCCTGGCGCGACGCCATCACCGGTCGGCCCGGGCTGACCGAGCTCGAGGACGTCGCGGCGGTGCAGGACTGGGCGGTGTCGTCCGGGCTCGCCGATCCCCAGCGGTGCGTCATCGCCGGCGGCTCGTGGGGCGGCTACCTCACGCTGCTCGGGCTGGGGGTCCAGCCCGAGCTGTGGGCGGCCGGCGTGGCGGCGGTGCCGGTGGCGGACTACCTCGCGGCGTACGAGGACGAGATGGAGCCGCTGCGCGCCTTCGACCGGTCGCTGTTCGGGGGCTCGCCCGAGGAGGTCCCCGAGCGGTACGAGCGCAGCTCCCCGATCACGCACGTCGACCGGGTGCGCGCCCCGGTGCTGCTGCTCGCGGGGGCCAACGACCCGCGCTGCCCGATCCGGCAGATCGACAACTGGATCGCGGCGGCGGCCTCGCGGGGCAAGGACGTCGAGGTCTACCGCTTCGACGCCGGCCACGGGTCGCTGGTCGTCGACGAGCGGGTGCGCCAGATGCGGGCCGAGCTGGAGTTCGTCGCCCGGACCCTGGGCCTGCCTGCCCCTGAGTGAGCTGCTGCGTCATGCAGAGGTCAGCCTGTGGGGCTCCTCTGGGCATGACGCAAGGGGTCAGTCGTCCTTCTCGTCCTTGTCTCCGTCGCCCTTGTCGCCGTCGCCCTTGCCCTTGGACTCCTCGGCCTTGCGGCGCTCCTCCTCGAGCAGCCGCTCGGCCTCGTCGCGCTCCCGCTGCAGGCGCTCGGCGTCGGCCTCGGCCTGCAGCCGCGCCTGCAGCTCCTCGTCGAGCAGGTCGGCGCCGGTCCGCACCTTCTCGACGAGTGCCCGCAGCCGGTCGGCCTGCTCGGCCGTGAGCTCCTCGTCGGCGACCTGCCGCTCCACGAGCTGCCGCAGCGACTCGGCCTGAGCGCGCACGCCGTCCTCGTCGCCGGCGTTGGCCGACTCGGTGATGCCGAGCACGATCTCGCGGCGCTCGGCCGCGGGGTCGACGCTGCAGGCCGTCAGCAGCAGCGCCGCCAGCGGCAGCGACAGCAGCGCGCGTCCTGCCGTCACGCCGCCGGGGAGGACGTCGGGGCGGGGGACGGCTGGGAGCTGGGCTGCGCCGCCGCCGGCGACGGAGAGCTCTGCGAGCTGGCCGGGGAGATCTCCAGGATCGGCGAGGGATCGGGCGAGGGCTCCTCCGACGGCGACGGCTCCTCCGTCGGCGACGGCTCGGGGCTGGGCGAGGGCTCCTCGGTCGGGGACGGCTCCTCGGTCGGCGAGGGCTCCTCGGTGGGCTCCTCCTCGGTCGGCGACGGGGAGGGCTCGGGGTCGAGCAGCCCGGCGTTCTCGGCCACGCGCAGCGCGATGGCGCGCAGCGCCTCGCCCTCCTCGCGGGACAGCTCGTTGGCCACGACCTGCCGGCGGATGGTCGACAGCAGCTCCTCGACGCCCTCGCGCACGGCGTCGGCGTCACCGTCGTTGGCCGCCAGCGTGATGGTCTCGACGTCGCCGCGCAGCTCGGCCCGGGGCTCCACGCCGGAGCACCCGGTCAGGGCGAGAGCGACCGCAGGGACCAGCCAGAGCGGCCTCACGAGTCGACCTCGTCCTGCAGCTTCTCCAGGTCGCTGCGCAGCGGCTCCTCGATGCCCGGGTCGACGGCCGGCAGCGGACCGGTCGTGCCGCGGTCCTGCTGGACGTAGAGGATCCCGGCGACGGCGAGCGCGACGAGGGCGAGCAGCAGCAGGGCCAGCGGCCAGGGGCTGCGCCGCGCGGCGGCCGGGGCGACGGCGACCGGGGCTGCTGCCACCGGGGCGACCCGGGTCTGCGACAGGACCTGGGTGCGGTCGGCGACGGGGGCCGGCCGGCTCGGCAGGACGGTGGTGGCCTGGCCGCCGGCGGCGACCGCTCCGAGCTCCTCGGCGACCTGCGCCGGGGTGGGCCGGTTCTCCGGCTCGCGCGCCGTCATGGCGCGCAGCAGGCCGGGCCAGCCGTCGGGGAGCGTGGAGGGCACCTCGGGCTGGCGGTGCAGCCGGGCGAGGGCGACCTCGACGGTGCTCCCGGCGTACTCCCGCTCGCCGGTCAGGCACTCGAGCAGCACCAGGCCGAGCGCGTAGACGTCGGCGGGCGGGCCGACCGGCTCGCCGGCCACCTGCTCCGGCGCGAGGTAGGACGCGGTGCCGACCATCATCCCGGTGGACGTGACGCGCGCGGCGTCCACCAGCCGGGCGATGCCGAAGTCGGTGAGCCGGACCCGGCCGTCGTCGCCGATGAGGACGTTGCCCGGCTTGACGTCGCGGTGCACGAGCCCCTGGTCGTGGACGTACGACAGCGCCTGCGCGACGGAGGTGCCGATGGACGCGGTGCGCCCCGACGGGATCGGCCCGCGGCCGATCGTGTCCGAGAGCGTCTCGCCCTCGACCAGCTCCATGACGACCCAGGGCCGGCCCTGCTCGTCGGTCCCGGCGTCGTAGACCGGCACGATCGACGGGTGGGAGAGGCGGGCGAGCAGCCGCGCCTCCTCACCGGCGCGGGCGGAGCTCTCGTCGGTCTGCACCGTGACGAGCTTCAGGGCGACCGCCCTTCCCAGGGCGTCGTCGTCAGCCCGCCAGACCTCGGCGGTGCCGCCGCGGCCGAGCAGCGCGGTCAGCCGGTACCGGTCGGCCACCACCCGCTGCGCACCGTCGTTCGGGATGGCCTGCGTGGGATCGGTCACGCGCCCGCACCCGCCAGCAGCAGCTCGGCGATCTGCACGGCGTTGAGCGCCGCGCCCTTGCGCAGGTTGTCGTTGCTCACGAACAGCACGAGGCCGTTCTGCCCGTCCTGCCGGATCCGACCCACGTACGAGGGATCGCGTCCCGCGGCCAGCAGCGGGTTCGGCACGTCGGCCAGCTCGACACCGGGGGCGCCGCGGAGCAGCTCGGTCGCCTCGGCCACGCTGATCGGCCGGTCGAACTCGAGGTTGAGGCTGAGCGAGTGGCCGGTGAAGACCGGCACCCGCACGCAGGTCCCGGACACCCGGAGGTCCGGGATGCCGAGGATCTTGCGGCTCTCGTTGCGGAGCTTCTGCTCCTCGTCGGTCTCGAACGACCCGTCGTCCACGACCGAGCCCGCCATCGGCAGCACGTTGAACGCGATCGGGGCGACGTACGTGCTGGGAGCCGGGAAGTCGACGGCCGAGCCGTCGTGCACCAGCTCGGTGGCACGGTCGGCGGTCTTGCGGACCTGCCCGTCGAGCTCCTCGACGCCGGCCAGCCCGCTGCCGGAGACGGCCTGGTAGGTGCTGGCGACGATCCGGACCAGCCCGGCCGCGTCGTGCAGCGGCTTGAGCACCGGCATCGCGGCCATGGTGGTGCAGTTCGGGTTCGCGACGATGCCCTTGCGCGCGTCCTTCAGCGCCTCGGGGTTGACCTCGCTGACGACCAGCGGGACGTCGGGGTCCATCCGCCAGGCGCTGGAGTTGTCGATGACGGTGGCGCCCGCGGCGGCGTAGCGCGGCGCCAGCTCCCGGGAGGTGCCGCCGCCGGCGGAGAAGAGCGCGAGATCGAGCCCGGCCGGGTCGGCCGTCGAGGCGTCCTCGACGACGATCTCGCGACCGCCGACGCTCAGCGTCGAGCCGGCCGAGCGGGCGCTGGCGAACAGCCGCAGCCCGTCGAGCGGCACGCCGCGCTCCGCGAGCAGGCGCAGCATGACGGCGCCCACCTGCCCGGTGGCACCGACCACGCCCACAGCTGTCATGCCGCCCAGTCTACGAGCGGACGCAGGACCGGCCGGGGAGTCGTCGAACACATCCGGCATGCGTCGCCTGCTGCTCGCCCTCCTGCTCCTGCTCGCCGGGGTGGTCGCGCTGCCCTCGGCCTCTGCGGTTCCCGCGCCCGAGGGCTACGCCTACACCGACTCCTGGTTCGCGTCGTACGACGGCACGCAGCTGCACGCGGGCGTCTTCCTCCCGGCCGACAGCCGGCCCGGGGAGAGGCACCCGGTGCTGCTCGTCAGCACGCCGTACACCGCTCCCGGCGGCGGCGCGACGGGCGGCGCTCAGCTGGACGACGGTCCGGTGATCCGCTTCCCCGAGCTGTTCGAGCACCCGGCCTTCGTGCGCGGCCGCTACGCCTACGTCCAGGTCGACGTCCGCGGCTTCGGCGGGTCCGGCGGCTGCTTCGGCTACTACCTCGAGCCGGAGAAGCAGGACGTCAAGGTCGCCGTCGAGTGGGCCGCGACGCAGAGGTGGTCGACCGGCAAGGTCGGCACCTGGGGCAAGTCGTACGACGCCGCGCAGCAGGTGCTGGCCCTCGCCGCCAGGCCCAAGGGCCTTGCCGCACAGGTGATCCAGGCGCCTGGGCTGTCCGCCTACACCGCCCTCTGGATGAACGGCGTGCACTACGCGACCGGCCGCTACGCCACGACCGGCGTCTACACCGCCGACGACCTGATGCCGCCGCAGAACGCCGGCTCGGTCGCCTCGCCGGAGTACGCCGCGGCAGCAGCGTCCGCCGCCACCGTCGACCCGACGTGCCGTACGGACGCGGTGGTGCGGATGAACACCGAGGGCGACCGGGCGGGTGAGTTCTGGAAGGGCAAGGAGCCCTACCTCGGCGCGCGCGGGTCGACGATCCCGACCTTCTGGTCGCACGGCTTCTTCGACGCCAACACCAAGCCGGTGCACCTGGACGTCTGGTCCGCGCTCAAGGGCCCGAAGCAGGCGTGGTTCGGGCAGTACACCCACCTGCGCGGGCACGAGCAGGGCGTCGGGCGCGAGGGGTTCAACGACGAGGCGTTCCGCTTCCTGGACCGCTACGTGCGGGGGGTTCGGACGGCGTCCGACCCGGCCGTGACGGTGCAGTCCGGCAACGGCGACGGCCGGTGGCGGGCGGAGAAGGCCTGGCCGCCGGCGGACGGGCGGCGCTGGGCGCTGCCGCTGCGGCCCGGGAGCTACGTCGACGAGCCCGGCAACAACGGCGACGGCTCGAGCGCCGGGCTGGGGCACTGGACCGCGACGCGGCCGCTGCCGTACGCCGCCCACCTGGCCGGCGAGGTGCGGCTCACCGCGACGGTCTCCACCGTCGCGCCCGGCGCCCAGGTGGTGGCGCACGTCTACGACGTCGACGCCGACGGGGTCGCCACGCTGGTGACCCGGGGCGCCGCCGTGGCGCGGGCGACCGGCGCGCAGGAGGTGGCGCACGCGCTCTACCCGCAGGACTGGGTCTTCGAGAAGGGGCACCGGATCGCGCTGCACCTGTCGGCGGCGGACGACGCGTGGTTCTCGCCCGGGGTCACGCAGACGGAGGTCGAGGTGACCGGGGGGACGGCGTCCTTCCCGCTGCTGGCCCAGCGGCGCACGCGCTTCCTCGCCGGTGACGAGAGCGACGGGACGCTGAACGACAGCCCGTTCCCCGTGGACGCGGCGACGCTGGAGGAGGCGACCGTCGCGGCCCTGCCGCCCCGCCAGAAGGGCTAGCGGCCGGTGCCGGCGTAGACGGTGGCCTCGGCCTCGCCGCCGAGCTCGAAGGCGTCGTGGACGGCGCGGACGGCGCTCGGGACGTCGGTGTCGCGGCAGACCACCGAGATGCGGATCTCGGAGGTGCTGATCGCCTCGGCGTTGATGCCCGCGGACGAGAGCGCCTCGAAGAACGTCGCCGTCACGCCGGGGTGGCTCTTCATGCCGGCGCCGACGAGGGACACCTTGCCGATGTGCTCGTCGGACAGCAGCGACTCGTAGCCGACCTGCGCCTGCAGCTTCGACAGCGCGGTCATCGCGGTGGCGAGGTCGCTCTTCGGGAGCGTGAAGGAGATGTCGGTGCGGTCGGTCGCGCCGGAGACGTTCTGCACGATCATGTCGATGTTGACCTCGGCGTCGGCGACGGCGCGGAAGATGGCCGCGGCCTCGCCGACCTTGTCCGGCACCCCGACGACCGTGACGCGCGCCTCGGTGAGGTCGTGCGCGACCCCGCTGATGATCGCCTGCTCCATCGGTTCTCCTGTGATCAGCGTGCCGGGCTTGGTCGAGAAGGACGAGCGCACGACGAGCGGGACGTCGTAGCGGCGGGCGTACTCGACGCACCGCAGGTGGAGGATCTTCGCGCCGGAGGCGGCGAGCTCGAGCATCTCCTCGTACGACACCGTCGGCAGGTGCCGGGCGTTCGGGACGATGCGCGGGTCGGCGGAGTAGACGCCGTCGACGTCGCTGTAGATCTCGCAGACCTCGGCGTGCAGGGCAGCCGCCAGCGCGACGGCGGTCGTGTCGGAACCGCCGCGGCCGAGCGTGGTGATGTCCTTGCTGTCCTGGCTGACGCCCTGGAAGCCGGCGACGATCGCGATGTGGCCGGCCTCGAGCGCCTCGGTGATGCGGCCCGGCGTCACGTCGATGATGCGCGCCTTGCCGTGCGTGGAGTCGGTGATGACGCCCGCCTGCGAGCCGGTGAACGACCGCGCCGACAGGCCGAGCGACTGGATCGCCATCGCCAGCAGCGCCATCGAGATGCGCTCGCCGGCGGTGAGCAGCATGTCGAGCTCGCGGCCCGGCGGCAGCGGTGAGACCTGCTGCGCGAGGTCGAGCAGCTCGTCGGTCGTGTCGCCCATCGCGCTGACGACGACGCAGACGTCGTGGCCGGCCTTCTTGGTGGCGACGATCCGCTCGGCCACCCGCTTGATGCGCTCGGCGTCGGAGACGGACGACCCTCCGTACTTCTGCACGACGAGGCCCATGGGCGTCGAGTCTACGGCTCAGCCCCGGCGGTAGAGCCGCACGGTGAGCGGGGCGAAGACCGCGGTGAGCGCGACCGCGACGAGCAGCACGATCCCGATGTCCGAGCCGCGGGCGTTGCCGTCCATCAGCCCGCGGGAGGCGGTGGCCAGCAGCGAGATCGGGTTGACGTCCACGAACCCCTTGAGCACCGACGGCAGCGTCTCGGGGTCGACGAAGACGTTGGACAGGAAGGTCAGCGGGAAGATGCCCATGAAGCCGGCGTTCATCACGGCGTTCGGCGACCGCAGCAGCAGCCCGAGCACGCTGAACACCCAGGACAGCGCGAACGAGAAGACGACGACGAGCGCGAGCGCCGCGAGCACCCCGGGCAGCCCCGCATCGGGCCGGTAGCCGAGGGCGACGCCCAGCACGACGATCACCGTGCCGGCGATGAGGTAGCGGACGGCGTCGCCCAGCAGCGAGCCGAGCAGCGGCGCGGCCCGCCACATCGGCAGCGAGCGGAACCGGTCGACGACGCCCTTGGTGAGGTCGGTGTTGAGCGAGATGCCGGAGTAGACGGTGGTGAACAGCACCGACATCACCAGCATCCCGGGGAGGATGTAGTCGAGGTACTCGCCGGTCGAGCCCGCGATGGCACCGCCGAACAGGTAGGTGAACATCAGCACGAACATCACCGGCGTGATCGTCACGTCGAGCAGCTGCTCCGGGACGTGCTTGACCTTGAGCATGCCGCGCCAGCCGAAGGTGATCGCCGCCGACAGCGGCGACGCGGGCGCGGGGCGCTGGGTGGAGGAGATGGCCTTGCGGACGGCGGCCTGGTCGACGCCCGGGGCTGTCGTGGTGGTGGTCATGCCTGGAGCTCCTCGAGGTCGGCGTCCGAGGCCCCTGCCTCGGCGGAGTGCCCGGTCAGGGCGAGGAAGACCTCGTCGAGGCTCGGCTGGGCGAGCGAGAACCCACCGATCTGGACGACGTCGGCGAGGCGTCCCACGACCGCGGCGGCCACGTCGGGGTCGGAGCAGCTGACCGACAGCGCCGCCGGGTCCGACGCGAGGGTCACCGCGCCGAGCCGCTCCTGCAGCACCTCCTGCGCCGCCGGTCGCTGCGCCGGGTCGAGCAGCCGGACGTGCAGCACGCCACCGCCGATCGACGCCTTGAGCTGCGCCGGGGTGCCCTCGGCGATGACGCGGCCGTGGTCGATCACGGCGATGCCCTCGGCGAGCTGGTCGGCCTCCTCGAGGTACTGCGTGCAGAGCAGCACCGTCGTGCCGGCCGCCACCAGGGTGCGGACGATCTCCCAGACCTGGTTGCGGGACCGCGGGTCGAGCCCGGTGGTGGGCTCGTCGAGGAACATCAGCTCGGGGGTCACGACCAGGCTGGCGGCGATGTCGATCCGCCGCCGCATGCCACCGGAGTAGCCCTTCACCAGCCGGCCGCCGTCCTGCGTGAGCCCGAAGGCGTCGAGCAGCTCGGCGGCGCGCGCCTTGGCCCCGGCCCGCCCCAGGCCGAGCAGCCGCCCGACCAGCACGAGGTTCTCGGCGCCGGTGAGGTCCTCGTCGACCGACGCCAGCTGGCCGGTGAGGCTGACCTTGCTGCGCACCGCGGCGGACTCGGCCACGACGTCGTGGCCGAGCACCCGCGCGCTGCCGGCGTCGGGCCGCGTCAGCGTCGCGAGCATGCGGATCGTCGTCGTCTTGCCCGCGCCGTTCGGACCGAGCACGCCGTAGACGCAGCCGCGACGGACCGCGAGGTCGACGCTCTGCACCGCCTGCACGTCGCCGTACGACTTCGCCAGGCCGGTCGCCTCGATCGCGAGGGTCATGTCTGCCTCCGGGGAGTGGGTCCGCACGTAGGACGTCGCGGCGCAGGACGACTCATCGGCCGATGAGATCCGGCCGCGCGGGCCGTCTGCCCAGCATGGACGGAGGGTCCGACAGAACGCTCCTGCTTTTCGCGCTGACCGGCTGCCCGGACCTCACCGTGGTGGACGCCCTCGCCCGGCTGAGGCTGGCGGCCCTGCGCAGCGGCATGCGCTGCGAGCTGCTGACGACCGGCGCGAGCCTGGCCGAGCTGCTCGACCTCACCGGCCTGTCAGGCCTGCTGCGGCAGCCGATCGGGGAGCCCGAAGCGCGGGAAGAGCGCGGCGGTGTCGAGGAAGTGGTGCAGGTGGACGAGCCGCCCGCCTGACACCTCCACGACCTGCAGCGCCCAGGGCACGTAGCCGTCGCCGTCCTCGGCGGGCTTGTAGTGACCGAAGGCCGGGCAGCCGTTGGCGGACGTCGGCACCAGCCGCGACCCCTTGCAGCCGATCCCGGTGCCCAGGTAGAAGCCCGCGACGTCCTCCGGACCCTGCAGCCACAGCGGGAGCGGCGGCATCGAGAAGCCTGCGTCCTCCGACAGCAGCGACACCAGGGACGGGATGTCGTACGCCTCGAAGGCCGAGACGTAGCGCGCCAGCAGCTCGCGGTCGCCGTCCTGCAGCGGGACCTGCGCCGAGCCCTCGGACAGGGCGCGCTCGCCCAGCGTCGCGCGCGCCCGCTGCAGCGCGCTGTTGACCGACGCGACCGTCGTGTCGAGGAGCTCGGCGACCTCAGAAGCCTGCCAGCACAGGACTTCTCGGAGGATGAGCACGGCGCGCTGCTTCGGCGGCAGGTGCTGCAGCGCGGCAACGAAGGCCAGCCGGACGCTGTCGCGGGAGACCGCGCTCTGCGCCGGGTCGTCCAGGTCGCCGTCGGGGATCGGCTCGACCCAGACCTCCTGGGGCAGCGGCGCTCCGACGTCGGACGACGACGACCCGGGACCGGCCAGGTCCATCGGCAGCGCGCGCCGCTTCTTGGCCCGCAGGCTGTCGAGGCAGGTGTTGGTGGCGATCCGGTAGAGCCAGGAGCGGGTCGACGAGCGGCCCTCGAAGCGGTCGAGGCCCTGCCAGGCCTTGACCATCGTCTCCTGCACCGCGTCGTCGGCGTCGAAGGTCGAGCCCAGCATCCGGTAGCAGTAGCCGCGCAGCTCGTCGCGGTACTGCTCGAGCTCCTCCTGCGCCGGGGCGAGCGTCTCGGTCACGGCGCCCACCCTGTCACGCGCCGTCGGCCCCGACTAGAGGTCGGGCAGCGGCTCCTCGGCAGCGTCGAGGCGCACGTGCGCGACGACGCTCTGCAGCGCGCGCAGGGCCGCGCCGGCCGAGCCACCCCAGCTGTTGAGGTAGGTGAACTGCCACCACCACAGGGCTTCTCGGCCGCGGCCGGCGTCGTAGTGCAGCAGCCCGCGGACCAGGTCGTTGGCCAGGTCGGCGAGGTCGTCGGAGAGCCGGTAGGGCACCGGCGGGTCGTCGGCGTAGGGGTCGAAGACCTCGAGGTAGGTGTCGATCGGGTCGAGCTGCGCCACCAGGCCGTCGCGCACCTTGTCGAGATCGGGCGCCGGGTCGAGCAGCGGCTCGACGTTGTCGTCGAGGATGACGTCGGTACGGGCGCCGAGGTGCGCTCCGGCGACGCACATCTGCGCGACGTCGAGCAGCAGCAGGGCGACCGCCTGGTCGCCCGCGCGTCCGGACGCGACCAGCTCCAGGGTCTCGAGGAAGGACCGCACGTCGCGGGCGACGTCGGTCGCGAGCTCCAGGTCCTCGCGGGGCTCCGTGAGCGGTTCAGACATCGACCTGCCTCCGTCCTTCGAAAGCGCGGCCGAGGGTCACCTCGTCCGCGTACTCCAGGTCGCCCCCCACGGGCAGCCCACTGGCCAGTCGTGTCACGCGCAGCCCCATCGGGCTGACCAGCCGCGCGAGGTAGGTCGCCGTCGCCTCGCCCTCGAGGTTCGGGTCGGTGGCGAGGATCAGCTCGGTCACCGCCCCGTCCTGCAGCCGCACCATCAGCTCGCGCACCCGCAGGTCGTCCGGGCCGATGCCCTCGATCGGGCTGATCGCCCCGCCGAGCACGTGGTAGCGGCCGCGGAACTCGCGCGTCTTCTCGATCGCGACGACGTCCTTGGACTCCTCGACCACGCAGATCACCGTCAGGTCGCGGCGCGGGTCGCGGCAGACCCGGCACTCGTCCTGCTCGCTGACGTTGCCGCAGATCCGGCAGAAGCGGACCTTGTCCTTGACCTCGGTCAGCGCGGTGACGAGCCGGCGCACGTCGGCCGGGTCGGCCGCGAGCAGGTGGAAGGCGATCCGCTGCGCGCTCTTGGGACCGACGCCGGGCAGTCGCCCGAGCTCGTCGATGAGGTCCTGGACCGCGCCTTCGTACATCCGCTACATGCCAGGCAGGCCGAGGCCGCCCAGCCCGCCGGCGAGCGGACCCATCGTGCTGGCCTGCAGCTCCTGCGCCTTGCCCGCCGCGTCGCGGATGGCGGCGACGACCAGGTCCTCGAGGCTCTCGACGTCGTCCGGGTCGACCGCCTTCGGGTCGATCTTGATGCGGAGCACCTCGCCGGAGCCGGTGACCGTCGCGCTGACGAGACCGCCGCCGGCGCTGCCCTCGACCTCGGTCTCGGCGAGCTTGGCCTGCGCCTCGACCAGCTGCTGCTGCATCTTCTGGGCCTGCTTCATCAGCTGCTGCATGTTCGGCTGTCCGGGGCCTGGCACGTGGGTCTCCTGTCGTCTCGTTGACCGGAGCGTACGGCCAGGGTCAGTCGTCGCCGGACGTGCTCATCACCTTGCCGCCGAGCTCGGACTCGACCAGTCGCAGGGCGGCGTCCTCGCCCCTCGGCTCCTGGGGCGGCGGCGGGGCGTCGGGGTCCTCCGGCTCGGCCTCGTCACCGGGGGCGAAGCCGGTCTCCTCGACGGGCGGCGGCGGGGCGTGCTCCGGGCGTCCGCCGGGTCGTGCGCCGCGGTCGTGCGGGGCCAGGCTGTCGTGCAGCACGCAGCGCAGCTCGAGGTCGACGCCGAGGGTCGCCTGCAGCGCCTCGCGCAGCACGTCGGGCCCGACGCTGCCCTGGAACTGCCGAAGCAGCGGGGCGTGCTGGAACGCCAGCACCAGGGTGCGCCCCTCGACACTGGCCACGGTCGCGTCGGCGAGCAGCGCGTGCGAGGCCCGCTTGCGGCTCTTGACCTCCCCCAGGACGGTGTCCCAGGCGCTGCGCAGGGCGGCCGCGTCGATGCCGCCGGGGCTGCTCGGCGCGTGCGTCCGCTCGGCCCCCGCGGGGGGTGACTCCGGGTGAGCGGACGTTGCGGGAGGCGTGGGGGGCGGAGTGGCGGGCGTACGACCGAGCTCGGCCGTCGTCGGCCATGCCTGGGATGCAGGCGCCTGGGGGGCGGGCGGCTCTTGCGTCATGCTCAGAGGAGTCCCTGCAGGCTCAGGTGGTGATGACGCAACGGGAGCCGCAGGCGAGGGTGGCGGTTGCGTCATGCTGCGCGGAGCGCCTGCAGGCTCGCGCGGTGATGACGCAACGGGTGGGGTGGGGCGGGACGGCGGGACCGGGGGCGGGCCGCTGGGGCGGTCGGCGGCCGCCGGCGCGCCCGCGATGTCGAGGCGCCGCTCGAGCCGCTCCAGCCGGGCGAGCAGCGCGGAGTCGTCGGCGCTCGCAGCGGGCAGGAGCACTCGGGCGCAGACCAGCTCCAGCAGCAGCCGCGGCGTGGTCTTGCCGCGCATCTCGACGAGCCCGGCGTGGAAGAGGTCGGCGGCGCGGGACAGCCCGGCCGTACCCATCGCGACGGCCTGCCGGCCCATCCGCTCGAGCTGGTCGTCGGGGCAGTCGAGCAGCCCCGTGGAGCCGGCGTCCGGGACGGCGTCCAGGACGATCAGGTCGCGCAGCCGCTCGAGCACGTCGGTGGCGAACCGGCGCGGGTCGTGCCCGCCTTCCATCACCTGGTCCAGCAGTCCGAAGACCGCTGCGGCGTCGTGCGCGGCGAAGGCGTCGACGATGCCGTCGAGCAGCGAGTCGGGGGTGACGCCGAGCAGCGCCGCGGCGCCCTCGCGCGTCACGCCGTCCGGCCCCGCGGAGGCCAGCACCTGGTCGAGGATCGACAGGCCGTCGCGCGCGCTGCCGGCTGCCGCTCGTACGACCAGCGGGATCACGGTGCTGTCGACGGCGATGCCCTCGGACTCGGCCACGCGCGTCAGCAGCTCGGTCAGCGCCTTCGGCGACATCAGCCGGAACGGGTAGTGGTGGGTGCGCGACCGGATGGTCTGCAGGACGTTCTCGGGCTCGGTCGTCGCGAAGACGAACTTCACGAACTCCGGCGGCTCCTCGACGAGCTTCAGCAGCGCGTTGAACGCCGCCGTTGTGACCATGTGGGCCTCGTCGATGATGTAGACCTTGTAGCGGCTGGAGACTGGGGCGAAGAAGGCCCGTTCCCGCAGGTCGCGGGCGTCGTCGACGCCGTTGTGCGAGGCCGCGTCGATCTCGATGACGTCGAGCGAGCCGGGGCCGTTCGGCGCCAGGGCGACGCACGATGCGCACTCGTCGCAGGGGTCCGGCGTGGGGCCCTGCTCGCAGTTCAGCGACCGGGCCATGATCCGCGCGCTGGACGTCTTGCCGCAGCCGCGCGGGCCGCTGAACAGGTAGGCGTGGCTGATCCGGCCGTTCGACAGCGCCTGGCGCAGCGGCTCGGTGACGTGGGCCTGCCCCATCACCTCGGCGAAGCTGGCCGGCCGGTACTTGCGGTAGAGCGCCAGGCTCACGCTGCTCCTCCAGGAAAAGTGAGGACCCCCCGCACACCCGCCCAGAGCCTGCCTGCCCTTGCTGCCTTCCGGCCCTGGGGGGGTTCAGCGGGATGGGCGCCGCACGAGGGGTCTGGCGAGAACCCTACCGGTCCGCGGCGGCCTCCGTCTCCGCTAGGATCGTCGACGGAGGATTCGCCTAGTTGGCCTATGGCGCACGCTTGGAAAGCGTGTTGGGGGCAACCCCTCGCGAGTTCGAATCTCGCATCCTCCGCCGCAGTCCGAGAGCCGCTCCCGCAGGTCGGGGGTGGCTCTCGGCGTTCGTCACGCGCATGTCACCCGGCTCGGCCAGGATGGGCGCATGGCGCGGCCGTTCGCAGTGACCCGCGACGTCTCCCGCCGGGCGTCGCGGACCGCGGTGCGCCGGGTGCGGGCGGCGGCCCGGGCCGACGGCGCCGACCGGAGCGGGCTCTCCGCGCTGATCAGCGTCCACGCCCTGCACGCCGCCGGCGACGCGCTCGTGGCCGTCGCCCTGGCCGGCACGCTCTTCTTCAACGTCCCGCTGGGCGAGGCGCGCACCAGCGTCGCGCTCTACCTGCTGCTGACGATGCTGCCGTTCACGCTGCTGGTGCCGGTGGCCGGGCCGCTGCTGGACCGCTTCCCGCACGGCCGTCGCAACGTGCTCGCCGTCACCACCGGCGGCCGCGGCCTGCTGACCTGGGTGATGGCCGGCGCCACCGCCTCCCTCGGCCTCTACCCGCTGGCGCTGGCGGTGCTGGTGCTGTCGAGGGCGTACGGCGTGGCGCGGAGCGCGGCAGTTCCTCGCGTACGTCCACCGGCCGTCGGACTCGTGTCGGCGAACGCGCGACTCAACGTCGCGGCTGTCGCGGCGGGCTCGGTCGCCGCCGGTGTCGGCTCGGCGATGGTCGCGGTCCTCGGGTCGTCGTCGTGGGTGCTGCGGCTCGCCAGCCTGCTGCTGCTCACCGCGGCGATCCTCGCCCTGCGGCTGCCGTCGCACGTGGACGAGCCGGCCGCGCACCCGGCCGAGGACGCGCGGCCCGCGGCGCGCTTCCGGCTGCGCGACATGCCCCCGCGGGTGACCGGCCCGCTCGCGACGGCGGTCGCCCTGCGCGGGCTGGCCGGGCTGCTGACGGTCTTCCTGGCCTTCCTCTTCCGCGCGGAGGGAGCCTCGGGGCTGCTCGTCGGGTCGGTGATCGCCGCGGCCGCGATCGGCCAGCTGGTCGGGACGGTCGTGTCGGCCCGGCTGCCGTCGCGGGCCTCCCGCCTGCTGTCCGTCGTCGCACTGGTGCTGCCGTTCGTCGCGACGCTGCTGGCGGCGCTGGCACCGAGCGGCGTGTGGGTGGTGACGGCGGTCGGCGCGACGGGGGTGTGCGTGTCGCTGAGCAAGTTCTCGCTCGACGCGGCCGTGCAGGCCCACGTCCCGGCGCGCTCGATCAGCAACGCGTTCGCGCGCTCGGAGACCGGCCTGCAGCTGGCCTGGGTGGTCGGGGCCGCCGCCGCACTGGCGCTCCCGGCGAGCGCGAGCCTGGGCTTCGCGGTCGCCGCCGGCCTGCCGGTGCTGGGCCTGCTGCTCGCGCGGCAGCTCGCGCTACGCGGTGCTTGACCGCGGGTAGAGGGTGGGGGCCGGCCAGAGCGGCCGCACGCAGCAAGGAGGAACCATGATCGGGTTCATCGTGGCGGGGCTGGTCATCGGCGCGCTGGCACGCCTCATCAAGCCGGGCAAGCAGAACCTCAGCCTGCTGGCGACCCTCGCGCTCGGCCTCGTCGGCTCGGTGATCGGCGGGCTCATCGCCCAGCTCTTCGGCACCGGCGGCATCTTCGAGCTGAACGTGATCGGCTTCGTCCTCGCGGTCGTGGCCGCTGTGCTGCTGATCGGCGTCGCCGAGGGGATGACGGCCAAGAAGAACGTCTGATGCAGCTGCGCTGGGACGCGGTCACGATCGACTGCGCGGACCCGGCTGCCCTGTCGGAGTTCTGGTGCGCCGTGCTGGGCGTCGAGGTGCGGGGTCGCTGGGAGCAGTACGTGGGGCTGACCCCCGCCTCACCAGGCTCCCCGCGGCTGGTCCTGCAGAAGGTCGACGGGCCGCGGCCGGAGCGCAACTCGATCCACCTGGACCTGCACGTGCCGTCGGCGGAGGAGCTGCCGGCAGCGGTGGAGCGGGCGGTCTCCCTCGGCGCGACCGTGGTCCGTGACGTCGAGCAGGAGGGCCAGCACTGGTCGGTGCTGGCCGACCCCGAGGGCAACCTGTTCTGCCTGGTCGCCGACTGATCAGTCCAGGGCCAGGGCGACGGCGTGGATGACCACGCCGGCGAGCGCGCCGACGACGGTGCCGTTGATGCGGATGAACTGCAGGTCGCGCCCGGCCAGCAGCTCGATCCGCCGCGCCGCCTGCGCGCCGTCCCAGCGGTCGATGACGTGGGCGACCAGCGCCGTGAACTCCGCGGCGTACTCCCGCACCGCGAACAGCACCGCCCGCTCCAGCGTCGACTCGAGCCGCACCTGCAGCTCGGTGTCGGTGAGGACCCGGTCGGCGAGCCGCTGCAGCGAGCCGGCCAGCCGCCGCGTCAGCTCCCCCTCGGGGTCCGCGACCTGCGTGCGCAGCGAGTCGAGCACCCCGCCGACGACGGTGGCCAGCCACTGCTCGGTCGCCGGATCGGCGAGGACCTGCGCCACCATCGCGTCGACGCGACGGGCGAGCGCGGGGTCGGTCTGCAGGTCACGGGCGACCTTCGCCAGCCAGTCGTCGAGCACGCCGCGGAGCTCGTGCTGCGGGTCCGCCTCGATCTCCGCCATGAAAGCGGTCGTCTTGTCGAGCAGCTTGCCGGTGCGCCGGTCGGTGGCGAGCAGCCAGCCGAGCAGGCCGTACTTGTCGCCGAAGTCCTTGAGCTGCCGCTGCAGCAGCGGCCGGTTGTCGACCAGCGAGCTGCGCAGGTAGGGCAGCGCGACGTCGAGCAGCGGCTTGTGCGCGCCGCCGCGGATCACCTGCTCGAGCAGCCGCCCGGCGAGCGGGGCGTACGACCGCGAGGCCGCGTCGCGGCGGGCGAGGTCGAGGGCGAGCGCGGTCACGTCGGCCTCGTCGAGGGCGGCCACCGCCGCAGCCGCGCCGACCGCCAGCTCGTGGCTGATCCGCTCCGCGACGTCACGGGTCGCGAGCTGCCCGGCGAGAGACGGCACCAGGTGCGCGTCGCGCAGCCGCTCCACGACGTTGGCGGGGGTGAGGAAGTTGTCGGTGACGAAGTCGCCGAGCTGCGCGCCGAGCTGGGCCTTGCGCTGCGGGATCAGCGCGGTGTGCGGGATCGGCAGCCCCAGCGGCCGGCGGAAGAGCGCGGTCACCGCGAACCAGTCGGCCAGCCCGCCGACCATCCCCGCCTCGGCGGCGGCGCGGACGAACCCGACCAGCGTCGTGTCCGGCAGGGCGTACGTGAGCAGGTAGACGAGCGCCGCTGCCGCGAGGAGCCCGGTCGCGGACGCCTTCATCCGGCGCAGGTCCCGCACCCGGACCGGGTCCTCCGCCCCGAGCAGCAGCGTCATGCGCGAACGCTATGCGCTCGGCAGGCTCCCACGTTGATCATCCGCAGCATCGCCGCCCACAGCGACCGCGGAGGGCGCTGAGGACGGGGATCCTGCGGATGATCAGCGGGTTTGACGTATGGCGGTGGCGGTGGGATTTGAACCCACGGAGGAGTTGCCCCCTCACACGCTTTCGAGGCGTGCTCCTTCGGCCGCTCGGACACGCCACCGGCGGAGACTCTAGCGAAGCCGCCGGTGGCCCTCGAAGAACTCCAGCAGCAGGGCTGCGCACTCCTCCGCGCGCACACCGCGCACCACCTCGGGGCGCCAGTTGAGCCGCCGGTCGCGGAGCAGGTCGAGCAGCGACCCGGCCGCGCCGGCCTTGGGGTCGTCGGCGCCGAAGACCACCCGCTCGACCCGGGCCAGCACGGCAGCCCCCGCGCACATCGGGCACGGCTCGAGGGTCACCACGAGGGTGCAGCCGGCCAGCCGCCACTCCCCCAGCGCCTGAGCGGCCATCCGCAGCGCCAGCACCTCGGCGTGCGCCGTCGGGTCGCCGCGGCCCTCCCGGTCGTTGTGCCCGACGCCGATGACCTCGCCGTCCGGCCCGAGGACGACGGCGCCGACGGGGACGTCGTCATGGGAGACGGCCAGCGCCGCCTGCTCGAGGGCCAGTCCCATGGCCGCGGCGTACGGCCCGGCGGTCACCCCTCGCGCAGCCGCTCGAGAACCTCGTCGCAGCCGGCGCGCTCGCAGACGGCGGTGAGGACGTCCGCGGGCAGCAGGCCCTCCTCGGCGCACAGCCCGAGCAGGTCGTCGGCCGGGGTGCCGAGGTCGGCGAGGACAGCCGTGTCGCCGACCGGCTCGGCGATGGGACGGACGCCCTCGTCCTCGTCGTCGTCCTCGACCTCCTCCTCGACCTCGGCGTCCTCCCAGAGCATCTGGGCGACCTCGCTGGCCTGGACGGCCCGCCGGTCGGAGAGGAACACGCGCGGCTCGGACAGGCTGCCGGCGCCGCCGTCGACCCGGACGACGGCCAGGTGCTCGTCGTCCTCCTCGAGCAGCAGCAGGGCCGGTCCCGGGCCGTCACCGGTCAGGTCGCGCAGGGCGTCGGCCAGCTCGTCGAGGTCCTCCACGTCGGACAGGTCGAGCTCGACCCCGGTCCACCCGCCCTCGGTGCGGGCGAGGGCGGCGGCGAAGTACGACACGAGCAGGCTCCTGAGATAGGGGGCGGTGGTCAGGCTGTGCTAGTCCACGAGAGCGTCGACTACCCGCTCGAACGACTCGGAGAACCCGAGTCGTCGGGCGAGTGCCGAGAGCATCTCGTCGGCGTAGGCGTCGAGGTCGGACAGGATGGCCCCCATCTCCATCTCGTCCACCCCCAGGTCGTCGAAGATGCCGAGGTCGCCCACCGGCCAGACGTCCTCGAGGTCGTCGTCGCCGGGCACCTCGAGGTCGAGGTGCTCGAGCACCTGCACGGCGAGGTCCCAGGCCACGGCAGCGGTGACGTCGGACAGCAGCAGCCGTACCCGTCCCATGACCACCCGGACCACGATGAAGAACTCGTCGGCGACGTCGACGAGCGCGAAGGCGCCGTTCTCCCCCGGCTGCTGGCGGACGGCGGCGATGAGGGCCTCGAGGTCGTCGGTGACGGCGTCCGGGAGCACGCCCAGCTGCCACTCCCCCTCCTGTCGGAAGACGAGGACGGCGTACGCGTCGCTCTCGGAGCTGTCGGCCATGCTCCCGACTCTTGCAGAGGTCCGGCCCGGGTGGAAGGGCGGCACGGGTTCACCGGCACCGCTGCGGGGGTAGGCGAACAGCAGCGCACTCACCCCCGCACGGACTTCCTGGAGGAACCCCATGGCTCAGCGCAACACCGTCGCCCACGCCCTGCACGACATCGGTCTCGCCGCCTGGTTCGGCGGCTCGCTCATGGGCGCGATCGGCGTCAACGGCGCTGCGGCTGACGTCGACGACCCCCGCCAGCGCGCCCGCGTGGCCAATGCCGGCTGGAACCGCTGGACGCCGTTCAACCTGGTCGCCATCGGCGCCCACCTGGTCGGCGGCGCGCAGCTGCTCAAGGCGAACAAGGGCCGCGTCGCGACCCAGAAGGGCGTCCTGGCCAACACCAACACCAAGCTCGCCCTGACGGCCGGCGCCCTCGGCGCGACGGCGTACGCCCGCGTGCTCGGCAAGAAGATGCTGCAGGCCGGCGACGTCCCGGTCGCGGGCGGCACCGACTCCCTGGCCACCACCCCGCCGGAGGTCGCCAAGGCGCAGAAGCAGCTCTCCGCGCTGCAGTGGGCGATCCCGGGCCTGACCGGCGCGATGCTCGCCAGCAGCTCGCTGCACGAGGAGCAGCAGCGCCCCGGCCAGGTCCTCTCGGGCGTCGTCAAGGGCCTGCCCTCGACGGTCGGCACGGCCGCCGGTGGCGCCGCGCTGGTCGCCAAGGCCAAGGCCAAGGACGCCGCCGAGCTGGTGCAGGAGAAGGTCGCCGAGCACCGCTAGGCATCGGACGTACGACGGCCCCCGCTCTCCGGAGCGGGGGCCGTTCGCCGTCCGTCAGCCCTCGTCGGGGACGACCTGGGTGGCAGGCGCCGGCTCGGGCGACGTGGGCGCGCCCTTCTCGCCGAAGAACGAGTGCGCGCAGGCGACCCCGGCCACGACACCGGAGGCGGCCGCGACCGAGACGAGCTGCAGCCCGGGAGTGAGATCGCCTGCGGCGTAGACCCCGTCGACCGACGTCAGCCCCTTCTCGTTCACGGCGACGTAGCCGTCGTCGTCGAGCGCGCAGCCGAGTGACACGGCCAGGTCCACCCGCGGCTGGTGGGCGAGCGAGAAGAGCACCATCGACGCCGGCAGCACCTGACCGCCGTCGAGCTCGAGCCCGGTCAGGTCGCCGCGCTCGCCGAGGAAGCGGACGGCGTCGCGCTCGAGCAGCTCGATGTCGTGCTCCGCGAGCTCGGCCCGGCACTCGTCGTCGCCCTGGAAGCGGATCCCGTTGGTCACCACGGTGACCGAGGCCGCCCAGTTCTTCAGCGTCTCGGCGAAGCCGACCAGGTGCCGGTCCCAGCCCAGGGCGATGACGTGCCGGTCGCGCGCCTCGTAGCCGTCGCACGACGGGCAGTGGAAGACCGACGCCCCGTAGTGCTCGTCGAAGCCCTCGACGGCCGGGAAGGCGTCCTTCACGCCGCAGGCCAGGACGAGACGGTGGGCGAGCAGGTCGTCGCCGACCTCGAAGAGCCCGTCGTGGCGCCGGACCACGGCGCCGGCGGCGCGCTGCCGGATCTCGACCGTCGGGTAGGCGAGCACCTCGCCCCGCGCCTTCTCCAGCAGCTCCAGGGGCCTCTGCGGGTCGCGGCCGAGGTAGCCGTGCGAGCGCTCGACCTTGGCGGAGCGGTACTCCTGCGAGTCCAGCACCACCACCGACCGCCGGTAGCGGCCCAGCCACGACGCGGCCGCAAGGCCGGAGGGCCCGCCGCCGACCACGACGGCGTCGACCTCCAGCCGATCCGTCACGCGGTTGCCTCCAGCGGTTCCAGCAGTCCCCGGGCGGCCACCGCCTCGAGCGACAGCGTGCGGTAGCCGACGTCGTCGAAGAGCACGACGATGCGGTCGCCTTCGTACCTCATGACCGTGCCGTCGCCCCACGTCGCGTGCGTGACCTTGGACTGCAGGGCGTACGGCGAGGAGCCCGAGTCCGCGGCCTCCTGGGCGGTGCCCGCGGCGCAGGTGTCGCAGCCGCCGCACGGCTCGTCGAGGGTCTCGCCGAAGTACGCCAGCAGGAGCTGCCGCCGGCAGCCGGTGGTCTCGGCGTAGGCGCGCATCATCTCGACCCGCGACTGCTCGACCTTGCGGTGACCCTCGGCCACCTCGGCCGCGGCGCCCGCGGCAGCCCGCGGGTCCGGCGCGTCGTCGGCGAGCGCGATGGCGCCGTCGGGCTGCACCTCGATCGCACCGGCCTGCTCGAGCAGGTTCACGAGGCCGGCGAGCCGGGTCGGCGGGACGTCCATCTCCTGCGCCAGCAGCGTCGGCTCGACGGCGCCGTCGGCGTGGCTGACCAGCGTGACGACCTTGCGCAGCGCGAGCTCGTCGACGCCGCCGCTCGCGAAGAACCTCCTCAGCCCCAGGTCCTCCTGGCGGTAGAACAGCGCGGCGACCGCGGGCTCGCCGTCACGGCCGGCCCGACCGACCTCCTGGTAGTAGCTGTCGAGGGAGTCGGCGACCTCGGCGTGCAGCACGAACCGCACGTCTGCCTTGTCGATCCCCATCCCGAAGGCGGTGGTCGCGACCACCACGTCGAGGTCCCCCGAGGTGAAGCGGTCGTGCACGTCCTCGCGGTCAGCCGCGCGCATCCCTGCGTGGTAGGCCGCGGCGTCGATGCCGAGCTCGCCGAGCGCAGCGGAGTACTGCTCCGCGCTCTTGCGGGTCGCGGTGTAGACGAGGCCGGGCTTGGCCTCGCCCATCGCGCGCAGCACCACCGCGTCGCGGCGCTGGTCGTCGTCGCGGAAGGACTGCACCTCGAGCGAGAGGTTGGGCCGGTCGAAGCCGCTGACGACCTGAGCCGGGTCCCGCAGCCGCAGCCTGCTGACGATCTCCTCGCGGACCGGCGGCGACGCGGTCGCGGTGAGGGCGAGCACCCGCGGCCGGCCGATCGCCTCGATCGCCGTGTGCAGGCGCAGGTAGTCGGGGCGGAAGTCGTGGCCCCACGAGGAGATGCAGTGCGCCTCGTCGACGACGAGCAGCGAGGGCTTGGCATCGGCGACGGCCTGCAGCACCTCGGGCTTGCTCAGCTGCTCCGGGGCGAGGAAGAGGAACTCCACCTCCCCGGCGCGCAGGGCGTCGAAGGCGGCGTCGCTGTCCTTGTCCGACAGGCTGCTGTTGACCTGCACGGCGGTGCCGGCGCCCTTGCGGGCGAGCAGGCCCGCGACCTGGTCGCGCTGCAGCGAGATGAGCGGGCTGACGACGACGGTCGGGCCGTCGAGCAGCAGCGCGGGCACCTGGTAGACGGCGCTCTTGCCGGCCCCGGTCGGCATGACGACGAGGGTGTCGCGCCCGGCCATCACCGGGGTCATCGCCTCGAGCTGGCCCGGCCGGAGCCGCTCCCAGCCGAAGGCCTCCCGGGCGGTCCGCTCGAGGGCGGCCGCAGACGTCGTGCGCGCCAAGGTCAGCCGCGGGTGGTCCGGGCGTGCAGCAGGGCGCGAGCCCGCTCGAGCTGCGAGGCGCGGGGACGGAGCCGGGCACGCAGCTCGGCCGCCTCCCGCAGCGTGTCCAGGACCTCGCGGCGACGGCGCCGCTCAGGCTCCGTGAGACGACGCGCGGCGGGGGACATGAGAGGCAGGTACCCCTTTCGGCGGCAACCGAGCATCGGACAGGCCATTGTCACCTCGACGCCTCATCGGGCTGCCTGAAGCGCCTACCCTGACGGGATGACCGAGCTCGACACCCGCCCGGTCGGCGAGCCGCAGCTCGACGACGGCGACGACAACCGGTTCAGCCACTACGTGCGCAAGGAGGACATCCTCCGCAGCGCCGTCGACGGCGTCCCCGTGACCGCGCTGTGCGGGAAGAAGTGGCTCCCTGGCCGCGACCCGGAGAAGTACCCGGTCTGCCCGGCCTGCAAGGAGCTCATGGGGATGCTCGAGTCGATGAGCTGACCGTCCACACCGTCCTCGCCGTCGACGTCGGCGGCACGAAGATCGCCGCCGGCGTGGTCACCGCCGACGGCTCGCTGCTGCGCTCCGCCGCCGTGCCGACTCCCCGGTCGACGGACGGCGAGGAGGTCTACGCGGCGCTGACCTCGGCCGTGTCGTCGGTCGCGCCGGACGGCGTCCTCGCGGTGGGCGTGGGCTCCGGCGGGCCGATGTCGGCCGGTGGGGTGACGCTCTCGCCGCTGAACATCCCTGGCTGGCGCGACTTCCCGCTGCTGCAGCGGCTGTCCGGTGACCTCGGTCTCCCTGTCGTCGTGGACAACGACGCCAAGGCGCTGGCGGTGGGCGAGGCCTGGCGCGGCGCGGGCGCCGGGGTGCGCGACTTCCTCGCGATGGTGGTGTCGACGGGTGTCGGCGGCGGGCTGGTCGTCGACGGCCGGCTGCTCGACGGCGCCTCGGGCAACGCGGGCCACGTCGGCCACGTGATCGTCGTGCCGGACGGGGCTCCGTGCGGCTGCGGGAGCCGTGGCTGCCTGGAGGCCGAGATCAGCGGTACGGCGATCGGCCGCCGGCTCGCCGGTCCGGCCGCGGGGGCGCCACCGGCGGAGGTCGCGCGCGCCGGCGAGCTGCTGGGGCTGGGGCTCGCGTCGGTGGTGTCGCTGCTGGACCTGTCGGTCGTGCTGGTCGGCGGGTCGGTCGCGCTGGGCTTCGGGGAGCCGTTCTTCGCGGCGGCGAACGCCTCGCTGCGGCAGCACGCCGGGCTGGGCTACACCGGCGAGTGCACCGTCGCACCGGTCGGGCTCGGGGCGGAGGGCCCGCTGGTGGGGGCGGCGGCCCTCGCCTGGCGCCGGCTGGGGCACGACGTGGGAGTGCGGTAGCTACAGCGGGGTGCCGACGAAGACGGGCTCGGGGACGAGCTCGACGCCGAGGGCCTCGCGCACCCCGTCGCGCACGGCGGCGGCGACCCGGCGCAGGTCGGCGGTGGTGGCTCCGCCGCGGTTGACCAGGGCGAGGGTGTGCTTGCTGCTGATCCCGACCGGGCCGTCGAAGGCTCCCTTGCCGAAGCCCGCACGCTCGATCAACCAGGCTGCCGAGACCTTGGTCCGGCCGTCCGGCTCCGGCCACGACGGCGGCGGCGCGTCGACCCGGGTCAGCAGCGCCGCGTGCTGATCGGCTGTGAGCAGGGGGTTGGTGAAGAACGACCCGGCGCTGCGGGTGTCGGGGTCGGCGGCGTCCAGCACCATCCCCTTGCCGCGCCGGAGCTCCAGCACCGCGGCGCGCACCTCGCCGAGCGGCGCGCGGTCACCGACCTGCACCCCCAGCCGCCGGGCGAGCTCGGCGTAGCCGACCGGCTCGGACAGCTCCGACAGCGCGAGCGAGAAGGTCACGCCGAGGACCACCCAGCGAGCGGGGTTCGCCTTGAAAGCGCTGTGCCGGTAGGAGAACTCGCACTCCTGCGGCGACAGGTCCACGACCTTGCCGCTCGCCCGGTCGAGGGCGCGCACGGCGACGACGGTCTGCGCGACCTCCTGGCCGTACGCGCCGATGTTCTGGACCGGGCTCGCACCGACCAGGCCGGGGATCCCGGACAGCGCCTCCACGCCGGCCAGCCCCTCCGCGACGCAGTGCGCGACCAGGCCGTCCCAGTCCTCGCCCGCTGCGGCGGTGAGCAGCACGCGGCCCTCCGAGCCCTCCGCGGAGAGCCCGTGCACGGCGATGCGGACGACGGTCCCGGGGAAGCCCTCGTCCGGGAGCACGACGTTGCTGCCGCCACCGAGCACCAGCAGCGGCTCCCCAGCAGCATCGGCGGCTCGGACGACGTCGACGACGGTCTGCTCGTCGTACGCCGTGACGAGGCGGCGCGCCGGGCCGCCCAGGCCGAGGGTCGTCAGCGGGGCGAGCGGGACGTCGGCGCGGTCGAGCACGCGGTCAGCCTAGGCAGGCTCGGTCACGGCGAGCGGCGACGTGCGGCGGTGGTGCCGGACCAGGTCGGCGGTGAACAGGACCAGCGCGGTCCACACGAGCACGAAGCCGAGCAGCTTCGGCAGCGGCAGCGGCTCGCGGAAGACCACGATGCCGAGGACGAACTGCATCGTCGGCGTGAGGTACTGCAGGACGCCGAGGGTCGACAGCGGGATCCGCGACGCGGCCGCGCCGAACATCAGCAGCGGGATCGCGGTGATGACGCCGGAGAGGGCGAGCAGCCCGGCGTGGCCCGGTCCCTCGCTGCCGAAGGTGCCGTGGCCGCTGACGCCGAGCCAGGCGACGAAGAGCACGGTGACGGGGAAAAGCACGGCGGTCTCGACGGCGAGCCCCTCCAGGGCGCCGACCCCGGCGGTCTTCTTCAGCAGCCCGTAGGCGCCGAAGGAGCAGGCCAGCACGATCGCGATCCAGGGCAGCTCTCCGCTCGCGATCGTCAGGACCAGGACCGCGACGAACGCGACGGCGACCGCGACCCACTGCGCCCGGCGCAGCCGCTCGCCCAGCACGACCACGCCCAGCAGCACGGTCACGAGCGGGTTGATGAAGTAGCCGAGCGAGGTCTCGACCACCCGGTCCGTGGTGACGCCGTAGATGTAGACGCCCCAGTTGACCGCGATGACGACGGCGGCGAGGGCGAGCCGCGCCAGGCGGCGGCGGTCGGCGACGGCGGCGCGGGCCGCGCCCAGTCGGCGCGTGACGGCGAGCATCAGCACCACGACGGCCAGCGACCACAGCACCCGGTGCGCCAGCACCTCCAACGACCCGGACGGCTCCAGCAGCGGCCAGTAGAGCGGGAACAGCCCCCACATCAGGTAGGCGCCGGTCCCGAGCAGGACGCCCCGGCCGGGAGCTGTCATCCGGTGGACGCTAGTCGGCCTCGCAGTCCGCGGGCGCACCGCGCAGACCGCCGGACTGCGCTGTCACGACAGAGGTCTCGTCCGCGACGAGCGGTCCGGTCAGCGCCGCCTCGTGCTCCGCGCGGACCGCGCCGGTCTCGACGTCGAGGCAGAGCAGCCGACCGCCGGCCGGGTCGCTCACCCAGAGCCGGTCGCCGGCCAGGTGCGCAGCCGCCCCGGCGCGGCCCGGGCTGGGCGCGGTGGTCCTGGTCGCGAGCGACCTGGCGTCCAGCCGCGCCAGGACCGACCGGTCGCGGGTGTCGGGGTGGACGACCCAGAGGTGGTCGTCGTCCCCGGTGGCGGACACGCTGCCGGCCGCGTCGAGGGGTTGGGGGCGACCGGCGGTGCCCGCCCTGGGGTCGACGAGCTGCACCCCGGTCGGTCCGACCACGAGCAGGCGGTCGCCGAGGGTCAGCAGTCGGTAGGCCGGCACGTCGGTCGTGGCCTCTCGCCGGACCGCACCGGTCGTGCGGTCGAGCTCGCGGACGCCGCGCTCGTCGCCGACCCACAGCGCCCCGCCGACGAACGCCACGGACAGCGGGATGCCCGGCGGGAGCACGGCTCGCCGGGTCTGCAGCGTCGCAGGGTCGAGCACCTGCAGGCCGGTCCCGCTCGGCTGGTCGGGCAGCTGCACGGTGGCCAGCCAGACCTCGCCGTCCGGCGCGAGCGCGAGGCCGTTCGGCTGGCCGGCGAGGGTGCGCTGCGCCGCGAGTCGCCCGGTGGCGCGGTCGACGCGGTAGACCTGCGAGCCGCCGACGCCCGTGCCGTACGACGCGGCGAAGACCTGGTCCTCGGTCAGCGCGAGCAGCGTCGGCGCGGTGCCGACCTCGACGGTCCAGGTGGACGGCGGTGCCGGGTCCTCCTCGGCGGCGCAGCCGGCCAGGAGCGCGGCGGCGGCGAGGAGCAGGCGAAGGCGCACGTCAGACGTCTATCGCATGACGGGGCAGGATCGAGGCATGTCGTCGCTGCTGGACCTGCCCTGCCTGCCGGAGAGCCGGCTGCCGGCCGCGCTCGCCGCTCAGCTGCCGGCGTCCACCCCGGGACCCCCGTGGGACTGCGAGGTGCGGGCCGTGGTGTGGCTGCAGCGGGCGCCGTCGCCGCTGCCGAGCAGCTCGCGCTTCGCCGGCCGGGTGCGTCCGGTGACCCTCGGGGCGGTCGTGGACTACCTGTCGTCGCCGGTCGGGCCCTACCGCGAGGTCTTCGCCGGACCGCTGCTGCGCGGGACGGTGCTGCCGGTCGTGCACATCCCGTTCATCGCCGTCGACTCGCTGCCGTCGGTGCACGGCGGCCGCGCGCACTGGGCGCTGCCGAAGGCGGTCGCCTCCTTCACCGGCGACGTGGGCTCGTCGGTCACCGCGACCGGCGAAGGGTGGTCGGTGTCGGTCGCCGCCCGGGCCCGCGGCCCGCGGCTGCCGCTGCGCGGACCGCTGCGGTCGGCGCAGGACGAGCGGCGCACGACGGTGTCGTTGCGTGGCCGCGGCCGTCCGGCATGGGTGCACGTCGCCGCGGAGGGGCTGACCCTCGGTGGCTGGCTGGGCATCGGTCGGCACCCGGGGGTCGTGTCCGAGGGCCGGATGGTGGTCGGCCCGCCGCGCTGATCGGACCGCCTCCCCCTCCCTGCTGCTCCTGCTCGGAGCACCCGTGATCACAGCCAGATCGGAGCAGGACCAGCAGGGAGGGTGGACCTGCTACCGCCAGACGGTGCGCAGGCGGCTCGTGACCGCGAACGGGTCCTCGCCGCGGAGCAGGTCGAGCAGCGCCGACCCCTCGGGGTCCTTGGCCAGCACCAGCCGCCCCGCCCCGACGTGGGCGCGCCAGGCGGTCTCGAACGCCGCGACCCGCTTCTTCGAGCGGCCCAGCGCGGACGGGACGGCGTGCCAGGCGACGGCGGCCTCGACCGGCCGACCCAGCGCGCGCGCCCGTGCCAGCCGGCGGCGGTCCGCAGCCCCGGCGGGCAGCGGCAGGACGAGCCGCGAGACGAGCCACCGCGGGTCGGCCAGCGGGGCGAGCAGCTCGTCGAGACTGGCTGCGAACAAGGCGGATTCAGCCGCGGGAGCGTCCAGCTCGCAGGAGGTCTCACCGCCGCGACCTGCCGAGATCCGGACCGCCGCCGCCCCCACCGACGTCGCTCCCGAGGCGTGCAGCGCGTCCGCGACCGCACCGGCGAGCTGGCGCAGCGTCGCGGACTGCTCCACGCCCTCGGCGGAGCTCAGCGCGCGGAGCTGGCTGACGTACCTCCGAGCGGCGACCAGGGCCCCGACCGTCACGCCGGCACCCAGCCCGGCCACGACCCCGGTCGGCGGGCCCTCGGCGACGGTGCCGGACGCACCGGCCACCACCCCCGCCGCCACGGGCAGCGGCCACAGCTGCGGCGGCCGGCCGGTGCGCGGCAGCGGTGCGGGAGCAGGCTCCCCGAGGGTGCGGCTCGCCTGCAGGAGCGCGGCCGGCACGACGCCACCCGGGAGGCCGAGCGGCCGGGCGGTGCGCACCCGCAGCGTGGCGACCTCGGCCCCGCGGTAGCCCTCGCCGACGGCCCAGGCCGCGCGGACGAGGTCGCGCTCCGACGCGCGCACGAGCGCGCGCCCGTTGACGGCGGCTCGGGTGTCGGCGGAGGGAGGGGCGTACGGCCCCAGCACCTCGTCGCAGTGGCCGATCCCGGACTCGATGACCCCGTCGCGGCCGGGCGCGAGGTGCGCCTCGTGCTTGCGGACCGCGCGCAGGTAGTCGGCGTCGCCGCGCGGGTGGTCGTCGGCGACGCAGACGACGGTCCAGTTGTCCGCGACCTTGTCCGGTCGGTCGGGGTCGATCCGCAGCGATCGGCCGCGCAGCTGGGTGACGGCGGTCGGGGTCGAGGCGCTGGTGAGGTCCACGACGACGTTGAGCGCCGGGCAGTCCCAGCCCTCACCGAGCAGCCCGCGGGTGCCGACGATCGCCTGCGTGCCACCGGCTTCCAGCCAGCGCGTCATGAGCGGCGTCCACATCCGGGCGCTCCAGCCGACCCCCGCCGTCAGCGTGACGAGCGCGCGGTTGCCGTCGAGCGGGTCGGCCAGCAGCCGGTCGGCGAGGAAGGCGGGCGCGAAGGCGCGGAAGGCGGCGAGGTCCTCGCGCCGCATCGCGACGGTCCGGCCGGTGACCATCACGGGCCGGAGCGTGTCGGCGAGGTCCGACGCCGCGAGCGCGAGGAAGGACAGCCGCGCCGAGCCGGCCGGCCGATCACCCGTCGCCTCCTGCAGCGACGCGGGCGGCTGCGCGGTGCGCTGCTCGAAGTCGCAGAGGACGACGGCGCGCAGGTCCTCTCCCAGTGCCCGGTGCTCGGCCTCGAGCACGTGCACGGCAGCGCCCGCCTTCGCCGCCGACAGCGCGCAGATCCGGTCGACGGGACTGGTCGCCGAGCGCAGCCCGCGCACCGTCAGCGTGTAGCCGAGCGAGGGCAGCACCCCCCGAACCGCCTCCAGCAGCCGCGTGTCGACGAGCGCGTCGCTGGCCGACAGGTGCTCGCGGGCGTAGGCCTCCAGCAGCACCGCCCAGTCCTGGGCGTCGGCCACGGCACGGTGCTCCTCGCGGATGCGCGCGCCCACGGGCAGCTCGAGCACCCCGGCGTTCACCAGCCGCAGCCCGGCCCGGGCCAGCTCCGGCTCGCCCTCCTCCAGCTCGCGCCACGACACCTGCGTCCCGCTGAAGCGCCGGTCGTGCAGCCGCCGCCACAGCCAGTCGAGGAAGGGCAGGGTGCCCGTGCGCTCGGACAGCAGCTCGAGCTGCAGGTCGGCGAAGCGGCTGCGCTCGGCGACGATCCAGGTGTCCTCCTCGGTCGTGGGACCGGTGAGGTAGACGAGCTCCTGGTACGGCGCGAGCTCGCCCTCCTTGACGACCGCCGGCGTGGGTACGGAGAAGTCGCAGTCGCCGAACAGGTCGTCGTGCAGCTCGGCCTGCCGGGCGGTCATCGAGGTGCGCGGCGTCGCGGTGAGGCCGACGACCCAGGTGTCGTCGCCGAGGGCCCGCACGAGGGCGCGGCACAGGGCGCCCCAGGTCTCCAGCAGGTGGTGGCACTCGTCGAGCACCAGCGTCCACGGCCCCATCTCGGCGGCCCGCCGGACCAGGTCGCGGCCGCGCGGGTGCAGCAGGTCGAGCAGGTCGGAGCCGGGCTCGCCGCGCAGCGCCGCCCGTCGGGTCTCGGCCAGGGTGGCCGAGGAGTCGTCCTCGACGTCCTCGTCGTCGGCCGTGCGGTCCCAGACGCTCAGCGACTGGTAGGTCAGCACGGTCACCGGCGCCCGCAGCCCGCGCTCGGCGCTGGCCGGCGCCGGGTGCGGCCCGTCGCCGCCGAAGTCCTTCCACTGCGCGAGCCACTGGGCCTGCACGGCGGTGTTCGGCGTGAGGACCAGGGTGCGCCGGCCGATGCGGCGGGCGACCTCGAGCCCCAGCACGGTCTTGCCCGAGCCGGGGGGCATCACGACGTACGCACGGCTGTGCCCGGCCGCCCGGAGCCCGTCGACCGCCTCGAGCGCTAGACCCTGGTAGCGACGGAAGGAGCCCGGGAAGGCGCAGCGGTCCCAGACGTCGTCGTGCACCCGGACATCCTGCCGGAGTCCGGCCCCGGCGTGCCTGACCCCTGTGCTCAGCGCGCGGTGAGCTCGGTCGTCCGCAGGTGCGCGACCACCGCGTCCGGCACGACCGTCCGCGGCTTGCCGAGGTAGCCGTAGTCGCGGACCTGGCGGGAGTCGTGCAGCCGCCGGGCCGCCCCGCCCGAGACGACGCTGACCTGGTGCGACCAGGTCTGGACCAGGGTGCCGTCACGCAGGTCCAGCGGCTCGTCGACGTCGACCTCGGCGAACGCCTCCTCGGGGAGAACGGCGACGTCGCGCGAGCTCCAGCCGTGGCTGGCCAGGACGGCGGGATGGGGGATCGGGTGCAGGTCGCCGTCGGGAGCGACCAGGTGCACGGCGTCGGCCCCCTCCGCCCGCACCAGCGCGCCCGGGTAGAGCGGGGACGTCGGCGGGTCGACGACCTGCAGGCGGGTCAGCTCGGCGTCCGTCACGGGGTGCAGCCGCGGCGCCGGCCGGCCCAGCGCGGCCCAGACGGGCGCGCCGGCCTTGGCCCGGGCTCCTCCGGTGACCAGCCAGGTGGTGCCGCGCGGGTCGCGCACGATGGTGCCGTCGGGGACCGTCGCCGGCGGCCCGGTCGGGTAGCCGAGCGACTCGGCCGCGGTCATCGGCACCGCGGTCGCCAGGGGGCGACCGGTCGCCGCCAGCACGGGAGCGCTGATCGGGCGCTTGCGGCCGCCGTCGAGCAGGAAGAGCGCGCCGCTCGGGTGCCGCAGCAGCGAGCCGTCGGGGTGCGGGCCGCTCGGCAGCGGTGCGGTCAGCCGCCGCGCGGCGACCAGCGAGGGGTAGGCGTTGTGGACCACGCCGCGCCAGCCGTCACCCTTGCGCAGCTCGACGTGCAGGTGCGGCCCGGTGCCCTCGGCGTTGCCGGAGTCGCCGAGCCAGCCGACCAGCTGGCCCGCGAGGACGCGGACGCCGGGCGCGATGCCGGCCGGGAAGTCCCACCTGCCGGTGCCGCGTCCGTCGTCGGTGCCGGGGGTGTCGTTGTTGACGTGGACGTAGATCGCCGACCAGCCCGCGGACGGGCCGCGGTCACCGACCAGGACCAGGTGGTTGCCGCCGCTGTTCGGCGTCGACTCGCGCCGGACCGAGGTGACGACGCCGTCGAAGGCGGCCACCAGCGGGGTCATCTTGGCCGCCATGAGGTCCTGCCCCATGTGCATCCGCGAGCAGCCCGAGCGGCAGACGAGCCAGTTGTCGGAGAACCGCGTCGGGCCGGCGACCGGGAAGGTCATCGGCACCACGACGCGGGCGTCGTCGTACTCCGTCCCCGTCCCGGGGTCGACCTTGACGACCGCCGCCGCGGGGCTCGCGAGCGCGGTGAGAACGGACACGAGCAGACAAGTCAGCAGACGCACACTGGTGCCTCGTCACCCGACGGGGTGCCCCGCGTCACCCGATCGGGTGGCGGGCACGATGACCGGATGACACTTCCTCGCAGGGCACTCGGCAGCGGCGGACCGGAGGTCGGCGCGGTCGGCCTGGGCTGCATGGGCATGTCCTACGCGTACGGCGCCGCCGAGCGCGACGACGAGCAGTCCCGCGCCGTGCTGCACCGGGCGCTGGACCTGGGCGTCACCCTCATCGACACCGCCGACGTCTACGGGCCGTTCACGAACGAGGAGCTGGTCGGCAGCGCGCTCGCCGGGCGCCGTGACGAGGCGTTCCTCGCCACCAAGTGCGGGCTGGTCCTCGGCCCGGAGGGGATCCGGCCGGAGGGCCGTCCCGAGCACGTGCGGGCCGCGATCGACGCCTCCCTGCAGCGACTCGGCACCGACCGCGTCGACCTGTGGCAGCTGCACCGCGTCGATCCGTCGGTGCCGGTCGAGGAGACGTGGGGCGCGATGGCGGAGCAGGTCGCCGCCGGCAAGGCGCGGGCCCTCGGCATGAGCGAGGTGGGCGTCGAGCAGCTCGAGCGCGCGCACGCGATCCACCCGGTGTCGACGGTCCAGTCGGAGCTGTCGCTGTGGACCCGCGACCCGGTGCCGAAGGTGCTGCCCTGGTGCAAGGAGAACGGCGTCGGCTTCCTGCCCTACTCCCCGCTCGGACGCGGCTTCCTCACCGGCACGCTCGCGCCGGGGTCCTTCGACAGCAGCGACTTCCGCTCGCGCAACCCGCGGTTCACGGACGAGGCCATGGCGGCGAACAGCGCGCTGGTCGAGCAGGTCCGCGCCGTGGCCGACCGGGTCGGGGCCACGCCGGCGCAGGTGGCGCTGGCGTGGGTGCTGGCGCAGGGCGAGCACGTCGTGCCGATCCCGGGGACCAAGAAGCTGCGCTACCTGGAGGAGAACGCCGCGTCGGCGGCCGTCGAGCTGTCCGCGGCCGACCTCGCCGAGCTCGACGCCCTTCCGCCGCCGGTCGGCGCCCGCTACTGAGAGGGGACCTCGACGACGGCCGGGTCGCCGGTGTCCTCGGCGTCGCGGGCCGCCGCGATCGCCGCATCGGTGTCGGTCGCAGCGAGCAGCAGGCCACCCGTCACGAAGAGGACGAGCAGGCTGAGCAGCGCCCCCCGGTAGGAGCCGGTGATGTCCAGCACGATCGCGAAGACGAGCGTGCCGACCCAGGCCGTGCCTCGCTCGGCCAGCTCGTAGAAGCCGAAGAAGCTCGCCTGCCGGTGCTGCGGCACCATCGAGCTGAACAGCGACCGCGCGAGCGCCTGCGATCCGCCGAGGACGAGCGCGATGACGACGCCCATGACGTACGCCGCTGCGGTGCTGTCGAGCGCCGCCACGGCGTAGACGACGACCGAGCTCCACAGCACGAGGGTGAGCAGCAGCGTCGACTTGGCGCCGTAGCGGCGGGCGAGCCGGGCCGAGGCCAGCGCGCCGAAGACGGCCACGACCTGGATGAGCAGGATCAGCTGCAGCAGGAAGGGCGTCGCGTCCTCGGCCTCCTGGCCCTTGGCGACGAACAGCTCCTGGGTGAGCACGACGGCTGACAGCGCCACGACGGCCTGGATCGCGTCGTTGAAGAGCAGGAACGCCACCAGGTAGCGCGCGGTGCCGGGCAGCGCCCGCAGCGCGCGCAGCGACCCCAGCAGCTGCCGCATCGAGTCGCGGGCCTGCGTGAGCAGCGGCGCGGTGCTGGTCGTCGCGTCGTAGTCCGGCAGGTCGCGCACGGCGTCCAGCCGACGCAGCGCCACCAGACCGACCACGGCCCACCACATCCCGGAGACCGCGATGGTGATCCGCACGGCCGTGCCGCGGTCGATGCCGAGCGGCTCGGCGGCGGTGATGAGGCCGAGCGAGAGGGCGAGCACGAAGGCCCCGCCGGCGTAGCCGAAGGCGAAGCCCCGGGCGGAGACCCGGTCGCGGTCGGGCAGCCGGGCGACGTCGGCGAGGTAGGCGTTGTAGGCCAGGATCGCCGCGCCGTAGGCGACGTTCGCGACGACGAAGGCCGCGAAGGCCGGGAGCACCGCCCCCATCGGCACCACGGCCATGACGAGCGTGGCGACGGCGCCGACCGCCGTGCCGAGGACCAGCACCCGGCGCTTGGCGACCGGCCGGTCGGCGGCGGCGCCGAGGATCGGCAGCAGCAGGACCTGCAGGATGACCGAGAAGCTCACGGCGTACGCGAACATCGCGCTCGCCCGCGGCTCGAGCCCCAGCACCCACACCCTGCCCCGGTCGTCGGCCGCGTGCTCGGCGATCGCGGTGAGGAACGGGCCGCCCACGGCGGTGACCACGGTGGTGACGAACGCCGAGTTGGCGACGTCGTAGAGCGTGAAGCCGGAGACGGCCCGGGCGCGGACGCCGGCCGGCTCGGCCGAGGTGGCCGGGGTCGAGGTCACGCGGGCTCCCGTCGTCGTCGGGCGCTGTGCCCTTCCCGTACCAGTGTCACCCGTGTAGACTCCTGCACGGTTGCAGTTGCACCTCTTCGCTCGTGTTCATCAACGCCCGCGGACGTGTAGGTCGCGGGCGTTCTTGCGTCTCCGACAGCTCAATCAGGGTCCGCGCACAGTGCGCGCCCCGAAGTCTTGAAGGAGACAGCAACATGGCTCAGGGTTCTGTGAAGTGGTTCAACGCCGAGAAGGGCTTCGGCTTCATCGCTCAGGACGGCGGCGGCGCCGACGTCTTCGTGCACTTCTCCGCGATCGCCACCGACGGCTACAAGTCCCTCGACGAGAACCAGCGCGTCGAGTTCGACATCACCCAGGGCCCGAAGGGCCCGCAGGCGGAGAACGTCGTTCCGCAGTAGTTCCAGCGCTTCTCGTCGGCCCGGTCCCCTCACGGGGGCCGGGCCGACGTGCGTCCGGAGGGCTCGACGGACCCCGCTCCGGCGGAGACTGGGGCAGACTGGGCAGGCACCCGGCGAAGGACCCTCGCCAGCACCCCGTCAGAGAGCGAGCCCGACCCGTGGACGACACCGAGACCGTGACCCCCGAGCTGCAGGCTGCCGTCGACGCCGCGGCGGCGCGGGTCGAGGAGATCGTCGCCGCCGACACCGACCTGGTCCACGGGGACGTGGTGGAGCAGGTCGCGGCCGAGGTGCCGCTCGACGTGGCCGTCCTGCTCTGCAGCCAGCAGATGGACTTCATCCCCGACACCGTGCGCCAGCGGGTGTTCGAGCACGACAACGCCGACGTCATCGCCGCGAACGCCCTCGTGACCGCCGAGCGCGACGCCGTCGAGGCGAAGGCCAAGGCCCGTACGCAGAAGGCCGCTGCCACCCGCGCCGCGACGCTCGCCCGCGAGGCCGAGGTCGAGAAGGCCGCGATCAAGTCCGCCACCTGCCCCGACTGCTTCCAGGTCCGGTCGGCCTCCGGCGTCTGCGGCTGCGACTGATCCGGTCAGACGCGCACGGCCCGGACGACCACGTTGTCCTCGTAGTGGCCCGTGCTGCGGTCGAAGCGGCCGCCGCAGGTGATCAGCCGGAGCTCTGACGCGGCGGTGGGCCGGTAGACCTCCTCGGTCGGGAAGTCCGCCTTCGCGTGGCGCTCGACGCCGGTGACCCGGAACCGCACGGCGTCCGGCCCGCGGCCCACCACGACGAGGGTGCCCGGCGAGGCGCTGCCGAGACGGGCGAAGACGCCCGGACGGCCGTCCAGGTCGACGTGGCCGACCACGACGGCCGCGCCGGGCTCACCGGGGCGCGGCCCGGCCGACCACCAGCCGAGGCCGTCGGCCGTCGCCGGGACCTCCAGCGCCCCGTCGGGCCCGACGGACAGCGGTGCGAGCGGGATCTCGCCCGTCCAGAGCCCCTCGGCCGACAGGACGACCGGGCCGAGGGCCGGCTGCGTCACGGCAGCCGTCCGCACGACGGGGGCGGCCGGCTGGGGTGACGCCGGCGGCGTGAGGGCCCACGGCCCGGCGAGGGCTCCGGCCGCGGCGGTCAGCTGCAGCGCCAGCGCGGCGCTGACCCCGCGGATCGCCCACGGCAGGTCGAGGCGCACGGCTCAGCGCCGTCCCGCCACCACGCCGGCACCGGCGGCGGCAGCCGCGGCCAGCAGGGCCAGCCCGGCGAGGAGGCCCTGCTGACCGCCGGCCGGGGCCGCCCCACCGGCAGCGACCCCGCCCTGCGGCGCG
>JAKFFB010000138.1:0-11467 GCA_036675425.1 Actinomycetales bacterium | reverse complement strand
TACGACCCGATGCCGCCGGCGCGCACGGCTTCCGCGACGTCACGCCGCACCGCACCTCGCTGCCCTCGCCGTACAACGCGTACGCCCTCACCACCGGCGACGCCGCCTACTCCGCCGAGCACGAGGACCTGCAGGTGCTCTACCGGCCGCTGTTCTTCACCTCCTTCATGCTGGCCGACTTCCTCACCGACGGCGGCACGGCCGGGGCGGAGGCCGTCGTGCTGTCCTCCGCGTCGAGCAAGACGGCGTACGGCACGGCGTTCCTGCTGCAGCAGTCCGGCGTGCGCACCGTCGGCCTCACGTCCCCCCGCAACGTCGACTTCACCCGGTCGCTCGGCTGCTACGACGAGGTCGTGGCGTACGACGACGTCGCGGGGCTGGAGCAGGTCCCGACGGCGTACGTCGACTGCGCCGGCAGCACCCCGCTGCGCGCCGCCCTGCACGACCACCTTCGCGAGGCGCTCGTCGCCGACGTCGTCGTCGGTGTGACGCACCAGGACAGCACTCCTGCCGGGACCCTCGCGGGTGCGCGCCCGGCCGTCTTCTTCGCCCCCGACCAGATGCGCAAGCGCGGTCAGGACTGGGGGCGCGACGGCCTCGACCAGCGGTTCGGGCAGGCGTGGTCGTCGTTCCTGCCCTCGGTGACGCAGTGGGTCGACGTCGTCGTCGGGGAGGGGCCGCAGGCTCTCCGCGAGGTGTGGGGCCAGGTGCTCTCCGGGAGCAGCGACCCGCGGTCCGGCCACGTGCTGCAGCTGTAGCCCGCACCTAGTCTCGGGCGGGTGACCCGCCGCCGACACCACGAGCTGCGGGAGCTGCTGGAGCGGCCGGACCTGCGGCAGCTGCTCTGGGTGCGGCTGGCCGGTCAGCTCGGCGACGGGCTCTTCCAGACCGCGCTCATCCTGGTCGTCTTCTTCGACCCCAACGACGCGACGTCCGCGGCGCAGGCCGCGACCGCCTTCGCCGTGCTGCTGCTGCCGTTCAGCATCGTCGGGCCGTTCGCCGGCGTCTTCCTCGACCGGTGGAGCCGGCAGCGGGTGCTGCGCGACGCCAACCTCGTGCGGGCCGCGCTCGTGGCGGTGACCGGCGGCCTGCTCGCCGTGCTCGGCGACGACGCGCTGGTCGTGCAGGGCCTCGCGCTGGTCATCATCTCGACGAACCGCTTCGTGCTCTCCGCGCTGTCGGCCGCCCTCCCGCACGTCGTGCAGGAGCGGCAGCTGGTGACGGCCAACGCGCTCACCACGACGCTCGGCGGCGGGGCGTTCACCCTGGGCGCCGTCGTCGCGACCGTGCTGCGACCGCTGGTCGGCTCCGGCCCGGAGGGCGGCGGTCGTACGTCCCTCGTCGCGGCGCTCGCCTACTGCGCGGCGGCGCTGCTCGCCTCCCGGATCGCACGACGGCTGCTCGGCCCGGACCATCCTCCGACGACCGCGCTGCGGGAGGCGCTGTCGCACGTCGCCCGCGGGGTCGTGCAGGGCGCTCGGCACGTGCGCGAGCGCGGGCCGGCGGCGCGCGCGCTCGCGGCGATCAGCGCGCACCGCTTCCTCTACGGCCTGACCACCGTCGCGACGCTGCTGCTCTACACGCCCGAGGGCTTCCTCGGCGCCCAGTTCTCCGGCGACAGCGGCTTCGGCGGGCTGATCGCGGTCGGCGGGCTCGCGGTGCTCGGCGGGCTCACGGCGGCTCTCGTCACGCCCGTGGTCACCCGCCGCTGGGGCACGCAGCGGTGGATCGTCACGGTGTTCGGCTCCGCCGCTGTCGCCCAGCTCGTCTTCGGCCTCCCGTACACCCACCGCGCGTTCCTCGTCGCGGCGTACGTCCTCGGCTTCGCGGCGCAGGCGGCGAAGATCTGCGTGGACACGCTGCTGCAGGAGAGCGTCGCGGACGACTTCCGCGGCCGCGTCTTCTCCTTCTACGACACGCTCTTCAACGTCAGCTTCGTCGCCGCGGCGGCCGCGTCGGCGGTGCTGCTGCCGGCCGACGGCAGGAGCTACCTGGTCATCGGGCTGGTCGCCGGCGGCTACGCGGTGACCGCCCTCGTCTACGGCGTCGCCACCGCCCGGCGGGCTGCCTCCGAGCCCGTCGAGCCCATCGTCGACCGCTGACCCCGCCGAGAACCAACCCGTGATCCACGCGGATCTTCAGGTGGATCCACCCCGCGAGAACGCCTCAAGGTCCGCGTGGATCACCAGGGGGTAGGCCTAGCGGAGGAGCGGGTCCAGCAGGGGGAGCTCGACGATCGGCGACGGGCTGGGCGAGGGGACGCTGCCGCCGAGGACGGGCGCGGCGCTGGGGCTCGGGCTGACCAGGTCGAGCACGGTGTCGACCACCTCGTCGACGACGGTGGTCACCGGCTCGCCGACCGAGGGGGACGGGCTGGGGGCGGGGCTCGGACCGCCGCCGCCGCCGCTCCCGGAGGTGGGCCGCGGAGCCGGTGAGGCCGGGGCGCCCGGTCCGGACGAGCCGCCGTCGCTGACCCCGTCGCCGTCGAGGTCGAGCACGGCGCCGATGTCGAGCGGCTGGCCGGCCAGCACCGGCTCGGAGGAGGGGTCGAGCAGGGCGTCCAGCGCGGCGCTGACGCCGCCGACCGGCGCGGAGACGATCGCGGCGACGACGCCCCACGAGCCGCCTTCGGAGCGCAGCCGGGTCACGTCGGCGAAGCGCTCGGGCAGGTCACCGTCCGTGCGGGCAGCGCTGGCCACGAGGAACGCCAGCGGAGCCTCGGGAGCCGAGCGGTCGGCGAGCTCCTCGGTCACCGCAGCCAGCACGACCCGGCCCGCCTCGCCGCCGGCGTCGAGCCGGGAGCCGAGCGCGTTGAGGTCCTCGTCGGCGCCGACCAGGTCGCTGGCCAGCCGCCGCTCGTAGGTGTCGCCGGGGGTCAGCACGAAGGGCGTGATCGAGCCGGGCAGCCCGCCGGTGGCGACCTGCACCTGGTAGTAGGTCGGGACCTCGGCGCTCGCCCGGCGGCCGGCCGCCCGCACGTCGGCGGCGCCGCCCCGGAGCACGCCCACGCGGGTCAGCGACCCGCCGTCGACCCGCACCAGCGAGCCCTCGGCGGTGGTCACGGTGGCGGCCGCGCCCTGCAGCTCGAGGCCGGGGGCGTCGGAGGAGTCGACGAGGACGAAGCCGGTCCGCAGCACCTGGCGCGCGCCGTCGACGACCGTGACGGCGGTGTCGGCCCCGAGGTGCACGACGCGACCGCGGGTGTCGAGCTCGGCGCCGGTGCGGCCGGCCCGGACGGTGGCGCCGCGGGGGACCCGCTCGCCCTCGACCGCCGGACGGGTGCTGCCGTCCTTCAGCTCGAGGACCGCGTCGGCTGCGCGCGCGAGCACGGTGTCGGCGGCGGCGGTGCTGCCCCGCAGCGCGGCGACGCCGACGGCGGACAGCAGCACGCCGGCGAGCAGCACGGAGATCCCGACCACCCACCCCGTGCTCGCGCGTCCGTCTTGTCCCGGCATGTGCACATCATCGACGCCCGTGGGGCCTCGATCCATGGCCCGAAATGACTAGACGGGGTCGATCCCCTGCTCGCGCGCCCAGGCCCGCAGCTCGGCCTCGGCGTGGTCGCGGGGCAGCGGGCCGTGCTCCATCCGCAGCGCGAGCAGGTGCTTGTAGGCCTTCCCGACCAGCGGGCCGGGCGGCAGCCCGAGCAGCTCCATGATCTCCTCGCCGTTCAGGTCGGGCCGGATCCTGCCCAGCTCCTCCTTCTCCGCGAGCTCGGCGATCCGGGCCTCGAGGTCGTCGTACGCCGAGGCCAGCGCGGCCGCGCGCCGCCGGTTGCGGGTCGTGCAGTCCGAGCGCACGAGCTTGTGCAGCCGCGGCAGCTGGTCGCCGGCGTCGGTGACGTAGCGGCGCACGGCGCTGTCGGTCCACGTCGAGCCCGTGCCGTAGCCGTGGAAGCGCAGGTGCAGCTCGGTCAGCAGCGTGACGGCGTTGACGACGTCCTTCGGGAAGCGCAGCGCCTTGAGCCGCCGGCGGGCCATCGACGCCCCGACCACCTCGTGGTGGTGGAAGGACACCCCGCCGCCGGGCTCCTTGCGGCGGGTGCGCGGCTTGCCGATGTCGTGCAGCAGCGCAGCCAGCCGGAGCACGAGGTCGGGCTCGCCCTCCTCGAGCGCGATCGCCCGCTCGAGCACCTGGAGGGTGTGGTCGTAGACGTCCTTGTGCTGGTGGTGCTCGTCGATCTCCAGCCGCAGCGCCGGCAGCTCGGGCAGCACGTGCGCGGCCAGCCCCGTGTCCACGAGCAGCTCGAGGCCGGCCCGGGGGAAGCGGCCGAGCAGCAGCTTGGACAGCTCGTCGGCGATCCGCTCGACGCTGACGATCTCCAGCCGCTCGGCCATCGCCGTCATCGCCGCGACGACGTCCGGCGCCACGGCGAAGCCGAGCTGCGAGGCGAACCGCGCGGCGCGCAGCATCCGCAGCGGGTCGTCGCCGAAGGAGTCCTCGGGCCGGCCCGGTGTGCGCAGGACCGAGGCCGCCAGGTCGTCCATCCCGCCGTGCAGGTCGACGAACGCGTCCGGCGCCCGCCAGTCGGGCAGCGCGACCGCCATGGCGTTGACCGCGAAGTCGCGCCGGACCAGGTCGTCGGCGAGCGAGTCGCCGTAGGAGACGGCCGGGTTGCGCGAGCTGCGGTCGTACGCCTCGGCGCGGTACGTCGTGACCTCGATCCGGAAGCCCTTGCGCTGCGCGCCGACCGTGCCGAACGCGATGCCGGTCTCCCAGGTGGCCTCGGCCCAGCCGTCCAGCAGCGCCTGGACCTGCTCGGGACGGGCCGACGTCGTGAAGTCCAGGTCGTCGCCGAGCCGGCCGAGGAAGGCGTCGCGCACCGAGCCGCCGACCAGGTGCAGCGGGTGGCCGGCGGCGGCGAAGCGCTCGCCGAGCTCGCCCGCGACCGGCGCCACGCGCAGCAGCTCGCGCACGGCGTTCTGCTGGAACTCGCTCATCCCGGGCACGGGAGACGAGCCTATCGGTGCGCCCCGATCGGTGTTTCACTACGAAGTCGCCGGGAGCGTGGGGAGGTGCACGTCATGAAGGGGGCCCTCGACGTGCACCGCGAGCTGCTCGCCCATGACGTGCCCCACGAGATGGTGCGCCTGCCGCGCCGGGCGACCTCCGGCGACGACCTGCCCCGGCTGCTGGCGCTGCCCCGCGGCGGCGTGACCGTGCACTGCTACGAGGTCACCCGGGCGGAGGGGGCCGCGTTCGCCGCGGTCCTCGTGCCGTCCGGGCGGGTGCCCGACCCGGCGGCGCTGCTCGACGCGCTCGGCGCCCTGGCGGTCAGCCCGGCCCGGCCCGACGTCGTCAACGCCGTCACGGACTACGCCGCCGGGCTGGTCGGCCCCGTGTGCCTGCCGCCGGACGTGGAGCTGCTCGCCGACAGCGCTCTCGGGGAGAGCGACGTCTGCTACTGCACGGTCGGCGAGGCCGAGGTCGTCCTCGGCATCCGCACCCGCGACCTGCTGGTGGCGACCGGAGCCAGGGTGGCCAGCCTCACCGGGGTCGCGGACGCCCCGGCGCCCGCGGTCGTGCTGGACCTCGACGCCGTGCGGCGGGACCGGAGCAGCCGCTCCACCGGCTGACTGCCCGGCCGGCGGTGTCGGCGCAGACGGGGCGAGGGGTCCCGACGTACCCTGAGCCGATGACCCCTCCGTCGCCGCCCACGCCTGGGCAGGGGGCCTCGTCGGGCCGCCGGCCGCTGCGCCGGGTCGACGAGACGAGCGCCGGCGGGCTGGTGCTGGACCGCCTCGGGCCGGGTGCCTCGGGCGCGCTGATCGGCCGGCTGGACCGTCGCGGCCGGCTGCTGTGGTCGCTGCCGAAGGGGCACGTCGAGCCTGGCGAGACCGAGCCCGAGACCGCCGTGCGCGAGGTCGAGGAGGAGACCGGGATCGCCGGTCGGGTGATCGGCAAGCTGGGCACGATCGACTTCTGGTTCGTCGCCGAGGGGCGGCGCGTGCACAAGACCGTGCACCACTACCTGCTGCTCGCCACCGACCCGGTGAACGGCCTGGAGCTCTCCGACGAGGACGTCGAGGTGAGCGAGGTGGCCTGGGTGCCGCTGGACGAGCTGGCCGCCCGGCTCGCCTACGCCGACGAGCGACGCCTGCTCGAGCGGGTGCCGGTGCTGCTCGCCGAGACGGCCTGACGCGGGTCGTGAGGCGGGCCGGCCTGCTCTGCGCCGCGACCGGGCTGGCGGTGCTGGCTCCGCTGCTGGCGCTGCCGGCTGTCGCCGGTGGGACCGAGCCGTCCGCCGGCCCGTCGCTGTCGGTGGCCGCCGGCTGCGAGGGCGCCTCCGACGAGTCCCCCGTGCGCGTGGAGGTCACGACGCTCCTGCCGCGGGCGCCGAGCCGAGCAGAGCAGCCGTTCCAGGTCGCCGGCCGGCTGCGCAACTGCGGCACCGAGGCGCTCGACGGCCTCGAGGTGCGGCTGTCCACCGGGCGCGTGATCCGCAGCCGGGGCGAGCTGCAGCGCGCCGAGGACGAGCCCGCGCTCGGCCGGCGCCGCCTCACCGAGCGCGCCGCGAACGAGGGCCTCGCGCCCGGGGAGACCACGACCTTCGACCTCCGCCTGCTCGTCCGCGACCTGCAGCTCACGGGGGGCCTGGGCGTCTACCCGCTGTCGGTGCAGGCGCGTGCCCGCTACGGCGGGGAGCGGTCGCGCACGCCGCTCGGGCTGGCCAGCACCTTCGTCCCGTGGTTCCCCGACGGGCCACCCGCGCCGACCCGGGTCGCGTGGCTGTGGCCGCTGGTCGACCAGCCGCGCCGGGCTCCCGCGGAGGTCATGCTCGACGACGAGCTCGCGACCCTGGTCTCGCCCGGCGACGACGACCTGCCCCGCGGACGGCTGCAGGAGCTGCTGCTCGCGGGTCGCGAGGGGAGCAAGGGCGGGTGCGACGCGACCGCGACGCCGCCGGAGGGAACCCCCCGCGACAGCACCGCCGGGTGTCGCGGCGAGCCGGTGCCGATGACCTACGGCGTCGACCCGGCGCTGGTCTACAGCGTCGAGGCGATGGTCCGCGACTACACGGTCCTCGAGAACGGCGAGCGGGTCGACCACGAGGCCTCGCCGGCCGCCGAGCAGTGGCTCGTCGGGCTGCGCGCCGCGGCCCGCGAGAGCGACGTGCTCGCGCTGCCGTTCGGGGACCCCGACGTCGTGGCGATGACCCGGGTCGGCCGCGGGCTGCGCGACGAGGCCGAGCAGCTCCGCAAGCTGGGCCAGGCCGAGACGCGCGGGCTGCTCTACGAGCCGGACTCCGACCGCTCCCCGCTGACCTCCGTCGCCTGGCCGCCGCCGGGCCCGCTCACCTCCGCTGCCCTCGACGTCCTGGTCGGCGGGCAGGCGACCGCGGTCGTGCTCGACGAGGACGCGCTGCCGGCCGCCTCCACCTCGCGCAACCGGACGCCGAGCGCGCGGACCGAGCTGCCGTCGCAGTTCGGCAAGGTGACCGGCCTGGTCGCCGAGCCCGTGCTGTCCGCACTGGTCACCCCGGACCCGACCGGGTGGCAGGGGCCGCGGCTGGCGGAGCAGCGCTTCATCGCCGAGACCGCGATGATCGCCGCCGAGCTGCCGAGCCAGTCGCGCACCCTGCTCATCGCCCCGGCGCGCGACGCCGACGTCGCGCAGGCCGGCCTGGCCGCGGCGATGATCGCCGACACCGGCCGGCTGCCGTGGCTGTGCCCGGTGCCGCTCGCCGACGTGGCCGCGGGCCGCGAGCGCTGCGCGGGCCTGCCGGACGACCAGGGACCGGCGCCCGCCGAGGAGCGCACCGCCGGTGAGCCGGTCGACGACCGGACCGGCGAGCTCTCCCCGGTCTTCCTGGAGCGGCTGGCGGCGGTCCGGCTGGCGGCCGACCAGTTCACCGAGGCCGTGCTGGTCGACGGCACCGACGAGGCCACGGCCACGCGCGCCCGGCTGCTGCGGGCCAGCGGGCGGGCCGCCTCCGCCGCCTGGCGGGACGCCCCCGCCGACGGGCGGCGGATGCTCGACCTGCTCGAGGACGACGTCCGGAACCTGCGCAACCAGATCCGGCTGGTGAGCAAGCCGGTGCTGCTCACGGGCGAGTCCGGCACCCTCCAGCTGCTCGTGCAGAACGAGCTCGACCAACCGGTCAACGTCGGCGTCCGCCTCGACGAGACCAGCGCCGCGCGGCTGTCCTCCAGCGCCACCGGCGTGCAGGTCATCCCCGCCCGCAACGCCACCCAGATCCCGATCAAGGTCGAGCCGCGCACCTCCGGCCGGTTCGTCGTGCTGGCGACCCTCGTCGACGAGGACGGCAACGCCTTCGGCGACCCGGTCCGGCTCGACGTGCGCTCCACGCAGTACGGCCGGGTGGCCCTCGCCGTCACCGGCGTCGCCGCCGCGGTGCTGCTCATCGCCGCCGGCTTCCGCATCACCCGCCGCGCGCTCCGGCGAACCGCGGACCCCGCGTGAGCGAGGGACCCGACGACCTCGGCAGGTCCACCCGGACCATGGCGCTCGGGACGATCGCCTCCCGCGGCACCGGCTTCCTGCGCACCGCCGTCCTGGCGTCGGTGCTCGGCGTCGAGGGCGTCGCCGCGGCGTACAACGTCGCCAACACCACCCCCAACATCGTGTACGAGCTCCTGCTCGGCGGCGTGCTCACGTCCGTCGTGGTGCCGCTGCTGGTGCGCGCCGCGAAGACCGACGAGGACGGCGGCGCGGCGTACGCCCAGCGGCTGCTCACGCTCACCGTGCTGGTCCTCGGCGGCGCGGCCATCGTGCTGGTGCTCGCGGCGCCGCTGCTCATCGACCTCTACGCCGGCGACCTCGACCCGGAGTCCCGCGAGCTGGCCGTGGTGCTCGCGCGCTTCTTCCTGCCGCAGGTGCTGTTCTACGGCGCCGGCGCCGTGCTCGGCGCGATCCTCAACGTGCGCGGCAGCTACGCGCCGCCGATGTGGGCGCCGGTGCTCAACAACCTGGTCGTCATCGGGACCGGACTGGCGTTCCTCGTCGTGCGTGGTGCCGGCGAGCTCACCGCCGGCGGGCTGACCGACGGGCAGGTCGCGCTGCTCGGCATCGGCACCACCCTCGGCATCGTCGCGCAGACCGTCGCGCTGGTGCCGGCGCTGCGGTCGGTCGGCTTCACCCTGCGCCCCCGGGGCGGCTTCGCCGAGCTCGGCCTGCGCAAGGTGGCGCACCTGGCCAAGTGGGTGCTGGTCTACGTCGTCGCCAACCAGCTCGCCTACCTCGTCGTCGTGCGGCTCAGCTCCGACGACGCGCTCGTCGAGGACGGCCGCGGCTACCCGTCCTACGTCTACGCCTTCGTGCTCTGGCAGCTCCCGCACGCGGTCGTCGCGGTCAGCGTCATCACCGCGCTGCTGCCCCGGATGAGCCGGGCCGCCGCGGACGACCGCACCGACGACCTGCGCGCCTCGCTGAACCGGGGGCTGCGGCTGACGGTGGCGGTGCTGGTCCCGGCGGCGGTCGCGTTCGTCGTCCTCGGCCGCGAGATCGCCACGGTGGTCTTCGCCCGCGGCGAGGTGTCGGTCGACGACGCGCGCTTCATCGGGCTGCTGCTCGGGGTCTTCGCCCTGGGGCTGGTGCCGTTCAGCACCTACCAGCTGCAGCTGCGGGCGTTCTACGCGCTGCAGGACACGCGTACGCCCACGCTCATCAACCTCGGCGTCAACGCCACGCTGGTCGTCGTCGACGTCACGCTCTACCTGCTGCTGCCCGAGCAGTGGCGGGTGGTCGGTCTCGCGGCGGGGCACGCGACGTCGTTCCTCGCCGGGCTCGCGATCTGCTCGGTCGTGCTCTCGCGCCGCATCGGCGGGCTCGACGGCAGCTCCGTCGTCCGCACCGCGGTGCGCTGCGCGGTGGCGTCCGCCGTGCCCGGCCTGCTGGCGCTCGGGACCGCCGCTCTCGTCACCGGCACCGTCGGCAGGGGACCGCTCGGCGCGGCGCTCGCGCTCGCCCTCGGCGGCGCGGTCCTGGTCGCGGGCTACGTGCTGCTGACCCGCCGGATGCGGGTCGCCGAGGTCGGCGAGGTCGCCGGGCCGGTGCTCCGTCGGCTCGGGCTGCGCTGACTCCGGACACCCGATCGGGTGGACCTCAAGGAAGCGCTCCCGCACGCCGATCCCCTGCACATGGACGACCGCGGCGACATCGTGCTGGGCTGGCTCACCAAGGTGGTGGCCGTGCTCGCCGTGCTCGGCGTGCTGGGCTTCGACGCCATCTCGCTCGGCGCCGCGCGCTTCCAGGCCGAGGACCACGCCCAGCTCGCCGCCCGGGCCGCGGCCGAGTCCTACCGGACCGGCAAGGACCTGCAGGCGGCGTACGACGCGGCGGTCGCGGAGATCGTCGAGTACGGCGACAGCATCGACCCGCAGACCTTCACCGTCGCCCCCGACGGCACCGTCACGCTGACCCTGCTGCGGGTGGCCCCGACGATGGTCATCGAGAAGATCGGCCCGGCGCGCGACTGGGCGAGCATGACCTCGACGGTCTCGGCGCGCGACACCGCCTGAGCCCCGCTGCCCGACCCCTCTAGGATCGGCGCCAGCCGCCGCGGTGCGACGGCGACACCTGTCGCGCACCGACGAGGAGGTTCCGTGGCCCCGCCGCCGAGCCGCCGCGCGGTCCGCCCGGTCCTGCGGGCGGGGGACCTGCTGACCGACCGCTACCGGCTCGAGCACGCCGTCGAGCCGGCGCCGCGCGCCGCGGCTGACGAGGAGTCGCCCGCCATCGTCTGGCGGGCGCACGACGAGGTGCTCGACCGGCCCGTCGCGGTCAAGGTGCTGCGGGCGGCCGGCAAGCGCGGCGCAGCCGCCGCGCGGCCGTTCCTGGAGGCCGCCGCCGCGGCCGGGTCGCTGAGCTCCCCGGTGCTGGCCCGCGTCTACGACGCCGCGATCGAGGAGCGGCCGGCCGAGCGCGCCGGACGGCCCGCCGGCGAGGTCGACGTCGCCTACGTCATCAGCGAGTGGGTCGACGGGCGCGACCTCGCGACGGTGCTGCGCGAGGACGGCCACCTCGAGCCGGAGGTGGCGGCGACCCTGGCGCGCCAGGCGGCCGAGGCGCTGCAGCCGGCGCACGACGCCGGGGTGCTGCACGGCCGGATCCACCCCGGCAACGTCATGATCACCCCCGCCGGCGCGATCCGGCTCACCGACACGGCGACCTCCGCCGCCCTGCCCGACCGGGCGGCGCCCGCCCAGCGCGCCGGCGACCCGACCGGACCGGCCGCGGACGTGCGTGACCTGACCGCGGTCCTCTACGCGATGCTCACCGGCCGGTGGCCGGCCAGCGCCACGCCGCAGCCGTCGTGCGGGGTCCCCGCCGCGCCCGCTCCCCGCGACGGCCGCTCGCGCGGCCGGCTGACCGCCCCGCACCAGGTCCTCGCCGGGGTGCCCCGCGCCCTGGACGCGCTCGTCGTACGCGTCCTCGCACCCACCCCGACGCGCACCGCGCCGACCCGCGCCGATCGGCTCGCGGACGCCATCGCCGGAGCGGTCCG
>JAKFFB010000210.1:0-1947 GCA_036675425.1 Actinomycetales bacterium | reverse complement strand
AAGCGGTCCGTACGCCGCTCGCTGATCGACGCGACGTCGGCGGCGACGATCGCGAGGAAGTCGAGGACGTAGGCCACGGGTGCGCCGTGGAAGTTGCCGTTGGACTCAACGGTGTCGCCGAGCACGACCGGGTTGTCGACCGCGCTGGCCAGCTCGCGACCGGCGACCAGGGCTGCATGGTCCACCGTGTCGCGGGCGGCGCCGTGCACCTGCGGGGAGCAGCGCAGCGAGTAGGCGTCCTGCACGCGGTTGCAGTCCCCTGTCCGGTGCGACGCGACGATCGCGGAGCCCGCCATCATCGCCGTGAGGTTGGCCGCGGACAGCGCCTGCCCGGGGTGCGGGCGGATCGCCTGCAGCTCGGGGGCGAAGACCCGGTCCGTGCCGAGCTGGCCCTCGACGCTCATCGCGGCAGCGATGTCGGCGGTGCGCAGCAGCATCTGCAGGTCGGTGATGGCCATGACCAGCATGCCCAGCATGCCGTCGGTGCCGTTGATGAGGGCGAGGCCCTCCTTGGCGACGAGCTCGACGGGGGCGAGGCCGGCCGCGGCGAGGGCGTCGGCAGCCGGCATCAGGGTGCCGGCCGCGTCCCGGACGTCGCCCTCCCCCATCAGCGCGAGCGCGCAGTGCGAGAGCGGTGCGAGGTCGCCGGAGCAGCCGAGCGAGCCGTACTCCCGCACCACCGGTGTGATGCCGTGGCTGAGCAGGTCGGCCATCAGCTGCGCCGTCTCGCGACGTACGCCGGTGCGCCCGGTCGCGAGCGTCGAGAGGCGCAGCAGCATGAGCGAGCGCACGACCTCCCGCTCGACCTCGGGGCCGGAGCCGGCGGCGTGCGAACGGACCAGCGAGCGCTGGAGCTGGGCCCGCATCTCGGTCGGGATGTGCCGGGTGGCGAGCGCGCCGAAGCCGGTGCTGACGCCGTACGTCGGCGTCTCGGCCGCGGCGAGCGTCTCGATGACGCCCCGCGCCCGGTCGATCGCGCCCAGCGCCTCGTCGGTCAGCTCGACCTGCGCGCCGTCGCGCGCGACGTGGATGAGGTCCTCGAACGAGACGGGGCCGACCCCGACCTGGATGCTCTTCATGTCCTCATCAAACTCCCGCGGCGCGGGAGAGACCACCCCGCTGGCACGGGCGCTGTCTCGGATCCCAGACCTCCAAAAGGTTCGGTGGGTGCCGGCTAGGTCTGGACCAGAATGCGACCCCCTCTGCCCCGGTCTACCGTCGAAAGCTGCGGGAGGAGGAGCCGTGCCGGACATCGTTATGGGTGCGCGGGAGCAGGACAGCCTGCGCCGGCTGATGTCGCTGGAGCCCACTCCCGGCTCGCTGCCGACCGGGGCGCTCCTGGACATCGTCGACCGGCTGATCCCGAGCGACTCGCTCGAGATCTGCCTGTCCGACGCGTCGGGGTACATCGTCGACCAGGTCGCGCTGCCCTCCTCGGTGCTGCTCGACATCGATCCCCAGGTGTGCGACGGCCCTCTGATGCTCGGCCTGGTCCACCAGAGCCGGCACCCCGACGAGCGGGAGATGCTGAGCCGCTACGGCCTCGCGGACGGGATCACGCTGGGATTCCGGTGCGGACCGGACCACGTGGTGCAGCTCGCGATGGACCGGCACACGCGAGCATTCTCCGAGCGCGACCTGGCGATGCTCCGGATGATCAGCCCCGCACTGCAGCGACTGATGCGCACCCAGCAGACGCGCGCGCTCCCCGCCTCCCTGACGCTGACGGAGCGGCGCGTCCTCCAGCTCGTCGCCACAGGCAGGTCGAACTCCGACATCGCCGAGGACCTCTACGTCTCCGTCGCCACCGTGCGCAAGCACCTCGAGCACGCCTACCGGAAGCTGGGCGTGCACAGCCGGATGGCCGCCGTGGTCGCCCTCGGAGCGGGCCTCCACGCGCGTGCCGAGCACGCGGAGCCGGTCGAGAAATACGCCTGAAAGCGAATA
>JAKFFB010000159.1:0-1948 GCA_036675425.1 Actinomycetales bacterium | reverse complement strand
CTGAGCGCCGTGGCCGAAGCCGACGACTCGGCCGACGTGGTCGTCGTCTACCTGCACTGGGGCGTCCAGGGCGAGGGCTGCCCGACCGACGGCCAGCGCTCGCTCGCGGCCGACCTGGTCGAGGCCGGCGCGGACGTCGTCGTCGGCAGCCACGCGCACCAGCTCCAGGGAGACGGCCGGCTGGGGCCCGGCTACGTGGCCTACGGGCTGGGCAACTACGCGTGGTACACGCCCACCGCGACGACGGGCGTGCTCACGCTCACCGTTCGGCCGCCCGCCGAGCCTGCCGGCCGAGCCCGGGTGGTCGACCGCGCGTGGGCGCCGGCACGCATCGGCGCCGACGGCCTGCCGAGGGAGCTCGAGGACACGGCCGGCTTCGAGGCGGACCGGGCCGCACTGCGGCGCTGCGCGGGCTTCGGAGGCTGACGCCTCAGCGGGCCGCGATCCAGGCCAGCACCAGCCGGCCCACCCGCTCCAGCTGGGCGGGCTGGACCACGGACACCACGTCCTGCGCCGAGTGGTAGCCGACGTACGGCGTGCTGCCCAACCGCGCGCCCGGCAGCCCGGCCCGGACGAAGGACCAGTGGTCGCTGCTGCGCTGGTCGGGATCGGGCGTCGTCGGTACGCCCGCCCACTCGGCCGCCGCCAGCAGCTGCCGCTGGACGGGGTCCGACTCGTTCGCCGAGCCCACGGGCACCCTCGCTCCGACCCCGACGCGGTCGAGCGAGATCATCCCGCGGATGGCCTGCCGCTCCCCCGGCGCCAGCGCCTCGACGTAGGTCCGCGATCCGAAGTGGTGCTGCTCGGGATCCGCCAGGCTCCGCGGTTCCTCGGCTCCGAAGGCCACGAACACGACGGGCAGCCTCGTCCGGGAGACCGCCGCGGCCTCGGCAGCAGCCAGCAGGACGCCGACTCCTGACGCGTTGTCCTCGGCGCCCGGCGCCTGCGGGACCGTGTCCAGATGTGCCCCGACGATCAAGTGCGGCTCCTCCGGCAGGAAGCCCGGCGGTGTCGCGATCACGTTCACCGAGCGCCCCGCCGGCACCGCCACGCCCCACGAGTTCCCTGCCGGTACGGCGATGCGCTGGCGCCGTACGGAAAAGCCGAGCCGGGCGAAGCGCCGGCCCACCCAGCGCGCCGCCCGGTCGTAGGCGGCGCCGGTGGCCTCGCGCGGCCCGATGTCGCCGGCGAGGTGGCGGACGGCGCCCATGGCCTCGGCGACGTCGAAGTCGTCCGGGGAGACCGGCCGCGGCGGCGCCTCGGCCGGCACGTTGTCGGCCTGGCTGACCTCGTCGACGTCCCCGAGATCGGCGAGGGTGGCTGCGGGAGCACTCCGAAGTGCGTCCGTCGCCCGGTCAAGCAGACCCTCGTTGCCCTCGGTGAGCAGGCTGCTGGCGAAGAGCAGGGTGCCGTCGCGTACCAGCGCGACCCCGCTGAACTCCTCCATGCGGGTGACCATGACGCCGTCCTCGACGGTGCAGGTGTCGCCCGCCATCCGCCGGTGGGCCAAGGCCTCACACAGGTCGCCTCCCGGATCGGGCTGCTGGGAGAGCGTGAAGCCTTCGTGTTCGGCCCACTCGTACGTCGTGGAGATCCAGTCCCCGTAGCGAGCCGTCTCGACCGCCTCGGCGTCGTCGAGGTCCGGATCGAAGAGCTGGTAGCCGAGTGTGGCCGACGCGCTGGCTGCCGGTGGCCCCTGGGCGGGCTGGTCGGGGACAGGGTCGGCGGGCGACGTACAGGCAAATGCAACCGCGGCCACCCCCACACAGAGCAGGGCGGCCGCGGTTCGCATGTAGCGGTGGATCAGTCCAGGTAGTCGCGCAGGACCTGCGAACGGCTCGGGTGGCGCAGCTTGCTCATCGTCTTCGACTCGATCTGACGGATCCGCTCGCGGGTCACGCCGTAGACCTTGCCGATCTCGTCGAGGGTCTTGGGCTGGCCGTCGGTG
>JAKFFB010000279.1:0-11579 GCA_036675425.1 Actinomycetales bacterium | reverse complement strand
CTCGAGGCGATGAAGATGGAACAGCCGATCAACGCTCACAAGGCCGGCACGGTCACGGGGCTCTCCGCCGCGGTCGGCGAGGTCGTCACGAGCGGATCGGCGATCTGCGAGATCAAGGACTGAGAGACGGCTCCGACGGAGCCGGGCCCGCTGCGGACGTCACCTTCCACGCGCACGCCGCTGGCACCGTCGTCACCGCAGGTGCCAGCGGGCGGCAGGCGTCAGCCGCAGTCCTCGCTGCTGTCCTTGTCCTCCGGCGTGTCGGAGTCCGCCTTGCCTCCGTCGCTGTACGAGTGGCCGCACCGGTAGGAGGTGCCCTCCACCATCAGGTAGCCCTGGGCGGCCTCGTTGCCGTTGTCCTTGTCGCCGTCCACGACGATCCGCGGCCCGGTCGCGGGGCTGCCGCCCACGGAGGCCCGTCCTTGTACCGGGGCAGGCGCCGCGCCGCTGCCTTCGGAGCAGGCGTCCACGCTGCCGCTCTGCTTGGCGGGGTCGCCGCTGGCGTAGACGCGCACGCCCGTGGGGTTGGCCGGCGTCAGCGCGTTCTTGTCCCCGCACTTCACGTCGTTGCTGTAGTAGGTCGCCCGGTAGGTCTTCTTGTTCTTGCCCTTGCAGTCGTTGCCCTTGGGTGCCGAATAGTGCGGGTCGGCCTTCGCAGAGCAGCTGCGCGTCTCCGTGCGCTGCTCTGTCGAGCCGTTGTGGTCGGCCAGCGCCGGCACGCCGCCGAGCAGCAGCGTGCCCACCAGGACAGGAAGCGCGATCTTCCGGATCATGTGATGTCCCCTTCCAGTGCGGATGTGGTGCGCGCCGCCGCCTGCCCGGGGTGGCCGGGTACGGGCGGGCGTGGCCGCAAGGCGGAGGGCGGCGCCGGGTGGACGCCAGACGCCGTGCGGGTCCCGACACCGGATGATTCGACGGGTCGGAAGGAGTTCCTGCCGAGTCGGGCCACCGGACTGCGCTCCGACCCCTTCAGCCGGGTGCCACCCCCGCGACCTGTGGGGTCAGCTCGCGTCCGAGCAACGCGCCCGCCCGGACCCAGCACGAGCAGGCGCGTGCCCATGGCAAGCCCCCACACGGGAATCCGGTGCAGTGTGGCCGGCACCGCCTTCCTACGGAGGGAAGTACGTGACGACCGTGATCCCCGGCTCGCGGCCGACGTCCCTCAGGGCGTCGGCCGCGACGTCGAGCCCGATCTCCCGCGTCACCAGCAGGTCGGGCCGCAGCTGCCCGGAAGCCACCAGGTCCAGCATCGCCGGGTACGACGAAGCCGCCATCCCGTGACTGCCCAGCACCTCGAGCTCCAGGCCGATGACCCGCTCCATCGGGATCAGCGGGCGTCCGGCGGACGGGGGCAGCAGCCCCACCTGGACGTGCCGGCCTCGCGGCGCCAGGCACAGGATCGAGTCGACGCAGGTCTGTCGCGAGCCGAGCGCGTCCAGCGACAGCGCCGCACCTCCGCCGGTCGCGGACAGCACGGCTGTCACCACGTCCTCGGTGGCGGCGTCGACGATCACCTCGGCCCCGAAGGACGACGCCATGTGCAACGCCGCGCTCGAGACGTCCACCGCCACAACCCGTGCACCGTGCGCGACGGCGACCTGCACGGCCGACAGCCCGACACCGCCGCAGCCGTGGACGACGACCCACTCCCCGGGTCGCACCGCGCCGACCTGGACGACCGCTCGATAGGCCGTGGCAAAGCGGCAGCCGAGCGATGCCGCCGTCGAGAAGTCCAGATCTGAGGGGAGTCTCACGAGATTCACGTCTGCGGCGTCGAGCGCGACGTAGGTCGCGAACGACCCCCAGTGCGTGAAGCCGGGCTGCGTCTGGGAAGGGCACACCTGCGGATCCCCGCCAACGCACACCGCGCACGTCCCGCACGCGCACACGAACGGGACGGTCACGCGGTCTCCGACCGACCAGCGCCGCACGAGCGGCCCGACGACCTCCACCGTCCCGGCGAGCTCGTGCCCGGGGACGTGCGGCAGCCGTACGTCCGGGTCGTGGCCCTGCCAGCCGTGCCAGTCGCTCCGGCACACGCCGGTCGCCCCCACGCGCACCACGACGCCTGCCGGCGGGCACGACGGATCCGGCACCTGCTCGACCGTCAGCGGACCGCCGAAGGACGAGAAGACCAGCGCCCGCACTACATGTCGTCGACGAGCATCAGCTGCCGCGCCGCCTCCGTCACCGAGCCGGACAGCGACGGGTAGATCGAGAAGGTGTGCGCGACCTGGTCGGCGGTGAGCGCGTGCTGCACGGCCAGCGAGATCGTCATGATGAGCTCGCTGGCGTTGGGGGCGACGACGACGCCACCGAGCACGGTCCCCGTACCCGGCCGGCAGAAGATCTTGACGAAGCCGTCGGTGATGCCCTGCATCTTGGCGCGGGCGTTCCGACCGAGCGGCAGCACGACGCTCTGCGCGGCGATCGCCCCCGACTCCACCTGGGTCTGGGTCACGCCGACCGAGGCGACCTGCGGATCGGTGAAGACGTTGGCGGACACGGTCCCGAGCCGCAGCGGCGCCACCGCCTCGCCGAGCGCGTGCCACATCGCGATCCGGCCCTGCATCGCCGCGACCGACGCGAGCATCAGCACCCCGGTGCAGTCACCGGCCGCGTAGACCCCGGGCACGGTCGTGCGCGACACCCGGTCCACCTGCACGAAGCCGCCGTCGGTCAGCACGACGCCGGCCTCCTCGAGCCCCATGCCCGCGGTGTTGGGCACGGAGCCCACGGTCATCAGCGCGTGCGACCCCTCGACGGTGGTGCCGTCGGTGAGGTGCACGACGACCCCGTCGCCGGCGCGCTCCACCGAGGCCGCGCGACCACGACGGACCGACATCCCCCGCCGGGCGAAGACCTTCTCGAGCAGCTCCGCAGCGTCGGCGTCCTCGCCCGGCAGCACCCGGTCGCGGCTGGACACCAGCGTGACCTGAGAGCCGACGGCGAGGTAGGCGTTGGCGAACTCGGCGCCCGTGACACCGGACCCGATCACGACGAGGTGCTCCGGCAGCGACGGGAGGTCGTAGAGCTGGCGCCAGTCGAGGATCCGCTCGCCGTCGGGCTCAGCGCCCGGGATGACCCGCGGGTGCGCACCCATCGCGAGCAGCACGACGTCGGCCGCGACGTCCGAGACGTGCCCGTCGTACGACGTCACCTCCACCAGGTGCGGGCCCTTGAGGCAGGCCGACCCGGCGACCAGCTGCACGCCCTCCTTCTCCAGGCCCGCGGCGATGTCCGCGGACTGCGCGAGGGCGAGCGACTTCACGCGGGCGTTGACCTCGTCGATGGCGGTGAGCACCGCGCCGTCGGTGCGGATGCCGACGCGCTCGGCGTGCGAGAACGCCGTCATCGCCTCGCTCGTGGCGATGAAGGTCTTCGACGGCACGCAGTCCGCCAGCACGCACTGCCCGCCGATGCCGTCACGGTCGACCAGCGTCACCTCCGCGCCCAGCTGCACCGCGACCAGCGCAGCCTCGTAGCCCGCAGGGCCTCCTCCGATGATGGCGATGCGCGTCATGCCTGCCATCCTCCCGCACCGGCCGCTCGCTACTCTCTGCCGCATGACGCTCTACGCGGCGTACGGCAGCAACCTGGACCCCGAGCAGATGCACCGTCGCTGCCCGCACTCCCCCGTCGCCGGGACCGGCTGGCTGGAGGGGTGGCGTCTGACCTTCGGCGGCGAGGACCTCGGCTGGGAGGGCTCGCTCGCGACGCTGGTCGAGGAGCCGACCGAGCACGTCTTCGTCGGGCTCTACGACATGACCGACGCCGACGCCGAGCAGCTCGACGCCTGGGAGGGCGCCGACACCGGTCTCTACCGCAAGCTCCGGGTGCGGGTGCAGACGCTGGAGGGCGAGAAGCTCGCCTGGGTCTACGTCCTGGACGGGTACGAAGGAGGACTCCCGAGCGCGCGCTACCTCGGGGTGCTCGCCGACGCGGCGGAGGCCGCGGGCGCGCCGGACGACTACGTCCGCGAGCTGCGCACCCGCCCCTGCCGGTCCTCGGGCGTGTAGGGAGCGTCGGTCGGGACCTCCAGGCCGCGGGCCCTGCGCCGGCGGCCCTCCTCGGACACGACCACCGCGACGGCGAGCACGGTGATCGCGCCGCCGACGACCGTCGCGGGCCCGATCTGCTCGCCGATGAGCAGCGCGCCGAGGATCACGGCCACCACCGGGTTCACGTAGGCGTAGGTCGAGACCTGGCTGACCGGCGCGACCTGCAGCAGCCACGAGTAGGCCGTGAACGCCACGATCGACCCGAAGACGACGAGGTAGGCGAGCCCCAGCCACGACGACAGCTCCGCGTCACCGAACGCCGGGTCCTCGCGCGTCACGAGCGCGACCACGACGAGACCGGCTGCCCCGCCGAGCATCTGGACCACCGTGCCCATCAGCGGGTCGGGCGGCAGCGCCAGCTTGCCGACGCCGAAGGAGCCCAGCGACCACAGCAGGCTGCTGCCCAGGACCATCAGCGCCGGGGCGAGGGCGACTCCCTCCGGGCGGGTTCCCGGGAGCAGCAGCACGGCCACGCCGACGAACCCGATCGCGACGCCGAGCAGCGTGCGAGCGGCCGGCCGGTCACCGGTGCCCGCGCGGAGCAGCACCACCCAGAGGGGGACCGCGGCGACGATCAGCGCGGCCAGTCCCGTCGGCAGCCCCCGGTGCTCGGCGATCACCAGGGTCCCGTTGGCACCGGTGAGCAGCACCACCCCGATACCGGCGGCGTTGACCAGCTGCCGGCGGGTCGCCCGGAAGCCCCTGCGCCCATGGCGGAAGGCCAGCCAGCCGGCGAGCAGCAGCCCGGCCGCTGCGAAGCGCAGCGCGGCCGACGCCAGCGGTGGCAGCGACCCGACGGTGTACTTGATGCCGAGGTAGGTCGAGCCCCACAGGATGTAGACCAGCCAGAGCGCCGTCCAGATGCGCCAGGGCGCGGGGGTCACGCCGCCGACAGAGCGGCGAAGGCCAGCGCGACGAGCACCTTGACGGCCACGGGCAGCGCCGACTCGTCGACGTCGAACGTCCCCTGGTGCAGGTCGTGCGGGTGCTCCTGACCGGGCGGCTTCACCCCGAGCCGCGCCATGGCGCCGGGGACGTGGTCGAGGTACCACGCGAAGTCCTCGCCCCCGAGCGACTGCAGCGTCGGGACGGCGGCGTGCGGCCCGAGCGCTCCTCGTACGGCGGCAGCGAACAGCGTCGTCGCGGACTGGTCGTTGACGACCGGCGGGACCCCGCGCTGGTAGCGGACCTCGGCGTGCGCGCCGTACGGCGCCACCAGACCGTCCACCAGCCGCTGCACCATCTGCGGCGCGCCGTGCCAGGCGTCCTTGTCGAGCACGCGCAGGGTGCCGCGCAGCGTGCCCGTACGAGGGATGGCGTTGTGCACCACGCCGGCCGAGATGTGACCCCAGACCAGGCAGAGCCCCGCGCGCGGGTCGACCAGCCGGCCCAGCGCGTCGGGGAGTCCGGTCGCCACCGTCGACAGCACGTGCACCAGGTCGACGGTGTTGTGCGGACGGGAGGTGTGCCCGCCCGGACCGGTCAGCACGATCTCGAGAGCGTCGGCGGCGGCGGTGATCGCGCCGGACTTCAGCCCGACGCGGCCCACCTCGAGGGCCGGGTCGCAGTGCAGCCCGAAGGCCGACGCGACGCCCTCCATCCAGCCGTCGGCGAGGACGTCGAGCGCGCCGCCCGGCATCTGCTCCTCGGCCGGCTGGAAGACCAGCCGCACCGTGCCCTGCAGGGACTCCGCGACCCGCGCGAGCGCCAGCCCGGCGCCGAGCACGGCGGTGGTGTGCACGTCGTGGCCGCAGGCGTGGCACAGCCCGGGGATCGTCGAGCGGTACGGCACGAGCTTCTCGTCCTGGAGCGGCAGCGCGTCGATGTCGGCGCGCAGCACCACGATCGGCGCCTCACCGGTGCCGACGTCGCAGACCACACCGGTGCCGCGCGAGAGCACCTTGGGCGCGAGCCCCGCGGCCCGCAGCCGCTCCACCAGGACCGCCGTCGTGCGGTGCTCCTGGTTGCCGAGCTCGGGGTGGGCGTGCAGGTCCCGGCGCCAGGCGACGAGGTCGTCGCCGTGCTCGGCCAGCCAGCTGTCGCTGACGGCCTGAGGCTTCACGAGGCGGCCCCGGCAGCGCCCTGCTCGCCCAGGACCGCGCTCGGCTCGCGCGCCGGCAGCACGATCGGCGAGCCGTGCACGAACTCCGCCAGCAGGCTGTCGACGACAGCGGTGAGGTCGCCGCCGCTGGCTGCCGCCACCGCACGCTGCCGCTGGTAGGACGCGCCGCCGTCGAGCACCTCCTGCACGCGCAGCAGCTCCTCCACGCAGCCGAGCCGCTCCGCCGTGGCCCGCAGGTCCTGCACGAGCTCGGCGAGGGCGTCGGTGATCGGCTGGGTGCTGTCCTCGCTGACGATGATGCGCGCGTCGAGGCCGTACCGCGCCGCGCGCCACTTGTTCTCCTGCGTCACCCAGCGCTTGGGCGTGGGCAGCGTGTAGCCCTTGTCGATCTCGCGGTCCATCATCTCGACCAGGCACTGCGAGAGCGCGGCCACCATGCCGACCTCGGCCATCGTCGGCAGGCCGTCGCAGATGCGCAGCTCGACCGTCCCGTAGACCGGGTGCGGCCGGATGTCCCACCAGACCTCCTTGATGGAGGCGATGGTGTGCGTCTTGATGAGCGTCTCCATGTAGCGCTCGAAGCCCGCCCAGCCCTCGACCTGCTGCGGCAGCCCGGCCGTCGGCAGCCCCTCGAAGACCTTCGAGCGCGCGGACGCCAGGCCCGTCTCCGTCCCCGCCCAGTACGGCGAGGAGGCCGACAGCGCCAGGAAGTGCGGGATGTACTGCTGCAGGGCGTTCACCATCGCGATCGCCTTGTCCGGCGACCGCACGCCGACGTGCACGTGGACACCGAAGATCTGCATGCGACGGGCCAGCCACTGCATGTCGTTGATGAGCTTGGCGTAGCGCGGGTTGTCGCTGATCTGCTGCGTCCGCCAGTTGGTGATCGGGTGCGTGCCGGCGCACATCAGGCCGAGCCCGCGCGCCTCGGCGAGGGGGGTCACCAGCTCCAGCGTCCGGCTCAGGTCGGCCGTCGCCTCGCCCACGGTGCCGCAGACGCCGGTGATGACCTCGATGGTCGACTGCAGCAGCTCGTGCTTGGCCGTGGGGTGCTCGCCGTTCGGCGAGAGCTCGGCCAGGATCTCGGTCGCGCCGCTGGTCAGCCCGCGGGTCTCGCGGTCGACGAGCATCAGCTCCCACTCGACGCCCAGGCTGGAGCGCGGTGAGGAGTTGAAGTCGATCTTCACGGAGCCTCCGATGTGCGGTGTCCGGACCCTACCCAGGCCCGGCAGGAGCCCTCCCCCGCAGCGTCGAACCTCACCCCATGCGCCCCCTCCGCCTCACCGCCGCGGCCGCCGTGCTCGTGGCCGGCATCGCCGTCACCCCCTCCACCGCCGCCCCTGCCGCCCCGAAGCCGGTCGGCTCGCCGGCGGCCGACTGCCGGGCCCGTATCGCCGGCCTGGACCTGCAGACGACGACGGTGACGCAGCTCCAGTCGGCGATGGCGGCCGGCCGGCTGACCAGCCGCGCCCTGACGACGGCGTACGTCGAGCGCATCAGGGCGTACGACAAGCCGACCAACAGCATCCGCGTCCTGTCGCCGACAGCGCTCGTGGAGGCGGGGCTCCGTGACCGTGAGCGCAAGGCGGGCAAGGTCCGCGGTCCGCTCCACGGGATCCCGGTGCTCCTCAAGGACAACATCGGCACCCGCACCGTGCCGACCACCGCCGGCTCGATCGCGCTCGAGGGCAACATCCCCAAGGCGGAGGCGCACGTCACGGCGCAGCTGCGGGCGGCCGGGGCGGTGATCCTCGGCAAGACCAACCTGTCGGAGTTCGCCAACTGGATGGCGATCGGCATGCCCAACGGCTACTCCAGCCTGGGCGGCCAGGTCCTCAACGCCTACGCGCTCGGCGACCCGTCGGGATCGTCGTCCGGGTCCGGTGTCGCCGGGTCGATGGCGTTCGCGACCGCGACGCTCGGCAGCGAGACCTCGGGCTCGATCCTGTCGCCGAGCGAGGTCAACGGGCTGGTCGGCGTGAAGCCGACGCACGGCCTGGTCAGCGGCGCGGGCGTCATCCCGCTCGCGCACAGCTTCGACGTCGTCGGGCCGATGACGCGCAACGTCACCGATGCAGCCGCGGTCCTCTCGGCCATCGCGGGCCCGGACCCGCGCGACCCGGCGACCGCGTCGTCGACGCGGACGGACTACCTCGCGGCGCTTCGCGGGGCCTCGCTGAAGGGCGTGCGGCTCGGCTACTCCTCGGCGTCCGAGAGCGACCCGTTGTTCGCCGAGGCGCTGTCGTCACTGCGTGCCCTGGGTGCGGAGCTGGTCGCGGGCGGCGACGAGTACGACGCCCTCGGCTTCGTCGGGCTCACCGAGATCGCCGAGATCCCGAACGAGTTCAAGACCGGCCTGAACTCCTACCTCGCGACCGAGGCCGGCCCCCTGAAGAGCGGCGTACGCACGATGAGCGACATCCGCGCCTACAACAACGAGCACCCGGACCGGGTCAAGTACGGCCAGAGCTGGCTCGACATCTCCGACACCCAGCCGGGCGTCTACGCCGTCACCGACGGCCCGGTCGCCGTCACCCGGGCGTCGTCCCGCGCCGCGATCGAGGGCGTGCTGCTCGAGGACGACCTCGACGCGATCCTCGCGCCGGGGCCGGCGTACGCGAACGTCGGCGCCGCCGCGGGCTACCCGACCGTGATCGTCCCGAACGGCACCGTCAACGACGACACGAAGGCCGAGGGCCTGTCCTTCCTGGGCACGGCCTTCGACGAGGCCGACCTGCTCCGCTACGCCGCGGCGTACGAGAAGGCGACCCAGCGCCGCGTCCCGCCCTCCGTCGGCAACCCCGAGCTGCTCGTCGGCTGCTAGAAGAACTCCTGGGGGGTGTAGACGCCCCAGACCTCGCGGAGGGCGTTGCAGACCTCGCCGACGGTGGCGAGCTCCTTGAGCGCCGTGCGCATGGGGTGGAGCACGTTGCCGTCACCGGCCGCGGCCTCCTTCATCTCCGCCAGCGCCTTCTCGACCGCCGCGTTGTCCCGCTTCTCGCGCAGCACCCGCAGCCGCTCGCGCTGGTCGGCCTCGATGGAGGGGTCGACGCGCAGCGGGTCGTACTTCTCCTCGGTCTCGCTGCGGTAGCGGTTCAGGCCGACGACGACCCGCTCGCCGCTGTCGATGCCGAGCGCGATGTCGTAGGCCGAGCGCTCGATCTCGCTCTTCTGGAAGCCCTTCTCGATGGCGGCGACCGCGCCGCCCATCTCCTCGACGCGCGCCATCAGCTCGAGGGCGCCCTTCTCCACCTCGTCGGTCATCGCCTCGACGACGTAGGAGCCGGCGAACGGGTCCACCGTCGCCGTCACGTCGGTCTCGTACGCGAGCACCTGCTGGGTGCGCAGCGCGAGGGTGGCGGCCTTGACGGTCGGCAGCGCGATCGCCTCGTCGTAGGAGTTGGTGTGCAGCGACTGGGTGCCGCCGAAGACCGCGGCCAGGCCCTGCACGGCGACGCGGACGAGGTTGACCTCGGGCTGCTGCGCGGTGAGCTGCACGCCGGCGGTCTGGGTGTGGAAGCGCAGCATCAGGGACTTGGGGTCCTTGGCGCCGAACTCCTCCTTCATGACGCGCGCCCAGATCCGCCGCGCTGCACGGAACTTCGCGACCTCCTCGAGGATCGTCGTACGGCTGACGAAGAAGAACGCGAGCCGCGGCGCGAAGTCGTCGACGGCCAGGCCGGCGTTGACGGCGGCCCGGACGTACTCGATGCCGTCGGCGAGGGTGAACGCGATCTCCTGCGTGGGCGTCGCCCCGGCCTCGGCCATGTGGTAGCCGGAGATCGAGATCGTGTTCCAGCGCGGGAGCTCGGTCTTGCAGTACTCGAAGATGTTGGTGATCAGCCGGAGCGAGTGCGCCGGCGGGTAGATGTAGGTGCCGCGGGCGATGTACTCCTTGAGCACGTCGTTCTGGATCGTGCCGGTGAGCTTGTCGCCGGAGATGCCGTTCTCCTCCGCGACCAGCGCGTAGAGCAGCAGCAGCACCGACGCCGGGGCGTTGATGGTCATCGAGGTGGAGACCTCGTCGAGGGGGATCGAGTCGAACAGGATCCGCATGTCCTCGAGCGAGTCGATCGCCACGCCGACCTTGCCGACCTCGCCGGAGGCGACCGGGTCGTCGGAGTCGTAGCCCATCTGGGTCGGCAGGTCGAAGGCCACCGACAGGCCGCCGGTGCCCTGGGCGACCAGGTGCCGGTAGCGCTCGTTGGACTCCTTGGCCGTGCCGAAGCCGGCGTACTGCCGCATCGTCCACGGCCGGCCGGTGTACATGGACGGGTAGACGCCACGGGTGTACGGGTAGCTGCCCGGCTCGCCGAGGCGCTCGGGCAGGCCCGGCGCGACGTCGTCGGGGCCGTACACCGGCGCGATGGGGAACCCGGACTCGGACGCGCGCGTCATGGGGCAGGCCTTCCTGGCGGGGAGACGATCTCGCTGTCGAGCGTAGAGCGCGTCGACTGAGGGGAGTACGGACCCTCGGTCCCGGGGACAGAGGCGGGGTGGACACCCGACAGCGCGTGGTCGCAGGGCGCTACCACCTGATCGCCCCGCTGGGCTCCGGCGCCATGGGCACGGTGTGGCGCGCCCGCGACGAGCTGCTGGGCCGTGAGGTCGCGGTGAAGGAGGTCACCTTCCCGGCCGGCCTCTCGGACGCCGAGCGCCAGGTGCTGCGCGAGCGCACCCACCGCGAGGCTCGCGCCGCCGCCCAGCTCGAGCACCCCAGTGCGGTCACGGTCTACGACGTCGTCGAGGACGAGAGCGACCCCTTCCTCGTGATGGAGCTCGTCGACGCGCCCACCCTGGCCGACGTGGTGCGCCGCGACGGCCCGCTGACCCCGCAGCGCACCGCGAAGATCGGGCTGGACCTGCTCGGCGCGCTCGAGGCCGCCCACGCCCAGGGCATCGTGCACCGCGACGTGAAGCCCTCCAACGTGCTCGTCCGCGACGACGGGCGCGTCGTCCTCACCGACTTCGGCATCGCCACCGCGACGGGCGACTCCTCCCTCACGCACACCGGGATGCTGCTCGGCTCCCCGGCCTACATCGCCCCCGAGCGCGCCCGGGGCGAGCAGCCCGGACCGCCCTCCGACCTGTGGTCGCTCGGCGCCACGCTCTTCACCGCCGTCGAGGGACGCCCGCCGTACGACGCCGGGGAGGCCCTGCTCACCGTCACCGCCGTGGTCACCGGCGAGCACGCGCCCTTCTCCGCGGCCGGACCGCTCGAGCCGGTGCTCGAGGGGCTGCTGGAGAAGGACCCGCAGACGAGGCTCGACCTGCCGACCGCACGCGCGCTCCTCGCGCCGATCGCCGCGCAGCGGCCCGAGCGCACCACCGCGGTCCTGCCCGCGCCCGCCGCGGAGCCCCGCCGGGCCGAGCGCACCACCGCCGTCCCCCTGGTCCGCCCGTCGGATCGCCGCCGGCCCGGGTGGCTGCTGCCCGCCCTGCTGGCGCTGGCCGTC
>JAKFFB010000336.1:0-1969 GCA_036675425.1 Actinomycetales bacterium | reverse complement strand
ATCCCGCCCGCGATGCCGAGCAGCACGAGCGTGAACGACGTGCGCGCGAGCGAGCCGACATGACCGGCGTCGGGACCCTGCTGTGGAGCTATCTGCGACGTGACCGCTGGCTCCTGCTGTGGTGGACGCTCGGGATCACGATCCTCTACTGGAGCCAGGCGATCAGCGTGCAGGGGCTCTATGCCACCCAGACCGAGTTCGACCGGGCAGCCGCCGCCATGGAGGGCAATGCCGCGCTGATCGCGATGGCCGGGCCTGATCGGGCGCTCAACACGGTCGGCGGCCAGGTCGCCTGGCAGGCCACCGCCTTCGGGGCCATCGTGATCGGGCTGATGTGCATGTTCCTGGTCGGCCGGCACACCCGTGCCGATGAGGAGTCCGGACGCGACGAGCTGCTGCGTGCGGCCGCCATCGACCGGCACTCGACGACCACGGCGACCCTGCTTCTCGCGGTCATCGCGAACGTCCTGGTCGGCACCTGCGTGGCGCTCAGTCTCATCGTGGTGCCGCTGGCCACGGCGGACTCGGTCGCGCTCGGCGTGGGGCTGACCCTGTGCGGGCTGGTCTTCTCCGGCGTCGCGCTGCTGGCCGCCCAGGTCACCTCCACCACGCGGGCGATGTATGCCGCGACCGGCACCGTGATCGGGGTCGCCTACGTGCTGCGCGCGATCGGCGACGTCGGCGCGATCGTGCTGACGTGGCTGTCCCCGATCGGGTGGTACCAGCGCATGTACGCCTTCTCCGGGCTGCGCTGGTGGCCGGCGCTGCTGCTCCTCACCGCCGCGCTCGGTCTCGCCGCTGCGGCGTACGTCGTCTTCGCGCGACGCGACCACGGCGCCGGCATCGTGGCCGCGCGCCCCGGGCCGTCCCGCGCCGCCGAGGGCCTGTCCTCGACCCTGGGCCTCGCCTGGCGGCTCCAGCGCGGCGCGGTGATCGGCTGGGCCCTGGGCATGTTCCTGATGGGGCTGTCCTACGGCTCGCTGGGCGACAGCGTGGGCAGTCTCATCGGCGACTCCGACGCGGCGCGCGACATGATGGTGCAGGGGAGTGGTGACCTGGTCGACGGCTTCTACGGCACGGCGATCGTCCTGCTGGCGCTGATGGCAGCCGGCTTCGGCATCGCCTCCGCGTTGCGGCCGCGTGGTGAGGAGGACGAGGGCCGGGTCGAGTCGTTGCTCGCCACCGGCCTCTCCCGACGACGTTGGCTGCTCGGGCACGTCGCCGTGACCGTCCTGGGCACGGTGCTCGTCGTCGTCGCGGCGGGGGTCGGACTCGCTCTCGCCTTCGGACTCTCGTCGGGGGACTGGGGCACGGCGAGGGTGCTGGCCGCGGCGTCGACGGCGTACGTCGCCCCCGTGCTGTGCCTGACCGGCCTCGCGCGCCTCCTCTACGGACTGTCACCCCGGCTGGCGGTGTTCGCGTGGCTGGGCCTCCTGTTCGCCGCCGTGGTGCTGATGTTCGGTGAGCTGCTGCGCTTCCCCGAGTGGCTGCGCGACCTCTCGCCGTTCCACCACCTCGCGCTCGTGCCCGCCGAGGACTTCCGCGTGCTGCCCTTGGTGGCCGTCGCCGGCGTCGCACTGCTGCTCAGCGTGGCGGGCCAGTTCGCCTTCCGCGAGCGCGACGTGCGCTAGCGTCCGCGGCATGTGGCAACCCGAACCCGGGTGGCAGCGACTGCCCGGTGGCACCAGCCCTTCGGCGTACGGCGTGTGGCTGGCCGTCGAGGGCGGCGCAGAGGTCATCGTCAAGCGGCTGCTCGCGCCGGTCGACGGTGACCCGCCGGAGCTCTCCGACTGGCGCTCGGTCGCGTGGTGGGAGCGGGAGCCGCAGGTGGCGCTGCACGGCCTGGTCGCCCGAACGAGCGGCCTTCGCGGGCCCTCGACCCTGCGGGTCGAGGAGGACGAGGGCCGGGTCGAGTCGTTGCTCGCCACCGGCCTCTCCCGACGACGTTGGCTGCTCGGGCACGTCGCCG
>JAKFFB010000189.1:0-11617 GCA_036675425.1 Actinomycetales bacterium | reverse complement strand
CTCCCAGGCCGGCACCGACGAGCAGCAGCGCGCCGAGGGCGAGCAGCGGAGCGGAGCCGGTCCGCGGCAGCTGAGCGGGAGCAGGCGCCGGCGGCGCTGCGGGAGCCACGACGGCCTCGGCCGGCACGGTCACCGGGGCGAGCGGGCCGCTGGCGAAGTTGCCGTTGACGGCGCAGAAGATCTCGAGGTTGTTCCAGTACGTGCCCGGGGCGACGTCGGCCTTGAGCTTCACGACGATCGTCTGCTGCACCGAGGCGCCGGGCTCGATCACGACGTCGGTCGGACGGAGCACGACGTCCTGGCCGCCGTCGCTGCGCACGGGGACCGGGTCGACCGCCGCGTCGCCGAAGCCACCGGTGGTGGAGACCAGCTCGAAGACCGGGTTCAGGTGGTCGTAGAACGAGATGACGTCGCACGGCGCGTCGCTGGTGTTGGTGACCGTCGCGTCGTACGTCACGGTGTCGCCGGCGCGCGCCGTCGAGGGGGTGGCGTCCTTGGCGAAGGTGATGTCGGGGGCCTCGAGGCCCTCGGCGATCTCGGAGCCCTTGCCGTTCGGGCAGGTCACGCCGCTGACGGCGTGGCTGACGACCAGGTCGCCGCGCAGCAGCGGGCTGGCGCCGATGACGTGCAGGCCGTTGACGACGATGCCGCGCCCGTCAGCGCTCGGGTGCTGCTCGTTGACGATGACGGTCGCGACGCCCGGGATGTCGATGCGGGTGTTCGGCGGGACGTCGGCCGGGATCGCCTGTCCGGCGATGGTCAGGCCGGCGAACAGCGAGCCCTCGCCGTTCGGCGCCGTCTCGCAGTCGCTGTTGGCCTGCGCGCGGATCACATCAGCGGTGATGGTCGGCACGCCGGCGTTGAAGAGCAGGGCCAGGCCCTCGGTCTGGGCGGAGGCGACGGCGGCAGGGGCGTCGCAGCGCGCGCCGGCCATGGCGGTCACCGTCTCGGCGGTCGCCGCGGGCGCGGCCGGGATGTCGAGCAGCGTCTCCTCGTCCGGCTCCGGCGCCTGCGGCGGGCAGGACTGGCTGGCCGTCGCGAAGGTGTTGGGGTCCAGCTGGGTGTTGCCCAAGGCACCCGGCACGGGCACGGCGGTGAGCACGGTGAGGTCGACGATGATGCCCTTGGCGTCGGCGAAGCCGCCGGCGGGAGCCGCCTGCGCGGCAGCCGGGGTGGCCGGGGTGGCCATCAGGGCAGCGAGCGCGAGCGCGGAGACGCCGGCGAGAGAACGGATACGGACGCGCATGACGGGGGGCTCCTCGAATGAGCACTAAGCGGGGCGAACTGCTTCTGCCTGGACAACGAGCGAGCGCGCGATGCGTCGTGGTGACCCAGGACACGGTCGTCGCCGGGTTACCCCGTGTCCCGCGCACCTAACGCTCCGTGCTGCTTTGTTCGCGCAACGTCACTCGGACAGCCGAACGGCCCGCCTCCGGATGGAGGCGGGCCGTACGTCCGAACGGAGTCGTGCGACTAGCTCGGGATGCTGCTCGCCTCGACGATCTCGACGGCGCCGGCCACGCTGCGCCGGTTGCTGACCGTCACGGCAGCGACGATGCCGCCGATGGCCAGGGCCGCGATGACGAAGCGGACGCCGAGGTTGGCGTCCTCGCCGATGCCGTACTGCACGACGACCGGCGCGATGAGCAGGGCCACGAGGTTCATGACCTTGATCAGCGGGTTGAGGGCCGGGCCGGCGGTGTCCTTGAACGGGTCGCCGACCGTGTCGCCGATGACCGTGGCGGCGTGCGCCTCGGAGCCCTTCCCGCCGTGCGTGCCGTCCTCGACCAGCTTCTTGGCGTTGTCCCAGGCCCCACCGGAGTTGGACAGGAAGACGGCCATGAGCACACCGACCGCGATGGCACCGGCGAGGAAGGCCCCGAGCGGCTGGTAGCCGAGGGCGAAGCCGACGGCGATCGGCGACAGGACCGCCAGCAGGCCGGGGGTGGCCAGCTCGCGCAGCGAGTCCTTGGTGCAGATGTCGACGACGCGGCCGTAGTCCGGCTTCTCGGTGTAGTCCATGATCCCCGGCTTGGTGCGGAACTGCTCGCGCACCTCGAAGACCACCCGGCCGGCAGCGCGGGAGACCGCGTTGATCGCCAGACCGGAGAACAGGAACACGACCGACGCACCGATGATCAGGCCGAACAGCAGGTTGGGCTTCTCGATCGACAGCGAGAACTGCGCCGCGCTGCCGGCCTCGATCAGGGCCCGCTCGACCTCGGTGCGGAACGACCCGAAGAGCGCGGTCGCCGCGAGCACGGCGGTCGCGATCGCGATGCCCTTGGTGATCGCCTTCGTGGTGTTGCCGACCGCGTCGAGGCTGGTGAGGACGAGCGCGCCCTCCTCTGTCACCTCGCCGGACATCTCGGCGATGCCCTGGGCGTTGTCGCTGATCGGGCCGAAGGTGTCCATGGCCACGATGACGCCGACCGTGGTGAGCAGGCCGGTGCCGGCGAGCGCGACGGCGAACAGCGCGACGACGGTCGAGCCGCCGCCGAGCAGGAACGCCGCGTAGACCGCGCCGCCGATGAGCAGGGCGGAGTAGACCGCGCTCTCGAGGCCGACGCTGATGCCGGCCAGGATGACCGTGGCGGGCCCGGTGAGCGAGCTCTTGCCGATCTCCTTGACAGGCTTGCGGTTGGTCTCGGTGAAGTAGCCGGTCAGCACCTGGATCAGGCTGGCCAGCACGATGCCGATGATCACGGCGCCGATGGCGACCAGACGCGGGTTGCTCTCGGACTCGGTGCCGCCGTCCAGCTCGCCGAAGGTGGCGGGCAGGTAGAGGAACGCGGCGATCGCGACGAGCACCGCGGAGACGATCGCGCTGAGGAAGAAGCCGCGGTTGATGGCGGCCATGCCGTTGCGGTCGCTGTCGCGCGGGCTGGTGCCGTAGATGCCGACCAGCGCGGTGAGCACGCCGATGGCCGGGACGATCAGCGGGAAGACCATGCCCTGCTCCCCGAAGGCGACCTGACCGAGGATGAGCGCGGCCACGAGCGTCACGGCGTACGACTCGAAGAGGTCGGCGGCCATGCCGGCGCAGTCGCCGACGTTGTCGCCGACGTTGTCGGCGATCGTGGCCGCGTTGCGCGGGTCGTCCTCCGGGATGCCCTGCTCGACCTTGCCGACCAGGTCGGCGCCGACGTCGGCGGCCTTGGTGAAGATGCCGCCGCCGACACGCATGAACATCGCGAGCAGCGCGCCACCGAAGGCGAAGCCCTCGAGCACGCGCGGGGCGTCCGCGCCGTAGATGATCAGGACGAGCGTCGCGCCGAGCAGGCCGAGGCCGACCGTGAACATGCCGACCACGCCGCCGGCGCGGAAGGCCAGCCGGAGCGCCTTCTTGGTGCCGGACTCGTTGGCGGCGTTGGCGACGCGCAGGTTGGTGCGGGTCGCCAGCGTCATGCCGATGAAGCCGACCAGCGCGGAGAACGTCGCACCGACCAGGAAGAAGATCGGTCGGCCGACGCGGACCGCTGTCTCGTCTGCAGGGAGCAGGAAGAGCAGGAGGAAGACCAGGCCGGCGAAGACCGCGAGGGTCTTGAACTGCCGGTTGAGGTAGGCCGCGGCGCCCTCCTGGACCGCCTTGGAGATCTCGATCATCTTCGGGGTGCCCTGTCCGGCGGCCAGCACCTCCTTGGCGAAGAGCGCGGCGAAGCCGAGCGCCACGAGCGACGTCAGCAGGATGAGGTAGACGATCGGCTTGTCGCTGTCGGCGACGGAAGCCAGGTCCTCGCCGGACACGGCGAGGTTCGCTGAGCTGATCAAGGCGGGAGATCCTCCTGATGCGGTGAGCACCGGCGCGGGCGACTGCCCGCACGCCGGTCGTCTCCCCACCGGGCCGGCGAGGAGATCGCGCGGATCGACTCGAACCGGGACGCACCCGGGCAGAGCAGACCACCCGGGAGATCCGGGCCGCGGGAGCATACCGAGGCCGCGGTGTCGCGGGTCACACCAGGGGGGCGGCGCGCCCCCCGGGTCCGGACCTGCAGGTCAGGCCTGGGAGGCCGCTGTCGCGCCCGGGTGCGCCCCGGCGGGGAGCGGCCAGCGCATCGTCACGGTCGTGCCGGTCGGGCTGGGCTCGATCTCGACCGCGTCCACCAGGCCGGAGACCACCGCCAGCGCGACGTCGGGGTCGACGAGCTCCCCGGCGACTCCGCCGTCGAGCAGCCCCTCGGCCAGGTCGTCGGGGACCGGACCGGCGGCGGGGCCGACGTCGGTCACGGTCACGATCAGCCCGCCGGGGTCGTCGCGGATCGTCACCTTGACCGGGGTGGCCGGGGCGTGCCGGGCGTGCAGGCCGACGGCGCGCGAGCACGCCTCGCCGAGGGCGAGGCGCAGCTCGTCCACCAGCTCGTCGTCCATGCCGGCCCGGCGCGCAGCGGCCACGACGACCAGGCGCGCGGTGCGGACGTGCGCGGGAAGGGGGCTGAGGAGCAGCTCGACGAGAGCCATGGGGGTCCGCGACCTAGTCGGTCGCGGCGACGGCTTCCTCGACGGAGGTGTGGATCGGGAAGACCTTGGTCAGGCCGGTGATCCGGAAGATCTTCAGGATGCGCTCCTGGGTGCAGACCAGGCGCAGCGAGCCCTCGTGCGCGCGGACGCGCTTGAGGCCGCCGACGAGCACGCCGAGGCCGGTCGAGTCGAGGAACTCCACGCCCTCCATGTCGACGACCAGGTGGTACTGGCCGCTGCTCACGAGGTCGATCAGCTGCTCGCGGAGCTTGGGCGCGGTGTAGACGTCGATCTCGCCGCCCACGACGACCACGGTGCGGTCACCTTCGGTGCGGGTCGACAGGGACAGGTCCACGACATCTCCTCCAGTGCGCGTACGACAGCCGGCCCCACAGCGGGGCTGCTCGCGCCCTACCCGGCGCGGACGTAGTCAACCGCACCCCGCGGGTGATCCACCAGCACGGGTGCCCTTGCGTCCTGCCACGGCCCGCGCGCGCTGCTCCGCTGAGCAGGACGCAAGCGGTGTACGAGACTGGGTGCCCGTGATGCCCTCCCCCGCTCCGAGCTCCGCCGAGACGCTGCTGTCCCGGCTGTGCCTCGACCCGAGCCGCGCCGACCGGGTCACCCACGTCGAGCACGTGCCCGCCCGTGCCGGGCGGCGCGCGGACTGGCCGGCCTGGGCCGCGCCGCTGCTCGTCGACCGGCTCCGGCTGGCCGGGATCGAGCGGCCGTGGGAGCACCAGGTGCAGGCGGCCGAGCTCGCCCGCGGCGGCAGCTCGGTCGTCGTCGCGACCGGCACCGCCAGCGGGAAGTCGCTCGCCTACCTCCTCCCCGGGCTCACCGCGCTCATGGACGACGACCGCGCCGGCGTGCTCTACCTCTCCCCCACCAAGGCCCTCGCGACCGACCAGCTCCGGGCGATCCGCTCCCTCAACCTGATGGCCGTCAAGGCGGCGACCTTCGACGGCGACACCCCCCGCGAGGAGCGCGACTGGGTGCGCCGGCACGGCCGCTTCGTGCTGACCAACCCCGACATGCTGCACCGCGGGATCCTGCCGAGGCACGGTGACTGGGCGTCGTACCTGCGGCACCTGAAGTACGTCGTGGTCGACGAGTGCCACTCCTACCGCGGCGTCTTCGGCTCGCACGTCGCGCTGGTGCTGCGGCGGCTGCGTCGCGTCTGCGCGCGGTACGGCGCCGACCCGGTCTTCGTGCTGGCGTCCGCGACGGCGTCGCACCCGGAGCTGTCGGCGACACGGCTGACCGGCCTGCCCGTCGTGCCGGTCACGGACGACGCCAGCCCGCGCGGGACGACGGAGTTCGCCCTGTGGGAGCCGCCGCTCATGCCTGACTACGGCGGCGAGAACGGCGCGCCCGTACGGAGATCCGCCACGGCCGAGACCGCCGACCTGCTCGCCGATCTCGTGGTCGAGGGGGCGCGGACCATCGCCTTCGTCCGCTCCCGGCGCGGCGCCGAGGCGGTGTCGCTCAACGCCAGGCGGGCCCTGTCGGAGGCCGCCCCGGAGCTGGTCGACCGGGTGGCTGCCTACCGCGCCGGCTACCTGCCGGAGGAGCGGCGGGAGCTGGAGCGGCGGCTGCAGGGCGGCGACCTGACCGGCGTCGCCGCCACGAACGCGCTCGAGCTCGGCCTCGACGTGAGCGGCCTGGACGCGGTGGTCCTCACCGGCTGGCCCGGCACCGTCGCCTCGGTCTGGCAGCAGGCCGGCCGCGCGGGGCGGGCCGGGCAGGGGGCGCTGGCGGTCTTCGTCGCCCGCGACGACCCGCTCGACACCTACCTGGTGCACCACCCCGAGGCGCTGTTCGGCCGGCCGGTCGAGACGACCGTGCTCGACCCGACCAACCCCTACGTCCTCGGCCCGCACCTGGGCTGCGCCGCCGCCGAGCTGCCGCTGACCGAGGCCGACCTCCCGCTGTTCGGCGACGAGGACGAGGTCCGGCTGCTGCTGGCCGACCTGGTGCGCCGGGGCGTCCTCCGGTCCCGCCCGCGGGGCTGGTTCTGGACCTCGCGCGAGCGCCCGGAGGTCGACATCCGCGGCACCGGCGGACCGCCGGTCCGGCTGGTCGAGCGGGGCACGGGCCGGCTGCTCGGCACCGTCGACTCCGCGTCCGCGCACTCCCAGGCGCACGAGGGCGCCGTCTACCTGCACCAGGGCGAGAGCTGGCTGGTCGACGCGCTCGACCTGGACGACGCCGTGGCGCTGGTGCACGCCGAGGAGCCCGACTACTCGACCTCCGCCCGGGACGTCACCGACATCGAGGTGGTCGACGCCCTGCGCGTCGCGTCGTACGACGGGGTGGAGCTCGTCTTCGGGACGGTCGACGTCACGCACCAGGTCGTGTCGTACCTCAAGAAGCGGCACGGCAGCGGCGAGGTGCTCGGCGAGGAGCCGCTGGACCTGCCGCCGCGACAGCTGCGCACCCGATCGGTCTGGTACACCGTCGCGCCCGAGCTGCTCGAGCGCGCCGGCCTGTCCTCGGCGGACGTGCCGGGCGCCGCGCACGCGGCGGAGCACGCGGCGATCGGCCTGCTGCCGCTGTTCGCGACCTGCGACCGGTGGGACATCGGCGGGGTGTCGACGGCCGTGCACCCCGACACCGGGCAGTGCACCGTCTTCGTGTACGACGGGCACCCGGGGGGCGCGGGCTTCTCCGAGCAGGGGTTCGTGCGGGGTGCCGACTGGCTGCGCGCGACCCGCGAGGCGATCGCCTCGTGCGAGTGCCCGAGCGGCTGCCCGTCGTGCGTGCAGTCACCCAAGTGCGGCAACGGCAACGAGCCGCTCGACAAGGCCGGGGCGGTGCGGCTGCTCGACGTCGTCCTGGCGAGCGGTCTGGCCCGGGGCGGCGCTGGGTAGGGGGAAGGTGTCCCGCCGTCTGCGTGAAGGAGCCCGTCGTGGTCGTCCTCGGTCTGATCCTGCTCATCGCCTCCGTCGCCGCCGGCACCGCCGTCGCCGTCGCGAACACCGCCCCCACGTCGCTGGAGGGCTTCGGCTACAGCCTGTCGGGACTCACCCTCGGCGGCATCTTCCTGGTCGGGATGGGCCTGGGCGCGCTGGCGCTGCTCGGCCTGCTGATGCTGCTCGGCGGCGCGCGCCGTCGTCGGGCCAAGCGCGTGGCGCACCGCCGCGAGGTGGAGAGCGTCCGCAACGAGCAGGAGACGCTGGCCGAGGAGAACGCCCGGCTGCAGGCCGAGCTCGAGGAGTCGCGGAGCGTCAGCCCGTACCCGACCGGCGACGCCACGGACCGCACGGTCCTGCCGGCGCACGGCAAGCACCGCCGCTGAGGGCTACTCCTCCGGGTGCGCGCCGACCCACCGGCGCAGGTGCGCACCCGCGAGGAGCAGCAGGAGCGCGGCCGCCGTGCTGGTGGCCAGGCGCTCCGAGTCGAGCGCGGAGCCGACGACGTTGCGCACCGCGGCGGTCGGTCCGGTGGACTCGACCCGCTCGGTGACGACCTGGTCCTCGAAGCCCAGGGTCGGCTCGTAGGTGCCGTCGGCCAGCTCGGGGGCGATCGCCGGGGCCTGCTGCGGGAGCGGGGGGAGCTTCGGGATGCCGAGCTTGGGGCCGAAGGAGCTGAAGCCGAGCGCGAAGGCCTTGCGCTGGGCGACGGCCTTGGCGTCGGCCGTCTCACCGGCGGAGTTGCTGCCGGAGCCGATCGGTGCCGCGGTGCCGCCGCCGGTCGACCCGCCTGACGAGCCGCCCGCCGACCCACCGGTCGAGCCGCTGCCCTCGCCGCCCGAGCCCCCGGTGGACGGGTCGGCGGTCGAGCCGTCGGTGGGCGTCGTGCCGGGGTCGGTCGTCGTGCCGCCGTCACCCGTGCCGCCGTCACCGGTCGAGCCGCCGGAGGTGGGCTCCGGGGACGGCGCCGGGGCGGACAGGGTGACCGACGCCGGGGAGGACAGCGGGGACTCGATCGTGGTGCTGGAGCCGGGCGCGGTGGAGCGGAGCGCTCGTACGGCGTAGGTGTGCGCGCCGCTGCCGTCGACGGCGTAGGTGATCACGGCGCTGCAGGTCGAGCCGTCGCAGGCGCTGCGGCCGATGCCGTCCTTGACGACGCTGTCGCCCTCGACGACCTCCCAGCCGGTGAGGTCGGGCTCGTCGCCCTTGCGCCAGCTGACGCGGGCCTCGCGCGAGCTGAGCTCGGTCGCGGTCACCGACTGCGGCGCCTTGGGGGCGATCCGGGTGACGAAGGTGGAGGTGCCGGTGCCGCCGCCGCTCTGGGTGACGGTCCAGGTGCCGTTGGGGGCCGGCGCGCAGCCGCCGCCGCTGCTCCAGCAGCCGGTGTCCATCGTGTAGGACAGCGTGCCGCCGTTCAGGCTGGCCGGGGCGGTCGCGATCGTCGTCGTCGAGCCGGACGGGCTGGTCAGCGTCAGCCGGTTCTCGCTCGTCGAGCGGCTGTAGTCGGCGCTGATGGTGAAGCTGCTGTAGGACGTGAAGACCGTCCCGTTGCCCGGAGCGGTCGGTGCGGCGCTCGCCGCCGGCGCCGTCGCGACCAGCGCCAGCCCGGTCAGCGGCAGCACGAGGGCGCCCGTTAGCGCACGGCGCAGCCCGCTCCTGGACGTCGTCATGACTTCTTGGCCTCCGGCACGATCGTCTCGCTCTTGACCAGCTCGAACCGCATGATCAGCCGCTGCCGGGCACTGCCCTTGGGGTGGCAGGTGGTCAGCGTGAGGAGGCTCTTGGTGCCCTCCTGCGCGACGACGGAGAAGTCGGTCGGCGGGACCACCCAGGGGTTGCCGTGGCCGTCGAAGTCGCCCACGGCGCGGTAGGTGTGCACCGCGAAGGGCGTCTCGAGCTCCACCACGTCTCCCTCGGCCAGTTCGTCCATCCGGTTGAACGGACGGCCGTACGTCGTGCGGTGACCGGCGATGGCGACGTTGCCCGGCTCCCCGGGGAGCGGGCTGGTCTCGTAGTGGCCGGCGCCGGCCCGCAGCGCGGCCGGGGTCGTGCCCTCCACGACGAGGATCTCGACGTCGAGCTTGGGGATGCGCAGGGTGGTGAGGCCGTCGCCGACGGGGATGCGGCGCTCGGCGTAGGCCGCACGCACCTCAGGGTCGTCGAACGCCTGCTGGAGCTGCCCCTGCTGGTAGTTGCTGTAGAGGTCGGTGCCGACCGGGTAGGCGAACATGACCACGCCGGCCAGGAAGAGCACGACCGAGAGCACCGACACCGCCCGCCGGCCGCCGGGGCGGCGCAGCGCGTCACCGGCGAGTGCGCCCAGCGGGCGCGACCGCTCGGGGACGGGCGGGGCGACGAACGACGGCTGCATGCCGGGGGACTCCAGAGCTCGGTCGTGCGGGGAACGGTTCGGCCGTCGGATCGCCGAACCGGACACCGGGTGCAACGACGACCGTTCGGCGAGGTTACGCCCGGGAGCGGCCGCAGCAGGGTGATGCTGCAGCCGCCTGTAGGACGTCCCGGACGAACCGGGCGTTCCCCGCGTCGCGCCTAGACCGCAGCCGGTTGCGGGGTCGCGTCGACCGCCGTGCCCTCCTTGGTGGCGAGCGGGCAGACGCCTGAAGATCCCGACGAGCATGCAACGCCGAAGAGCACGGCGGCCAGTCCGATCCACTGCCTGCGTGACATGAGGTACCCCCTCGCTCGGACGCCGCACAAGGCGAGGCCGACCACGCTCGCCGTCAACGGGGCTCGCGGGAGGCGGGACCGGCCCGGGCGCGGGAGGTGGCGGCGCCGAGGCGCCCGAGCGGCCCGGGCGGCCGCATCTCGACGGCCACGTCGGCCACGTCGCCGTCGAGGTGGCAGCTGAGCAGGCGGCCGACGTCCGCCGCGCTGGTGCGGGCGGCCCAGCCGCAGGCGACCGCCGGCCCCTCCAGGGCGTGCTGGGCGGCGGCCAGAGCGGCGAGGTCGGCGACCGCGGCAGCCCGCTGGCGGGCCACCGCGACGGCGATCAGCGCCGCGGCCGTGGAGGCGACGAGGGCGAGCAGGGCAGCCATGCCGAGGACGAGGACGGCGCCCGCCCCGCGGTCGTCCCGCGTCACGTCAGGCCCGGCTCGACGGCGGCCGTGGCGCGGCCGCTGACGGTGACGGCGGGCAGCACGCGAAGCACGGCGCCGAACGGCCGGACCTGCGCGGTCACCCGGACCTCCACGGTGTCGCCCCCCGAGGCCGCGACGACGACCGCACCCGGAGGCGCGAGCCGGTGCGCCGTCGCGCGCACGACCTCCGCGGTCTCGCCGCGTGCGGCGTCACGGGCGCCGGCCCGGGCGGCGTCGACGCAGCGGAGCTGCGCGGACAGGGCGGCGAGGACCCAGACGGCTGCCGCGAGCACCACGAGCAGCACGGGCAGCAGCACGGCGGTCTCCGCGGTGACGCTGCCGCGATCAGGGGTGCGGTGGACGGGCACGGGTCTCCTCCCGGCCGGGCCCGGGCCGGGTCGCCGTCGGGGCACGGCGCCGGCCCGGGCGAGGGACGGCCGGGTCAGAAGACGAGCGAGAAGGCCTTGCCGATGACGTCGGCGACCAGCCCGAGGATCTCCGGGCTGGTGATCACCTTGTAGAGGATGCCGCCGAAGCCGCAGGCCGCGACGGTCGCGACGGCGTACTCCGCCGTGGCCATCCCGGCGTCGGACGGCAGCTCCTGCAGACGGGCGGGGGACGTGGGACGAGCGCGCATGAGGGACCTCCTGGACGGCGCCGGCGACCGGCGCGGGGTGCCGAGCGGTCGCCCGGCGCCAGGGACGGTCGTCGGGGGCGGCGTCCCGCGGCAGGCCGCGCCGGCGATCTGTGGACCGGGCCGGGCCTGTGGGCAGCGGGTGCCGGGGCCGCAACCGGGTGCCGCTTGTCCGCCCGCAGCGACGCCGGCAGCCCCGGATGACGTTGCTGCGGGCGGACGAGCGCGAAGGGGCAGAGGGGGCGTCAGAAGGACGCGAGCAGGGGGGCGGCCAGGCCGACGACGACGGGGACCACCCCGAGCAGCACGAAGGCCGGCAGGAAGCACAGGCCCAGCGGCGCCACGGCGAGCACGCCGACCCGGCGCGCTGCCTCCTCGCCGTGCGCTGCGGCGTCGGCCCGGGCCTCGGCGGCGAGCCGGGAGACCGCCTGCGCGACGGGGGCGCCGCCGTCCGCTGCCCGGGCGAGCGCACGGGCAGCCGGCCCCAGCGGGTCGTCGGGCGAGGAGCCGCC
>JAKFFB010000202.1:0-1979 GCA_036675425.1 Actinomycetales bacterium | reverse complement strand
GAGGGCGGACTGCGCGACGCGACCGTGCTCAAGGCCCTCGAGGCGACGTGGCTGGTCGACGCGAGCAGCCCCGAGCTCGAGGCGTCGCGGCAGGCGCTGCTCGACTTCCGCGACCTCCTGCACGACGAGATCGGCCGCCCGAGCGACCGGGTGGCCCCCGAGCTGTGGGCTCCGCTCGCGGTGGGCCTCGGCCTGGCCGACGCCGAGGCCGCGCAGCGGCACGTGCGCGAGATCGGTCGCCGTCTCAGCCACCTGTCCCGGCTCACCTGGCGCCGGGTCGAGGACGTGCTCGATCGCCCGGTGTCGGTGAAGGGTGCCCGGCGGCCCTCGCTCGAACCGATCGCGCCCGGCATCGCGCTCGCCCGCGGCGAGGTGGTGCTGGCCGCAAAGGCGCGCCCCGACCTGGACCCCGTGATGCTGCTGCGCGCAGCCGCCGAGGCGGCCGAGCGGGACGTCGTCCTCGCCCCCGCCACTGCTGCCCGGCTGGTCCGGGAGTGTCAGCCGCTGCCCGATCCGTGGCCCGAGGAGGCGCGCGACGCGCTGGTGAGCCTGCTGGCCTCCGGACCGGGTCTGCTGCCGGTGTGGGAGACGCTGGAGGAGACTGGGGCGCTGAGCGGGTTCCTGCCCGAGTGGGAGCGGATCCGCACGCTGCCGCACGCCTCGCCGATCCACCGCTTCACCGTGGACCGCCACGTGATCGAGACCTGCATCGAGGCGTCGGCGCTGATCCGCCACGTCGGGCGTCCCGACGTCCTCCTGGTCGCCGCGCTCCTGCACGACATCGGCAAGGGCGAGCTCACCGAGCACTCGGTGGCCGGCGAACCGATCGCACGGGGCATCGCCACCCGGATGGGGTTCGACGCCGCCGCGGTCGACCTGATCGCCCTGCTGGTGCGCCATCACCTGCTGCTGTCCGAGACGGCTACGTCCCGCGACCCCGACGACCCGGCCACCGTCGAGGCGCTGCTGGACAAGGTGTCCGGCCCGGAGGCGCTGGGGCTGCTGCGGGCACTGACCGAGGCGGACTCGCGGGCCGCGTCCCCGAAGGCGTGGTCGACGTGGCGCGCGGGCCTGATCGACCGCCTCTCCCGGCACGCCCGGTCGGCGGTCGGCGGCGAGGCCCCGCCCCCTGAGGCGGCCGACGGCGATGTCGCGGTGCCAGACGCCGTACGCCGCGGGGGAATGTCGGTCACGGTCGAGTCCGACCAAGGGGGAGCGCGGGTGACGGTGCTCGCCCCCGACCGGGTCGGCCTGCTCGCGGACGCCGCAGCCGTGCTGGCGCTGCAACGCGCGACCGTGCGGTCGGCCCGAGCCTGGGCGCAGGAGTCCGGAGACGTCGCCGTGGGGGTCTCCGTGTGGGAGGTCGCCGAGCCCGACCTCGACGCCGCGGTGCTGCGCGAACGCCTCGTCGCGATCAGCGAGCGGCGGGTGGACGCGGCAGCGCGGCTCAGTCGCCCAGTGGCGGCTCGCCTGGAGCCCGTCGTGGTCGTGCGTGCCGACGCGTCGCGGCGCGCCACCGTGCTCGAGGTGCGGATGGACGACCGTCCCGGAGTCGTCTGGCTGGTGTGCCACGCGCTGGCCGGTCTCGATCTCTCCGTCCGCTCCGCCCACGTCTCGACGCTGGGCCCGCAGGCGGTCGACGTGTTCTACGTGCAGGAGCGAGACGCCGGCGCCCTCTCCGAGCACCGTGCGGCGGAGGCGGCGCACGCCGTACGCGCCGCGCTGCTCGGCACGGTGGCCTGACCGGTTTCCGCACGGATGGACGTCGCCTGAGCCCGCCCGGTTAGGCTGGGACGACGTCCCCGGCGCCGCCTGCCGCGGCGTCTCGACCGCCAGACCAGAGGACCCACGCACTTGTTCGCCACACTCTCCGACCGGCTCGCCGACACCTTCAAGCACCTGCGCGGCAAGGGCAAGCTGTCCGAGGCCGACATCGACGCCACCGCGCGCGAGATCCGCATCGCGCTGCTCGAGGCCGA
>JAKFFB010000331.1:0-1993 GCA_036675425.1 Actinomycetales bacterium | reverse complement strand
CTGCACCGCGCGCGTCGGCTCGACGAGCAGCACCAGGGCGCCCAGGCCGACGAGCATCAGCGCCATCATCAGGCTGAAACCCTGGAACAGGTCCCAGTAGCTGCGCTCCATCCCGGCGACCGGGATCGCCGTCTCTGCCATCAGGGTGCGCACGGCGCGTTCGCCTGCCGGCGGACTCGTGGCGTAGCCGACCGCGACGAGGATGGCGTGGCCGCTGCCGGTGGCGACGAGCAGCCACCCGATCAGCCTGGTGGGCTTCGAGCGGGTCATCGGTTCTCCTTGGGTGTGGGTGGGTTCCAGTCGGTGGCTGCGCCCATGGCGCGTCGGGCGATCCGGTCCGGGGTCGAGCGCATGGCCAGGTCTCGCATCGCCACGCCGGCGGGATGACTGATCCGGGCGAGGCGCCCGATCTGGCGTGACTGGCGCGCGAGGGCGGCGACCCGCGACCTTCGGGCGGCGGCATAGGCGGCCAGGGCAGCGTCCAGCTCCTCGGTCGCCAGTGCGTGCGCGAGGACGAGCGCGTCCTCGAGCGCGAGGCCCGCTCCCTGCCCGAGGTTGGGCTCCATCGCGTGCCCTGCGTCGCCGACGAGCACCAGTCGGCCGGCGTGCAGTGGCGTCCGCCCGGGCGGCAGGTCGTAGATGTCGTGGCGGAGCAGGGTGCCGGGCTCCATCGCATCCAGCACGGCGGGAATGGGCGCGTGCCAGGCAGCGAAGCGGCGCGCCAGCTCTTCCCGCTCGTCCGAGCACCGCTCCCCCTCGGTCGCGGGCGCTGCGGCGTACACATAGGTCGCTTCTCGACCTGCCGGCACCATCCCGAAGCGGAGTCCGGCACCCCAGGTCTCCCTGAGCTCGCGAGTTCCCGTGTCGTGCGGGACCAGCGCTCGCCAGACCGTGTAGCCGCGGAAGTCGGGATTCTCCGTCGACCCCATCGACGAGCGGACGACCGAGCGCACCCCGTCCGCACCGACGACCAGATCGGCGTCGAGGTCGGTCACGTCGCAGACCTCGGCCCCGAACGTCACGGCGTCGGCGCCCAGTGCGGAAGCCAGCGCGCCGACGAGGTCGGCGCGCACGATGCCGAGCGGGCGGTCCGCCGTGGCGATGCTCGAGAGGAGTCGTCCGTCCGAGCGCCGCACCACCGAGCCGGTCAGGGTCGCTGCGCGGGAACGGACCGCGTCCTCGACGCCCAGCACCCGCAGGCAGCGCAGCGCGTTGGGCCAGAGCACGAGCCCGGCGCCGCCGCGATCCAGGCTCTCGCCGCGCTCGCGCACCTCGACCTGCCAGCCGCCGTGCCGTAGGGCGAGTGCCGTGGCCAGGCCGCCGATCCCGCCGCCGACCACGATTGCCCTCATGCCGCGAGACTCTATAGATGTAGAGTCATCCACACAACTCTACGTCGGTAGAGTGGACGGATGGAGCAGCAGGAACGCCGTCAGTTCATCGCGCGCACGGCGCTGCAGGTGCTGGCCGCCTCTGGCGCGCGCGGCCTGACCCATCGCGCGGTCGACACGGCCGCGGGCGTCGCCGCGGGGTCGACCTCCTACTACTTCCGCACCCGGGCGGCACTGCTCAGCGCCTGCCTCGACGACCTCGTCGCCCAGGACCACCTGGACCTCGACGTCATGCAACCGCTGGTGACCGCGGCTGACCTGGACGCGATGACCTCGGCCCTCGCCGATCTGCTCGAGCGCTGGCTGACGAGCGGCCGGGACCGGCACGTCGCGCGCTACGAGCTGTTCATGGAGGCGCTGCGGCGGCCCGACCTGGCGGCGGTGCTGCACCGGGGCGGGATGACGATCCGCGACCGGGTGGCCGACGTGCTCGCCGGGCTGGGCGCGAACGATCCGGTCGCGCGGGCACACTGGCTGGTCGCGGCCCTCGACGGCATCGTGTTCGACCGGCTGGCCGGAGCCAACGCCGCCGCCCCGGTCGACCGCGCGGAGCTGGTCGTGATCGCGCGCCGCCTCACGGCCGGCGCCCTGACTCCTTGAGG
>JAKFFB010000267.1:0-2011 GCA_036675425.1 Actinomycetales bacterium | reverse complement strand
CAGCCGACCCGTCGCGCGCGCCGGCGCCAGCCCGGACTCGACCTCCCGCTCGATCTCCAGGTCTCCTCGAGCTGTGTCCTCGAGCCGGTCCAGCACGCGCGCAAGTGGCGCGCCGGCTCGCTCAGCGACGAGCCACGCACCCGCGAGCTCGCCGAGCAGCTCCGCACCAGTGTCGTCGGCGGCCGTCCCCAGGGCCGCAGACACGTCGCCGCCGAGATCGGCAGCCCGTGCCGCCGGCCCGAGGAAGTCGAACTCTGGCGCCAGTCCGGCGAGGACACGCTGCGGAAGGATGCCGGCGCGGAGCTCGGCCGACATCAGGCCAATCGCCTCCGACACGAGACGGCGACGCTCACGCAGCCGCTTGCGGCGAAGCGCAACCCGCCACTGGCGCAGTCCGAACGCCGCGACCCCGGCCAACGTGGCGACGAGGATAATGTGCGGTCCGGAGATCCCGACTCGGCTCGCGGCCGCCACGACCGCGAGCGGGATCGCCATGACCATCACCGGATGGAGTCCCTGGCGGCGTGGTGGCTCGAGCCCCAGCCGATGCCGTGCGACCCATCGGCCGGGAGGACGCCACAGCCACACCGTGATCGCGGTGAACGATGCGGCCAGCAGTGTCACCCGAGCACCACCTGGAGTCGCTCGTCACCGGGTCCCCGCTCGATGCCGCCCGCGCCGGCCGACAGGGCCGGGACGCACCGGACGATGCCGTCGCGATCGCGTTGGAGGACCGCGATCTGCTCGACCTGTCGTGTGCCGTCGTGGCCACGTGCCAGGTGAATGACGAGATCCAGGCTTGCCGCGAGCTGGCTGTGGACTGCGTCGCGCGGCAGGCCGGCCGCAACCCCGAGAGCTTCGAACCGAGCCGGTACGTCGGCCGTCGAGTTGGCGTGCAGCGTGCCGCAGCCACCTTCGTGTCCCGTGTTGAGGGCGGCCAGCAAATCGACGACCTCGGCACCCCGCACCTCGCCGACCACGAGCCGGTCGGGGCGCATGCGAAGTGCCTGGCGTACGAGATCGCGAACCGTCACGAGCCCCGCGCCCTCGACATTGGCCGGTCGGGCCTCGAGGCCGACGACATGCGGATGGTCCGGCCGCAGCTCCGTGGCGTCCTCGACGATCACGAGGCGCTCGCGGGGGTCGACCTCGGCGAGCAGCGCCGCCAGCAGGGTCGTCTTGCCGGAGCCGGTTCCGCCGGTCACGACGAAGGCAACCCGTGCAGCGACGACGCGCCTCAGCACCTCGGCGGTCTCGTCGGTGAGCGAGCCAGCCGCGCGCAGCTCGGAGAGGGAGAAGCTCCGCCGCGCCGGGACTCGCAACGAGATCAGCGTGCCCGGCCGGGCCAACGGCGCCAAGACCGCATGGAGGCGCGTGCCGTCGCCGAGACGGGCGTCGACCCAAGGGCTCGCGTCGTCGAGACGACGTCCGGCCTGGGCGGCGAGCCGTTGCGCCAAGCGGCGTACGGACTCCTCGTCGGCGAACCGTACGGCGGACTTCTCGAGCCCGCGACCCCGATCGAGATAGACCTCGTCGGGCCCGTTGACGAGCACGTCGGTCACACCTGGGGTGGCGAGCAGCGGATCGAGCAGTCCGGCACCTCTCGTCTCACTGCGGAGCTGGTCGACCAAGGCCAGGACCGTGCCGCTGCCGGCCACGTGGTGCTCGGCCCGAAGGGCGGCGGCCACGCTGTGCGGGGTCGGCTCGGACGTGCCGGCAGCCAGCCGTCGGCGCACCCGCTCCAGGATCGGAATCTCGGTCATGCGACATGATTCCTTCGCTGGCGCTCAGTCATGCCTTCTCCAGCCCCAGCGTGTCGAGCAGCGCCTTGGCCGTGCGGCGGGCCGGACGGGAGCGACCCGGCCCGAGTCCGCGATCGACGGCCCCACGGATGCGGCGGTCGACGCGGTGTCGCGCGAGCACCGGGAGGCCCAGCGCCTCGGACACCGCCGCCGGGCCGATGCCACCCGGCCGGCCGACGCTGACCACCACGATCGACGACGCGACCTGT
>JAKFFB010000224.1:0-2017 GCA_036675425.1 Actinomycetales bacterium | reverse complement strand
CGTGTCCTTCTGCCAGGTGCACGCCAAGGACGGCGGGCGGATCAAGTACCAGCGCGTCTGCTCCCTCGACGGGGAGGAGGTGGGCTACGCCGACAGCGCCAAGAGCTACGAGACCGAGGACGGCGAGATGGTCATCCTCACCGACGACGACATGGCCGAGCTGCCGTCGGCGTCGTCGCGCGAGATCGCGGTCGAGAAGTTCGTCCCCCGCGAGCAGATCGACCCGCTCCTCTTCGAGAAGTCCTACTACCTCGAGCCCGAGGGCGCCGGCGCAAAGCCCTACGCCCTGCTCCGCCAGGCCCTGCAGGACGCCGACCGGATGGCGGTGGTGACCGTCGCGCTGCGCCAGCGCACCAGCATCGCCGTGCTCCGCGTCAAGGACGACGTGATCGTGCTGCAGACGATGATGTGGCCCGACGAGATCCGCAAGCCCGACTTCTCGGTCGAGACCGGCGACGTCAAGGACGCCGAGGTCAAGATGGCCCACATGCTCGTCGAGACGCTGGCCGGCGACTTCGACGCCACCGAGTTCGAGGACGACTACGCCGGCGCCGTCGAGGCGCTGGTGAAGTCGAAGATCGAGGGCGGCGAGATCAAGCGCACCGAGACCTCCACCAAGACCTCCGGCGAGGTCGTCGACCTGCTGGCGGCGCTGCAGAAGTCGGTGGCCGCGGCGAAGACTGCCCGCGGCGAGGAGACCGAGGAGCCGGCCAAGCCCGCGGCCAAGAAGTCCGCAGCGAAGAAGACTCCGGCCAAGAAGGCGGCGGCGAAGAAGGCCCCCGCCAAGAAGACCGCCGCGAAGAAGACGGCTGCGAAGAAGCAGGCCAAGAAGGCCAGCTAGGCCCCGCGCACCCTCACGCGCCCAGCCTCACGCCCCGACCCGCAGCGCTCCTCCGACTTCCTCGCGCAGCAGCGCCGACACCTCGGCGGCCACGGCGACGGCGAGGTCACGGGCGGGCTCGCCGTCGACCTCGGGCACCAGGTGGTGGACGATCCCGTCCGCGAGCAGGTCGATCGCCCGCACCCGCTGCCGCTGCGCCATCTCGGGCGCGTGGTCGACGTCGCCGTGGACGATGACGCTCGCCCCCTCTGGTGGCAACGGCGAGAGCCACGCGTGCTCGGTCGCGACCACGGTCCGCGCGGGGAGGAAGGCCAGCGCCCCTCCCCCGCAGCCCTGGCCGAGGATCACCGCGACGGTCGGGACCGTCATGGTGGTCAGGGTCGCGATGCAGCGGGCGATCTCGCCGGCGATGGCGCGCTCCTCGGCGTCCGGCGACAGCTCGGCGCCGGGGGTGTCGATGACGGTGACCAGCGGCAGCCCCAGCTCCTCGGCCAGGCGCATGCCGCGCCGGGCCTCGCGCAGGGCCCCGGGTCCCATCGCGTGACCGGGCGCCTGCCGGGCGCGGTCCTGCCCGACGACGACGCACGGCTGGTCGTCGATCCGGGTCAGGGCGACCATCACGGTCGAGTCGCGCTCGCCCTCGTCGGTGCCGCGCAGCTGGATGGTGCCGGTGGCGCCGTGGGCGAGGAGGTCGCGCAGGCCGATGCGGTCCGTACGACGGGTGCGCTCGATGCTGTCCCACGCGGCCAGTCCGGCCAGCGGTCGGGCGGCCCGTCCGGGCAGCCGGCCCGGGCCAGGGGGGTCGACGAGCACGGCGAGGGCGAGGTCGACCATCGCCGGGAGCTCCTCGACGGCGACGACGCCGTCGATGACGCCGACGGCCGCGAGGTTCTCCGCGACCTGCACCCCGGGCCGGAACGGGCGGCCGTTGAGGGCTTCGTAGACCTTGGGGCCGAGGAACCCCACGAGCGCGCCGGGCTCGGCGACGGTGACGTGTCCGAGCGATCCCCACGAGGCGTAGACGCCGCCGGTGGTGGGGTGCCGCAGGTGGACGAGGTAGGGCAGACCGGCGGCGCGGTGGGCCATCAGTGCGCGGGAGATCTCCGCCATCAGCACGAAGGCGGGCGTGCCCTCCTGCATGCGGGTGCCGCCCGACGCGGTGCTGGCCAGCAGCGG
>JAKFFB010000152.1:0-11860 GCA_036675425.1 Actinomycetales bacterium | reverse complement strand
GCCGGGCGCGCGCCATGAAGGAGCCCGCGGAGGCACCGGCCTCCGCGCCGGCTGCGGCCGGGCCTGCCGCCCGCGCACCCCGACGGGTACGGCGTACGGCGCTGGTCACCGCGCTGGTGCTGTCCCTGCTCGCGATCGGAGCCGGAGCAGGCTGGGCGTACGTCCGCTCGCAGTTCTACGTCGGCGTCGACGGCGAGCAGGTCGCGATCTTCCGCGGCGTCGACGGCGAGGTGGGCCCGGTCCGCTTCTCCACCGTCGAGGAGCGCACCGACCTGACCACCGACCGGCTCGACGCGCTCGCCGCCTCGCGGGTCGAGCAGGGCGTCGTGGTGGCCGACCGGCAGGCGGCCCAGGACTTCGTCGACCGGCTGATCGAGCGCTTCCCGGAGTGCGTCGAGCCGGCCCCGGTCCCGATCCCGAGCGCGGCGGCCACCCCGGCGGCGACCCCGTCGGCGGCACCCGCTCCTGCGGCGACCGCGTCGCCGTGCCCGACGCCGTCATGAGCGCGCCCTCGGTCACCCCGTCGTACGCCCCGCCCCGTCGCGGGGTGGAGCTCGCGCTGACGGCGCTGGCCGTCGTGGTGGCGACCGTCGCCTACGCCGCCGTCGGGCTCGCCGTCGACGAGCGGATCCCGAGCGGCACCCTGGGCTACGGCCTCGGCATGGCCGTGCTGTTCCTCGCCGGTCACCTCGCCGTGCGCCGGCTGGCCCCGCACGCCGACCCGCTGATCCTGCCGTGCGTCGCGCTGCTCAACGGCCTGGGCCTGGTGATGATCCGGCGGCTCGACTTCGCCGCGGCGGAGCGGGCGCTGCAGGTCGGCAAGCAGGCGCCTGCCGGCGAGGCGCCGCGGCAGCTGATCTGGACCGCCGTCGGCCTGCTCGCGTTCGTGCTGGTGCTGTGGTTCGTGCGCGACCACACCCGGCTGCAGCGCTACACCTACACCGCCGCGGCCGCCGGCCTCGCGCTGCTGCTCCTGCCGGCGCTCCCGGTCCTCGGCCAGACCATCAACGGCGCGCGGCTGTGGGTGCGGGTCGGCCCGTTCACCCTGCAGCCGAGCGAGGTCGCCAAGCTGCTGCTCATCGTCTTCTTCGCCGGCTACCTCGTCGCCAAGCGCGACGTCCTGTCGCTGGCGAGCCGGCGCATCGCCGGGCTCGACCTGCCCCGTGCGCGCGACCTCGGCCCGGTGCTGCTCGCCTGGGCCGCCAGCCTCGCGGTGCTCATCCGCGGCAAGGACCTGGGCAGCTCGCTGCTGTTCTTCGCCATCTTCGTCGTGATGCTCTACATCGCGACCGAGCGGACCAGCTGGCTGCTCATCGGCTTCGCGCTGTTCGCCGGCGGGTCGTTCGTCGCCTACTTCCTGTTCGCCCACGTCGCGCGCCGCGTCGACACCTGGCTCGACCCGTTCGCCGACCCGGACAAGGCGGGCTTCCAGCTGGTGCAGTCGCTCTTCGGCTTCGGCACCGGCGGGCTCACCGGGACAGGACTCGGGGAAGGCCGTCCGGGCACGGTGCCGTTCGCCAGCACCGACTTCATCATGGCCGCCATCGGCGAGGAGCTCGGCCTGGTCGGCGTCATGGCGGTGCTGCTCGTCTTCGGGCTGATCGTCGAGCGCGGGCTGCGCGCCGCGCTGTCCTGCCGCGACTCCTTCGGCAAGCTGCTCGCGGCCGGGCTGTCGTTCTCGCTGGCGCTGCAGGTCTTCGTCATCGTCGGCGGCGTCACCGGGCTCATCCCGCTCACCGGCGTCACGCTGCCGTGGCTGTCCTACGGCGGATCGAGCATCGTCGCGAACTGGGCGCTCGTCGCCCTGCTGCTCCGCGTCAGCGACGCCGCCCGTCGCCCCGCTCCCGCACCGGTCACCCCGCAGCTCGCCCGCGAGGCGCTCGCGTCGGCCGAGACCCAGATCGTGAGGCGGCCGTCGTGAACCGCCCGCTGCGCCGCGTCGCGCTCGCCTGCATGGTGCTGTTCGGCCTGCTGCTCGCCAACGTCAACTGGGTCCAGGTCGTCAAGGCCGACGACTACCGCGACGACCCGCGCAACAGCCGCGTGCTGCTGCGCACCTACGAGCGCGAGCGCGGACCGATCGCCGTCCTCGACGCGAGCGGCCGGCGCGAGGCGATCGCCGAGTCGGTCCGCACCGAGGGCCCGCTGACCTGGCTGCGGCAGTACCCGGGCGGACCGGCGTACTCCCACGTGTCCGGCTACTACTCCCTGGTCTACGGGCGGACCGGTGTCGAGCGGTCGGAGGACCGCGTGCTGTCCGGCGAGGACGACCGGCTCTTCGTGCGCCGGCTGTCCGACTACATCACCGGCAACGCCCCCAAGGGCGGCACCGTCGTCCTGACGCTCGACCCCCGGGCGCAGCAGGCGGCGTACGACGCGATGCAGGGCAAGCGCGGCGCTGTCGTGGCGCTCGACCCGCGCACGGGGGCGGTGCTCGCGATGGTGAGCCTGCCGGCGTACGACCCGTCGAAGCTCAGCTCGTTCGAGCCGGCCGAGATCCGCGAGTACTACGGCTCGCTGAACGACTCCTCCGACGACCCGCTGCTCAACCGCGCGATCAGCAAGACCTACCCGCCCGGCTCGACCTTCAAGGTCGTCACCGCTGCGGCGGCGCTCGCCTCGGGCGACGTGGACCCGGAGACGAGGATCCCGTCGCCGAAGGAGCTGGACCTGCCGCTCACGCCGACCAACCTGCGCAACTTCGGCGGGCAGTCGTGCAGCGGTGAGACGAGCACGCTGGCCGAGGCGCTGCGCATCTCGTGCAACACGGCGTTCGGCTCGCTCGGGCTCCAGCTCGGCGGCGACGCGCTGCGCGAGCAGGCGGAGAGGTTCGGCTTCGGCGACACCGACCTGCGCGTGCCGACGACCGTCGCGGACAGCCGCTTCCCCGACGACACCAACGAGCCGCAGGCGGCGCAGTCCGCGATCGGCCAGTTCGACGTGCGCGCGACCCCGCTGCAGATGGCGATGGTCGCGGCCGGTGTCGCGAACGGCGGCGACGTGATGCGCCCGCACCTCGTGCGCGAGGTGCAGTCACCGGACCTGTCGGTGCTCGAGGAGCCCGAGCCGGAGGTGCTGTCCAACGCCGTCTCGACCGACATCGCCGCCGAGCTCACCCGGATGATGGAGCTGGTCGTCGCCGAGGGCAGCGGCCGGCGCGCGCAGATCCCCGGCGTGCGCGTCGCCGGCAAGACCGGCACGGCGCAGCACGCGCAGGGCCGCCCGCCGCACGCCTGGTTCATCGGCTTCGCGCCGGCCGACGACCCGCAGGTCGCCGTGGCGGTCGTCGTCGAGGACGGCGGCAACCTCGGCTCGGAGGCCACCGGCGGTGCGCTGTCCGCACCGGTCGCGGCGGCCGTCATGCGCGCGGTGCTGGGGCGGTGAGGGCAGTGGCGGCCGACGGCTCGACGAGCACGGACCGGCTGCTGGGCGACCGCTACGCCCTGGTCGAGCGCATCGCCGTCGGCGGCATGGGCGAGGTCTGGCGCGCGCAGGACCGGCTGCTCGGCCGGCTCGTCGCGGTCAAGACGCTGAAGCCGGAGTACCTCGGCGACGACGACTTCCGCGCCCGGTTCCGCGCCGAGGCCCAGCACGCCGGTCGGCTCAGCCACCCCGGCATCGCCGCGGTGCACGACTTCGGCGAGGACGACGACCGTGCCTGGCTGGTGATGGAGCTGGTCGAGGGCGAGCCGCTCTCCGGGCTGCTGCGCCGGGAGGGCGCGCTGTCGGTGGACCGCGCGCTCGACGTGGTCGCGCAGACCGCCGCGGCGCTGCAGGCTGCCCACGACGGCGGCGTCGTGCACCGCGACGTCAAGCCGGGCAACCTCCTCGTACGCCCCGACGGCGTCGTCAAGGTGACCGACTTCGGCATCGCGTCGGCGACCGACGCGGTCCCGCTGACCCGCACCGGGCACGTCGTCGGCACCGCCTACTACCTCTCGCCCGAGCAGGCGGCCGGTCGCAGCGGGTCGCCGGCGAGCGATGTCTACTCCCTCGGCGTGGTGGCGTACGAGTGCCTGGTCGGGGCGCGCCCCTTCCCCGGCGACAACGCGGTCGCGGTGGCGCTCGCGCACCTCCAGACGCCGCCCCCCGAGCTGCCCGCGACGCTGCCGGCGGCGGTGCGCGCCCTGGTCGAGCGGGCGCTCGCGAAGGACCCGGCCGACCGGTACGGCTCGGCGGCCGAGCTCGCGGCGGAGGCCCTCGCGATCCGCGAGCGGCTCGACGGCGACGGGCTGGCCGAGATCGCCGTGGCGCCGCCCGCCGGCGCCCGCGCACCCGAGGCCGACGCGCCCACCCGGCTCGTGGAGCAGCAGGTCCCGACGGCGCGACCGACCCCCGGCAGCCGGCTGCACTCGTCGCGGCGGGCCGTGACCACGACCGCGGCGCTGCTCGCCGTGCTCGCCGTGGGGCTGGGGATCCGCAGCGCCGACCGCGAGCCCGCGGTGGACACGACCGCGCAGCCCTCCCCCTCCGCGGCCGCGACGCCGTCCGTCGCGGCGAGCCCCACCCCGGTGCGCGTGACCGTCGACCCCGCCGCCCACGTCGGCAGGCCCGCGGCCGACGTCCGGGCCGTGCTGGCGGACCAGGGGCTGGTCCCGCGCCTGTCCTACGACGGCAGCGGTTCGCCGGTCGGTACCGTCAGCGCCGTGGAGCCCTCCGGTGCGCTCGTCGTCGGCACCTCCGTCGTGCTGCACGTCGTGCCCGAGCCGCCCCCGGTCGCGACGGCACCGAGCCCGCTGGTCGTCGAGCAGCCGAAGGGCAGCACCGCGACGCCCCCCGGCAAGTCCGGCAGCAACGGCAAGGGGCGTGGCAGCAGGTGACCGACTCCACGGCGCCGACGGTGCTCGGCGGCCGCTACGAGCTCGGGCCGCGGATCGGCTCCGGCGGCATGGCCGACGTCTTCCGCGGCACCGACGTCCGGCTCGGCCGTGACGTCGCGGTCAAGGTGCTGCGGGCCGACCTCGCCCGCGACCCGTCCTTCCAGGCGCGCTTCCGCCGCGAGGCCCAGGCCGCCGCGTCGCTGAACGCCTCCACGATCGTCCCGGTCTTCGACACGGGCACCGACGACGCCGACGTGCCGTACATCGTCATGGAGTTCGTCGACGGCCGGACCCTGCGCGAGGTGCTGACCGAGGAGGGGCGGCTGCTGCCGCAGCGCGCGCTCGAGGTCACCGCCGACGTGTGCGCAGCGCTCGAGGCGGCGCACGCGGCGGGCATCGTGCACCGGGACATCAAGCCCGGCAACGTGATGCTCAACCGCGCCGGCGACGTCAAGGTGATGGACTTCGGCATCGCGCGCGCGGCGGCGGACTCCTCCGCCATGACGCAGACGGCCGCCGTCATCGGCACCGCCGCCTACCTGTCGCCGGAGCAGGCGCGCGGCGAGCACGTCGACTCCCGCTCCGACCTCTACTCGACCGGCTGCCTGCTCTACGAGCTCATCACCGGGGCGCCGCCGTTCACCGGCGACAGCCCGGTCGCGGTGGCGTACCAGCACGTGCGCGAAGACCCGACCCCGCCGTCGGCGTACGACGAGACGCTCTCGCCCGAGGTGGACGCCGTCGTGCTCAAGGCGATGGCGAAGAACCCGGCGAACCGCTACCAGTCGGCCGGCGAGATGCGCGAGGACCTGCTGCGCGCGGCGGCCGGCGAGCCGGTGCACGCCACCCCCGTCCTGGAGCCGGTCCCGGTGCTCGCCCCGGCGGCAGCCACCGCCCTCGCCTACGAGCAGCGCGACCGCTCCGCCGCGCGCGGTGTGGCGTACGGCCTGTTCGGCCTGCTGCTGGTCGGCATCGTCGTCGGCATCGCGCTGCTGGTGAAGGGCCTGCTCGGCACCGACTCCGGGCTGGTGCCGACACCCGAGCTGATCGGCCTGTCGCAGCGCGAGGCGGTCGCCGCGATCGACGCCGCCGGGCTGACCGTCGGCGACATCACCGAGCGCTTCGACGCGGAGCCGTTCGGGACCGTGCTCGAGCAGAGCCCCGCCGGCGACATCCTGCTCCGCAGCGGTGGCTCGGTCTCGCTCGTCATCTCCAAAGGCGTGGAGATGACGATCGTGCCGGTCGAGGTGGTGGGGCTGTCGCGCGACGAGGCGGAGGTGCTGCTCACCGAGCGCAAGCTCGTCGTCGGCGCCGTCGTCGAGCGCGACGGCAACGTCCCGGCGGGGACCGTGCTCGGGATCAGCCCCCAGCCCGGGGCCCAGGTGCCGGCGCAGTCCGAGGTGACGCTCACCGTCGCGAGCGGCAACATCCAGGTGCCCGACGTGCGCCGCAAGACCGTGCAGGAGGCGGCCGAGCTGCTGCAGCGCGCCGGCTTCTCGGTCGGCATCCAGCCGCAGGCCGACCCCGGTCCGCCGGACGTCGTGCTGGACCAGTCGCCGGTGAACACCCTCGCGCCGCGCGGCAGCACCGTCGTCATCGTGGTGTCGCAGCCGCCGCCGTCCCCGTCGCCCTCGCCGTCGGCCGAGCCGTCGGTGGAGCCGAGCTCCGGCCCGTCGCCCGAGCCGTCGACCTCTCCCGAGCCCAGCCCCAGCCCCACCCCGTAGGTCGGCCCGCCCCTGCGCTGGTGCGTCCCCTGTCAGGTGATCCACGCGGAGCTCGAGGTGGATCCCGCGCAGGATTCCACCTGAAGGTCCGCGTGGATCAACTGCTCTCTGGCACGGGGCAGGGCGTACGAGGGTGCGCCCCAGGGCACGGGGGTTCGGGCGCGGAGGGTCAGCCGAAGGCGGCGAGGCGCTGGGCCTCGACCTTGGCGGCGAGCTCGGGCGCGAGCGTCGCGGCGCGCGGGTCGCCGCAGGCGCGCAGCCAGGTGGCGAGCAGCGTGTGGCCGCCCTGGGTCAGCACCGACTCGGGATGGAACTGCACGCCCTCGACCGGCTTGTCGCGGTGCCGGATCGCCATCACGACACCGCTGGGAGTGCGCCCGGTGACGGCGAGCTCGGGCGGCAGCGTCGACTCCTCCACCGCGAGCGAGTGGTAGCGGGTCGCCGTGAACGGCGACGGCAGGTCGTGCAGCACGCCGGCGCCCGAGTGCTCGACCTCGCTGGTCTTGCCGTGCAGCAGCTCGGCCGCGCGGCCGACGGTCGCGCCGTGGGCGACGGCGATCGCCTGGTGCCCGAGGCAGACGCCGAGCAGCGGGATGCCCTTGTCCTCGCAGGCGCCGACCATCTCGACGCTGACCCCGGCGTCCTCCGGGGTGCCGGGACCGGGTGACAGCAGCACGCCGTCGAAGCCGTCCGCGTCGGCGACGGTCACCTCGTCGTTGCGGCGGACCACGGTCTCGGCCCCGAGCTGGCCGAGGTACTGCACCAGGTTGAAGACGAAGCTGTCGTAGTTGTCGACGACGAGGATGCGGGCCACGTCAGGAGGAACGTCGCGCGGGGGGCGCGACCTTCCGCACAGCCGCGGCGCCCGGTGCGGGGGCGACCGCGGGGGCGACCGTCGGGCCGCTGCCGTTGGACCCCGGTGCCGGCGCGGCCCGCTTGGTCGGGGTGAGGACGCCGCCTGCCACGATCCGCCGCGGCGAGGACTCGGTCGCGGCGACGCGCTTCGCGGGAGCCTTCTTGGCCGGTGCCTTCTTCTTCGCAGCAGGCGCCTTCTTCTTCGCCGGCGCGGGCGCGTCCACCGCGGCCTCGGCCGGTGCCTTCTTCCCGGCGGCCTTCTTCACGGCGGCCTTCTTCGCCGGAGCCTTCCTGGCCGGAGCCTTCCTGGCCGGAGCCTTCTTCGCCGGAGCGGCCTTCGTCGCCACCGGCTCCTCGACCGGCGCATCCGGCGCGGCCCGCCGCGCCTTCCCGCCCGGGACGGAAGCCGGCTTCTCCTCGGCCGCCGCCGCCTTCGCGCGCTCCTCCTCGACGAGCACCCGGCGCAGCACCTTGCCGACGAGGGTGCGCGGCAGGCTCTCGCGGAACTCCACCAGCTTCGGCACCTTGTAGGCCGTCAGCTCGCGGGCGCAGTGCTCGATGACCTCTGCCTGGGAGAGCGTCGAGCCCGGGGCCGTCACGACGTACGCCTTCACGGTCTCGCCGCGGTACTTGTCCGGCACCCCGACCACGACGCAGTCGGCGACGCCCGGCAGGCGGAAGAGCACCTCCTCCACCTCGGACGGGTAGATGTTGAACCCGCCCGCGATGATGAGCTCCTTCTTGCGGTCCACGACCGTGAAGAAGCCGTCGGCGTCCATCACCGCGATGTCACCGGTCAGGACGTAGCCGTCGTCGGTGAAGACGCCGGTCAGGTCGTCGCGACCCCAGTAGCCGCGGAAGACCTGCGGGCCGGCGATCGCGAGCTCCCCCGGCTCCCCGACCGGCACCTCCTTCGAGGAGTCCTCCTGGTCGACGAGCTTGCACGCGGTGCCCGGCAGCGGCACGCCGATGGAGCCGGGCTTGCGCGTGCCGCCGACCGGGTTGCAGTGCGTCGACGGCGAGGTCTCCGTCATGCCGTAGCCCTCGACCAGCGACGCACCCGACACCCGCTCGAACTGCTCCTGGATCTCGGCCGGCAGCTTCATCGCGCCGGACACGCAGAGCCGGATCGAGCGCAGGTCGTGGTCGCGCACCTTCGGGCTGTCGGTCAGCGCCTTGTAGATCGGCGGGACCCCCGGGAACATCGTCGGCTTCCACCGGTCGATCGCCGCGAAGACCTGGTCGAGGTCGAAGCGCGGCAGGAGCACGAGCGTGCCGCCGAGCAGCACGGTCGCGTTCATCGCGACGGTCAGGCCGTAGGCGTGGAACAGCGGCAGCACCGCCAGGCAGACCTCCTTGCCCGCGGTCGCGCCGGTGTCCCACAGCCGGTTCATGTAGGCGTTGCTCACGAGGTTGTAGTGCGTGAGCATCGCGCCCTTCGAGAGCCCGGTCGTTCCGCCGGTGTACTGCAGCAGCGCGAGGTCGTTCTCGGCGTCGACGGCCTCCTGCCGCGCCGGGGAGGACGCCTTCAGCAGCGGCAGGAAGTGCTGCACCGCAGCGGTCTTCGGCACCGACGCGCTGATCTCCGCGCGCAGCCGGCGCGCCTTCTTCAGCGGCAGCCGCAGCTTCAGCCGCGCCGACGCCGGGAGGTAGTCGGTCAGCGACGTGACGACGACGTGGCGTACGGCGGTGTCGCCCCGCACCGCCTCGACCGCCGCGAGGACCCGGTCCAGGCAGACGACCACGGTCGCGCCGCAGTCCGCGAGCTGGTGCCGCAGCTCTGCCTCGGTGTAGAGCGGGTTGTGCTGCACGACGACCGCACCCAGGCGCAGCGTCGCGAAGAACGCGATGACGTTCTGCGGGCAGTTCGGCAGGATCACCGCGACGCGGTCGCCCTTGCCGACGCCGAGCCCCTTGAGCGCGCCGGCGAAGCGGTCGACCGCGTCCTGCAGCTCGCGGTAGGTCAGCGTGGTCCCGAGGAACGCCAGCGCCGTGCCGTTCGGGAACGACGACGCCGCGTCGTCGAGCAGCCGCGGGACCGGCACGCGCGGGAAGTCGTAGTCGGCCGGCACGCCGTCCGGGTAGCTGGCGAGCCAGGGCCGCTCGGCGTACGGCGACGAAGGGGTGGACGTACGACGGGCGCGGGGGGGCACTTCGCCTCCTGGGACAGCGGATCGGACCGGCGGGATCCTCTCACGCACCGGGCGACGGCCCGACACCCGCGGACCCGGGCTCGACCGTCACGTCGTTGAACGGCAGCAGCGGCTCGACGGCCGGGAAGACCACGAAGAACAGCAGCAGGACCGCGGCCGCCAGCAGCAGCAGCGACCCGAGCAGCTTGCCGGGCAGCCCGCCCGGCAGGTGGCGCCAGATCCAGACGTACACGGCTACCCCTTCCCCGTCAGGACCGCCGGCGGGCCGTCCGCGCGGCTGCTCGCCGCGGTGAGCTCGGCCTGCACGATGAGCCGCTGCTTCGCGGAGTACTTCGGGTGGCAGGTCGTCAGGGTGAGCAGGCGCTTGTCGGGCTCGGCCTTCGGGTCGCCGGGGACGGCGTAGGTCACCTCGACCGCGGTCGGCGCGACGATCGAGGTCTCGCGCACGGTGTAGGTGAACCAGCCCTGCTCGGTCTCGAGCACGACGACGTGGCCGTCGACCAGGTCCCCGAAGCGGGCGAACGGCGCGCCGTAGGTCGTGCGGTGACCGGAGATGACGACGTTGCCGAGCTCGCCCGGCAGCGCGGTCCCCGGGATGTGCCCTGGGCCGTTCTTCAGGTCGGCGACGGAGGTCCCCTCGACGACGACCCACGGGTCGTAGCCCTCGAGCGACGGGACGTGCAGCACCGCGAAGCCCTCGCCGAGGTCGAGCGCGACCGGCTCCGGCTCGCCCGGCGCGGGTCGCGCCTTCGGCTCCGCCCAGGTCGCGGTCAGGTCGTCGCGCAGCCGGTCCTGCTCGCGGGCCGTGACCAGCCCGGTGATCCACAGCTCGTACGCGCAGAACAGCAGGATGACCACCCCGAGGGTCATCAGCGTCTGCCCGATCCCGCGCAGGGCGGTGCGTGCGGTGTCGCTCACGGGCTGCTGACGCTCGGCAGCTCGAGCGGCCCGTCGTACGCCGGCAGGGTCACCGCCCGCGAGGTGCGCACGTCGTAGCCGAGGCCGAAGCGCTCGACGTAGGTGCGGAAGAACGCCACGCCTGGATCCTCGTCCAGCGCGTCGCGGAGCTCGCCGGGGTCGCCGATCGCCGTGACGACGAACGGCGGGCCGTAGACCTGGCCGTGCAGGATCACGGTGTTCCCGACGCAGCGCACCGCGCTCGTGGACACGATCCGCTGGCCCATCAGCGTCATGGCCTCGGCGCCGCCGGACCACAGCGCGTTGACCACCGCCTGCACGTCCTGCTGGTGCACGACCAGGTCGTCCGGGTCGTCGGACAGCGCGGGCCGGCCCTCGCGGCGCGGGGCGTCGTTCAGCGACACCGTGACGGCCGGACCGGTGACGGGGACCAGCCCGGCGGCCAGCTCGAGCTCGGGGCCGGCGGCGGCCTCGGCGACCCGGCTGTCCTCGAGCGCGGCGGCCGCCGCCATCGCGTCGACCTCGGCGCGCAGCTCGGCCGCGTCGCGCTCCCGGCGCTCGGCGTCGTCGCTCTCGCGGTCGATCAGCTCGGTGAGCTGCAGCCGGCGGTCCGCCCGCAGGTCGGTGCCCTGGGCGGTCGCGGCGCTGGTGGCGAACAGCAGCCCGGCGGCCAGCGCGGTGAGCGGCACGAGCGCGGACCACAGGCTGCGAGGCCGGCGTGCGACCTGCACGGCACCTCCCCGGGGACGAATCCGCGCCCGCGTGCGCAGGCTCCCGTTACGCTAGCCGTTCAGGTGTTCCCAACGATGGTCTGGAGCTGGACGTGCCCGTCTCGCGGAAGCGGAAGAAGGCGGCCTACACACCGCCCCCGACGACCACGTCTCCCCGCAAGCGCAAGCCCAGCCCGGTGTGGCTGGCCCCGCTGATGCTGGCGCTGTTCGGGATCGGCGTGCTCTGGCTGGTGGTCTTCTACATCACCCAGGGCGACATGCCGTTCGTCGCCGGGCTGGAGAACTGGAACCTGCTGGTGGGCTTCGGCTTCATCATCGCCGGGTTCGGGCTGTCCACGCAGTGGCGCTGACGGGGCGCTGACCTCGCTCACCTGAGCGAACTGACACGCGTGTAGTTCTCCCCAGCCCTTGTCCACACTGTGGACAGCGGGCCGGGGGTTGCGGTCAGCGGGAGCGCAGCACGGCGAGCGTGGCCGGACCGGCCACGCCGTCCAGGCGCAGACCTGCCCGCGCCTGCACCGACAGCACCGCGCGCGTGGTTGCCGGGCCCCAGGACCCGTCGACGCGCAGGCCGGCACCGGCGCGGTTGAGCAGCCGCTGCACCGCGCGCACCGCCGGCACCGGCGAGCCCGGCCCGACCGCCACCGGCGGGCCCACCC
>JAKFFB010000048.1:0-2026 GCA_036675425.1 Actinomycetales bacterium | reverse complement strand
CCCGAGCCTCGATGACCTGGTCGGTGACGACGGCGTCGGCCTGCGCTCGCTGCTGCCGCGCTGGCTGACCCCCGCACTCTGGTTGCTCGGCCTGGCGATGATCGCGGTGATCTGGTGGCGGGGTCGCCGGCTCGGGGCGCTCGCGATCGAGCCGCTGCCCGTGACCGTGCGCTCGCTCGAGACCACCGAGGCCCGCGGCCGGCTCTACCGCTCTGCCTCCGCCCGCGGGCACGCCGCCGACGCGCTGCGACGCTCGACGCGCCACGACCTGTCGACCCACCTGCGCCTGCCAACGAGCGACGTCGAGGCACTGGTCCGCGACGTCGCCGCCCGGCTCGACCGCCCCGCTCCCGACATCGACACCCTGATCGGCGACCGGGCCACCGTGCCCGCCACCGACCACGAACTCATCCGCCTGGCCGCCGCGTTGGCCGAGCTCGACAGAGAGGTACGCCGCACATGACCAGCACGAACCCAGCGAGTCCGCCCGACAGCTCAACACGACACGACGCCGCCCGGGAGCGGCTCGCCGCCGTCCGCGCCGAGGTCGCCAAGGCGGTCGTGGGCCAGGACGCCGCCGTGTCCGGCCTGCTCGTCGCGCTGCTGTGCGGCGGCCACGTGCTGATGGAGGGGGTTCCGGGCGTCGCCAAGACGCTGCTCGTGCGCACCCTCGCCGGCTCGCTCGACGTCGAGACCCGGCGCGTGCAGTTCACCCCCGACCTGATGCCCGGCGACATCACCGGCTCGATGGTGATCGACGGCCGGGCCGGCGAGCTGGCCTTCCGGGAAGGTCCGCTGTTCACCAACCTGCTGCTCGCCGACGAGATCAACCGGACACCCCCCAAGACGCAGTCGGCGCTGCTGGAGGCGATGGAGGAGGGACAGGTCTCGGTCGACGGAGTCTCGCGACCGCTGCCGCGCCCGTTCCTGGTGGCGGCCACCCAGAACCCGGTCGAGTACGAAGGCACCTACCCGCTGCCCGAGGCACAGCTCGACCGCTTCCTGCTCAAGATCGTGCTGCCGATCCCCGAGCGCGACGCGGAGCTCGAGATCCTCACGCGGCACGCCGCCGGCTTCGACCCGCGTGACGTCGCCGCCGCCGGGGTGCGCGCCGTCGCCGGTCCGGCGGACATCGAGGCGGGGCAGGCCGCCGTACGCACCGTGCAGGTGTCGCCGGAGGTGACCGGCTACATCGTCGACATCGCCCGGGCCACCCGCGAGTCGCCGTCGCTCTCGCTGGGGGTCTCGCCCCGCGGCGCGACGGCGCTGATGCGCACCTCGCGCGCCTGGGCCTGGCTGACCGGTCGCGACTTCGTCACGCCCGACGACGTGAAGGCGCTCGCGCACGCCACCCTCGTCCACCGCCTCGGCCTGCGTCCCGAGGCCGAGCTCGAGGGTGTCGACGTGTCGGCGGTCCTGAGCTCTGCCCTCAACTCGGTCCCGGTCCCCCGCTGACGCCATGACCATCACCGGACGCGTCCCGCTGCTGCTCGCCCTCGGGCTGGTGCCCGTCGTGCTGCGCCCTGCCATGGGCACGGTGTGGGGTTGGCTGCTGCTGGTCGTGCTGGTGACGCTCGTCGACTGGTGGCTGGCGATCCGCCCGGCGACCCTGACGTTCCGGCGCGCCGAAATCGGGCCCGTCCGGCTCGGGTACGCCGCAGAGTCACGCCTCACCGTCGTCAACCCGGGCACGCGGACCGTCCGGGCGCTGGTCCGCGACGCGTGGCAGCCGACTGCCGGTGCGAGCGGCAACCGCCACCACGTCCGTCTGGCCGCAGGTGATGCGACCACCCTGAGCACCGACCTGTGCCCGCGCCGGCGCGGCGACCTCCGCGCGGTCGGGGTGACGGTGCGCATGCCCGGCCCGCTGGGGCTGGCCGCGCGTCAGGCGACTGTCGACGTGCCGGGCACGGTCCGCTCGCTGCCGCCGTTCGAGTCGCGCAAGCACCTCCCCTCGCGGCTGGCTCGCCTGCGCGAGCTCGACGGCCGCTCGGCGGTGCGCATCCGTGGCGCCGGCACGGAGTTC
>JAKFFB010000015.1:0-2035 GCA_036675425.1 Actinomycetales bacterium | reverse complement strand
GACCGGATCGTCGTCGGGGAGGTCCTGCGGTCGCTGACGAAGGCCGAACAGGCCGAGCTGGACGAGGAGATCGCCCGGACCGAGGCACTGCTCGCCCGGTGAGGCTCAGGCGCCCCAGCGTGACGTGCGGGCGAGCAACGCCGACACCGCGGCGACTCCGGCCGTCGACGTGCGGAGAACCTCGGAGCCGAGGCCGACGGCCACCGCGCCCGCGGCGACGAAGCGCGCGACCTCGTCGTCGGTGAGCCCGCCCTCGGGGCCGACCACGACAAGGATGTCGCCGTCCTGCGGCAGGGCCAGCGCAGCCAGTGGTTCGGTCGCTTCTTCATGCAGCACGACGGCGACGTCGACGCCGGCGATCAACGCTGCCACGTCGTCAGTCGTGGCCAGCGGGTCCACCTCGGGGTGCCAGGCGCGACGCGCCTGCTTCGCGGCCTCGCGAGCCGTCGCCTGCCACTTGGCGTGCGACTTCGCGGCCCGCTCGCCCTTCCAGATCGCGACGCTCCGGGAAGCCGCCCACGGCACGATCCGGGAGACGCCGATCTCGGTCAGCACCTCGACGGCGAGCTCGCCGCGATCGCCCTTGGGGAGCGCCTGCGCGACCGTGAACCGCGGCGACGGCTCGGGCAGGTCCACGATCTCGCGCAGCAGTACCGAGAACTCCCGCTTCGACGTCGCGCTGACGTCGCCGGTTGCCACCCGGCCGACCCCGTCGGAGAGCTGCAGCGACTCCCCCACCCGCAGCCGTCGTACGACGACCGCGTGGTGGGCTTCGTCGCCCTCGACCGTCACGGTGTCACCGGCAGCGACACCGGCCAGCGAGGCGACGAGGTGCTGCGGGAGGGTCATCGGCTGGTCTCGCGGGGGGTCTCGTCGGGCGATCGCGGCAGGTCAGTGTGCGGTGAAAGCGTCGCGGAGCCGGCCGAACATCGACTTGTGCGTCGGCCGCACGTCGCCCGTGGGCTGCTCCTCGCCGCGGATGGCCGCCAGTTCGCGCAGCAGCTCCTCCTGGCGGGCATCGAGGCGACCCGGGGTCTCGACCGCGATGGAGACGACGAGGTCGCCCCGACCGCCACGGAGACCGGGCACGCCGCGCCCGCGCAGCAGCACCTGGTGGCCGGACTGGGTGCCGGCCGGGATCGGCAGGTCGAAGCTGGTCTCGACGCCGGAGTCCTCGACCTGGTCGAGGTCGGCCTCGAGGGTCGGGAGCGAAATCGTGGTGCCCAGTGCCGCAGCGGTCATCGGGACCGAGACCGTGCAGTGCAGGTCGTTGCCGTTGCGCTCGAAGGTGGCGTGCGGCGCGACATGGATCTCGACGTAGAGGTCTCCGGCAGGGCCGCCGCCGGGGCCGACCTCGCCCTGCTCGGTGAGCTGGACGCGCGTGCCGGTGTCGACGCCCGCGGGGATCTTGACCGTCAGGCTGCGGCGCGAACGGACGCGACCGTCACCCGCGCAGTCGCGGCAGGGGTCGGCGATGACGGACCCGAAGCCGCGGCACGCAGCGCAGGGACGCAGGGTCCGGATCTCGCCGAGGAACGATCGCTGCACGTGGGCGACCTCGCCGGCGCCGCGACAGGTCTCGCAGGGCACCGGCTGGGTGCCCGGGGCGGCACCGGCGCCGCTGCACGTCGTACAACGGATCGCGGTGTCGACCTTGAGCTCACGCGAGACGCCGAAGGCGGCCTCCGCCAGCTCGACCTCGATGCGGATGAGGGCGTCCTGGCCACGGCGCACGCGCGCACGCGGACCGCGTCCGCCGCCCTGGCCACCACCGCCCTGGCCGCCGAAGAAGGCGTCCATGATGTCGGTGAAGGAGAAGCCGGCACCCTGGCCGCCGCCGAAGCCGCCGCTGAACGGGTCACCGCCGCGGTCGTACGCCGCACGCTTCTGCGGGTCGGACAGCACCTCGTAGGCCGCGGTGACCAGCTTGAACTGCTCCTGGCTCTCCGGGTCGGGATTCACGTCCGGGTGGAGTTGCCGGGCCAGGCGCCGGTAGGCCTTCTTCAGGGCGTCCGCATCCGCGTCGCGGGCAACA
>JAKFFB010000240.1:0-11933 GCA_036675425.1 Actinomycetales bacterium | reverse complement strand
GCCGGTGCCCGCGCACAGCGGGTTGGCGCGGCGGGCGGCCGCGACCCGGGGCGCGGGGGCGGCGGGGGCCACCTGCGCCGGGGCCGGGGCAGGAGCGGTCGTGGGTGCGGGGAAGCTGAGGCTGACCGGCGTCGGCGCGGTCATGTAGCTCGCCACCACGCGAGCGGAGTCGGCCGGCTCCGCCACCATCGCGACGGCGGACGGGAGCGCCGCGGGGGCGCCGGCGGTGGTGAGGGTCAGGGCGACGACCGCGGCCGCGGACAGGACGGTCAGCCCTGCGGCGGCGATCCAGCCGGGCTTCAGCGTGCCGCTGGCGTCCATTCCTCTCACCTCCCGGTCCGGTGCTTCGGTCGGAGTGCTCGGGCGCTTAACGCTTGGCGTGGTCAGAAGTGACTACCGGTTGCCCACCAGTCCGAAGGGCCAATCCCCGAACGGCCTAGTTCGCGATGAGGATGTCCAGGCCTGTCCGGGAACGCGGAGAAGATCACGCGCTGTTGATCACTCGTCACGGGCTGTTGGGGCAGGGAAGGGATCGCGCCGGCCGTACGCTGATCTCCTCGTGACCTCCCTCCCGCTCGTCTTCGAGGCGCCGACGCGCGCCCTCCCGCCCCGCCACCTGGCCGACCTCGACCCGGCTGCGCGGCGCGAGGCGGTCGTGGCGCTGGGGGAGAAGGCGTTCCGGGCCGAGCAGCTGTCGCGGCACTACTTCGCCGGTCACCTGCCCGAGCAGATGACCGACCTGGGTGGTGACGCCCGCGAGCGGCTCGTCGGCGACCTGCTGCCGACGCTGCTCACGCCGGTGCGCGAGGTCGAGACCGACCGCGGCGACACCGTGAAGACGCTGTGGCGCGGCCACGACGGGACGCTGGTCGAGTCGGTGCTCATGCGCTACGCCGACCGCACCACCGTCTGCATCAGCAGCCAGGCCGGCTGCGGCATGGCCTGCCCGTTCTGCGCCACCGGTCAGGCGGGGCTGACCCGCAACCTGTCGACCGCCGAGATCGTCGAGCAGGTCGTCGCGGCGCAGCGCACCGAGTCCGCCCGCGGGGGCCGGGTCAGCAACGTCGTCTTCATGGGCATGGGCGAGCCGCTCGCCAACTACAACCGCGTCATCGGGGCGGTCCGCCGGATCGTCGACCCGGCGCCGCACGGCATCGGCATCGGCCAGCGCAGCGTCGTGGTGTCGACGGTCGGGCTGGTCCCCGCGATCCGCCGGCTCACCGGCGAGGGCCTGCAGGTCACCCTCGCGCTGTCGCTGCACGCTCCGGACGACGAGCTGCGCGACACCCTCGTCCCGGTCAACACCCGGTGGCCGGTGCGCGAGGTGCTGAAGGCGGCGCTGGACTACACCCGCGAGACCGGCCGGCGGCTCTCGATCGAGTACGCCCTGATCCGCGACGTGAACGACCAGCCCTGGCGGGCCGACCTGCTCGCCAAGCTGCTCAAGAACAAGCTCGTGCACGTCAACCTGATCCCGCTCAACCCGACGCCGGGCAGCGAGTGGGACGCCTCGCCGAAGCCGGTGGAGAAGGAGTTCGTCCGTCGGCTCAAGGCCGCCGGGGTCAACGCGACCGTCCGCGACACCCGCGGTCGGGAGATCGCCGGCGCCTGCGGCCAGCTGTCCGCCTCTGGTTGATCATCCGCAGGATCCCCGTCGTAGCGGGTGCGGCGACGCCCTGACGACGGCGATGCTGCGGATGATCAGCAGGGGCAAGGCGTACGGAGCGCCCGGGGGTCAGGCGCCGAAGAACTGCTTCGCGAGGGCGGCGAGCTGGGCGGGCGGGACGTCGCCGGCGAGCTGGCTGCGGTTGGTGCCGGCGCCGCGGGCCCACTGCGCGTAGACCTCGGCGAAGTCGCCGGCGGGGGTGGCGAAGTCGGTGCAGCCGCTGCAGCCGTACCAGGGGGTGGCGGCCGGGATGCCGCGCGTCGCCATCCAGGCCGCGCGGATCGTGGCGTTGTTGCGGACGGTGTCGTAGGCGTGGCCGAGCTCGTGCGCCATCACGTGGCGGAGCAGCTCGTCGGTCTGCGCGCCGCAGGCGCGGACGAACATCTCGATGCGGCGCTCGTTCAGGTGCGTCAGGCCCAGGTAGCCCTTGCGCGCGCCCTTGAACTCGATCCGGAAGCCGGTGCGCGAGGCCGCGCCGGCGCGCAGGGAGTCCAGTGCCGCCTGGCCGCGACGCTGCTGCCAGCCCTCGCCCGAGCAGAGCCCGGGAGCAGCGGGGGCGGCGGGCTTGGCCACCGACGCGCGGGCGACGCGCGTCGCGACCGGCTTGGGCTTCGGGAGGGCGGTGGGGCGGTACGGCCCCTCGAGCCGGTCGGCGGCGCTCGTCGTGACGACGGGCTCGACCGGGGGAGTCGCCGGCGCTGTCGCCGCCGCCGGCGCGAGCGGCAGGTCGTCGGCCGAGGCGGTGGGCAGGTTGCCGGCCACGAGGACGGTCAGGGCGGTGGACAGGCCGACCACGACGGTCCAGCCGCGACGTCCGGTGAGCGCCTTCCGCGTCGATGCCATGGCGACTGCCTCGGCAGGATCGGTCACGCCCTGTAGTCGCAACGGGGCGGGCGCGACCGTTTCGTGGGCATATGGGCGTGCTAGCGGTCACGCTGCGTCGAGAGAGCGGCCCACCCGCCGACCTGGGAGACTGGACCCGTGACTGTCCGCGAGGTCGTGCTGCTCGGTGCCACCGGGTCGATCGGCACCCAGGCCCTCGACGTCGTGCGCGCCCACCCGGACCGCTTCCGCGTGGTCGGCCTCGGCGCCGGTGGCGGGCGGGTGGACGAGCTCGCCCGGCAGGCCCTCGAGCTCGGCGTCGAGGTGGTCGCCGTCGCGCAGGCCACCGCCGCGCAGGACCTGCAGCTGGCCTTCTACGCCGCGGCGCAGGAGCGCGGCTTCAGCGCCGGCGAGTTCGCGGTCCCCAAGATCCTGGCCGGGCCGGACGCCGCGACCGAGCTCGCCGCCTGGCCGTGCGACGTCGTGCTCAACGGCATGACCGGCTCCGTCGGCCTCGCGCCGACCCTCGCGGCCCTCCAGGCCGGGCGCACCGTCGCCCTGGCCAACAAGGAGTCGCTGGTCGCCGGCGGCCCGCTGCTGGTGCCCTACCTGGACCAGATCGTCCCGGTCGACTCCGAGCACAGCGCTCTCGCGCAGTGCCTGCGCGGCGGCCGCGCCGACGAGGTCCGCCGGCTGGTGCTCACCGCCAGCGGCGGGCCGTTCCGGGGCCGCTCCCGCCGCGAGCTGGTCGACGTCACCCCCGACCAGGCGATGGCGCACCCCACCTGGGACATGGGCCCGGTCATCACGATCAACTCCGCGACGCTGGTCAACAAGGGCCTCGAGGTGATCGAGGCGCACCTGCTGTTCGGGACGCCGTACGACGCCGTCGACGTCGTCGTCCACCCGCAGTCGGTCGTGCACTCGATGGTGGAGTTCACCGACGGCTCGACCCTGCTGCAGGCGAGCCCCCCGGACATGCGCCTGCCGATCGCGCTCGCCCTCGGGTGGCCCGAGCGCCTGGCGCGCCCGTCGTACGGCCTCGACTGGAGCACCGCTGCGACGTGGGAGTTCGAGCCGCTCGACGCGACGGCGTTCCCGGCGGTGGACCTGTGCAAGGCGGCGGGGCGGCGGGGCGGCACCGCGCCTGCGGTGCTGAACGCGGCCAACGAGGTCTGCGTGCAGGCGTTCGTCGACGGCCGGCTGCCCTTCCTCGGCATCGTCGAGACGGTGGCAGCGGTCGTGGAGGAGAATCCGCTTCGGGAACGCGCAACCCTCGCCGAGGTGTTGGAGTCAGAGCAGTGGGCGCGGCAGCGTGCCCGGGAGCTGGTCGCGAGAGGGCAGGGCGCATGACAGGGCAGGCCGCATGACCAACCTGGTGGCGAGCCGCGCACCGGCGAGCAGCGCCGAGCCCGCACCCCCGCCGAACAAGGCCCTGCTCATCGGCATCCCGCTGTTCCTGCTGGCGCTGGTCGTCGTCGCGACGCTGCAGGGCAACGGGATCTTCATCCTCGGCTTCCTCGGCTTCGTGGTCGCGCTGCTCGTCTCGGTGTCGCTGCACGAGGGCGGTCACTTCTGGACAGCGCGGAAGTTCGGCATGAAGGCCACCCACTTCTTCGTCGGCTTCGGGCCGACGATCTGGTCGCGCCGGCGCGGCGAGACCGAGTGGGGCGTCAAGGCCATCCCCGCCGGCGGCTTCGTCAAGATCGTCGGGATGACCCAGCTCGAGGAGGTCGACCCCGGCGACGAGGACCGCGCCTTCTGGAAGCAGCCGGCCAAGCAGCGGGTCGTCGTGCTGGCTGCCGGTTCCACGGTCCACTTCATCCTCGCGATCCTGCTGGTGGTCGCCAGCGCGCTCTTCATCGGCAAGGCCGTCGAGCTCAACCCCGGCATCGGGTCGATCTCCGCCTGCGTGCCGGCCGCGTACGACGACACCTGCGAGGACGCGGGCGCTGTCCCGGCCCCTGCCTCGGCAGCCGGCCTGCAGGCCGGCGACGTCGTGCTGGCCGTCGACGGCGAGCCGGTGGAGGACTCGCTGGCGTTCCTGCGCGCGGTCCGCGCCGCGCCCGGGGAGCCGATCGCGCTCACCGTCGAGCGAGACGGCAGCCGTCGCGACGTGACGGTCACCCCGGTCGCGGTCGAGCGGCCGGTGCTGTCGAACCGCGAGGAGGACCGCGACCGGCTGGAGACCGTCGGCGCGATCGGTGTGGGGATCGAGTTCCGCTCGGGCACCGAGCGGCTCGGCCCGATCGAGGCGGTCGGCCACAGCGTCGACACGATGGGCCAGATCGTCACCGGCATCTGGACCACCTTCAGCGAGAAGCTCGGCACCATCACCGAGGTCTACGGGCCCGAGCGCGACCCGGAGGGCTTCATCGGCATCTACGGCGCCGGCCGGATCAGCGGCGAGGTGCTGGCCAGCGACGAGACGCTCGCCTACAAGGTGCTCGGCTTCCTCGGCCTGATCGCCGGGCTGAACTTCTTCGTCGGCGTGTTCAACCTGCTGCCGCTGCTCCCGCTCGACGGCGGCCACATCGCGGTGCTGCTCTACGAGCAGGCCCGGGACAAGCTCAAGCGGCTGCGCGGCTACACCGGGGAGCTGGTGCGGGTCGACCTCACCAAGCTGCTGCCCGTGACGTACGCCGTCGTGGTGTTCTTCGCCGGCTTCACGCTCTGGCTGCTCGGCGCGGACATCGTCAACCCGATCACCCTGAACCCGTGACCGCGATCTCGCTCGGCATGCCCGAGCTCCCGCCCGCCCGGCTGGCCGAGCGCCGCAAGACCCGCCAGCTCGACGTCGGCGGCGTGCTCGTCGGCGGTGGCGCCCCCATCAGCGTCCAGTCGATGACGACGACGGTCACCGCCGACGTCAACGCCACGCTGCAGCAGATCGCGGAGCTCACCGCGACCGGCTGCCAGATCGTGCGCGTCGCCGTGCCCGACCCGGTCGACGCCGAGGCGCTGCCCCGGGTGGTCAAGCAGTCGCAGATCCCGGTCATCGCCGACATCCACTTCCAGAGCAAGTACATCTTCGCGGCGATCGACGCCGGCTGCGCGGCCGTACGCGTCAATCCCGGCAACATCCGGGAGTTCGACGGCAAGGTCGGCGAGGTGGCGAAGGCGGCTCGCGAGTCGGGCACGCCCATCCGGATCGGCGTCAACGCGGGCAGCCTCGACAAGCGGATCCTCGCGAAGTACGGCAAGGCCACCCCGGAGGCGCTGGTCGAGTCGGCGCTGTGGGAGTGCTCGCTGTTCGAGGAGCACGACTTCCGCGACATCAAGATCTCGGTCAAGCACAACGACCCGGTCGTGATGGTGCAGGCCTACCGCCTGCTGTCGGAGCGGTGCGACTACCCGCTGCACCTCGGCGTCACCGAGGCCGGACCGGCCTTCCAGGGCACGATCAAGAGCGCGGTGGCCTTCGGGGCGCTGCTCGCCGAGGGCATCGGCGACACCATCCGGGTGTCCCTGTCCGCGCCGCCGGTGGAGGAGGTCAAGGTCGGCCTCGCGATCCTCGAGTCGCTGAACCTGAAGACCCGCGGCCTGGAGATCGTGTCCTGCCCCTCCTGCGGCCGCGCCCAGGTCGACGTCTACACCCTCGCCGAGCAGGTCACGGCGGGCCTCGAGGGGCTGACCGTCCCGCTGCGCGTCGCCGTCATGGGCTGCGTCGTCAACGGCCCGGGGGAGGCCCGCGAGGCCGACCTCGGCGTCGCCTCCGGCAACGGCAAGGGGCAGATCTTCGTGAAGGGGCAGGTCATCAAGACCGTCCCCGAGTCGCAGATCGTGGAGACGCTGATCGAGGAGGCGATGCGCCTCGCCGAGGAGTACGACGGGCCGTCCGGCGTCCCGGCGGTCGCCACCAGCTGAGGTTCCCCGCGTTGCGTCCTGCTCTCAGGAGCACTCCCAGGCTCAGCCAGCAGGACGCAACGGCTTAGGCTCCGTGCGTGGAGGGGTCGGCGTGCTGAGGACGTCCTCGGGCAGCCGTGTCCTGGACGGGCGCGACCTCGACGAGGTGCTGGCGCTGCTGGACCGCGACCCGGTGGCGCACGTCTTCGTCGCCTCCCGGATCGAGACGGCCGGGCTCTCGGAGTCCCGGCTGGGTGCGCAGGTGTGGGGGTACGGCGAGCGCGGCCGGCTGGAGGCGCTCTGCTACTCCGGCGCCAACCTCGTACCGCTGCTGGCATCAGCGGACGCCTGCCGGGCCTTCGCCGACCGGGCCCGCCGCCAGGGCCGGCGCTGCTCGTCGATCGTCGGGGCGGCCGACAGCGTGCTCCCGCTGTGGCGGCTGCTCGAGCCGCAGTGGGGCCGCGCGCGTGCCGTCCGGACCGCGCAGCCGCTGATGTGCTTGGACGGACCGCCGTCGGTGGCCCCCGATCCTCAAGTGCGGCGGGTGCGGCCGGACGAGCTCGAGGTGCTGCTGCCGGCCTGCGTCGCGATGTTCACCGAGGAGATCGGCGTCTCGCCCAACGCCGGCGACGGCGGCGCGCTCTACCGGGCGCGGGTGCAGGAGCTGATCGCGCAGGGCCGGGCCTACGCCCGGATCGAGGCCGGCAAGGTGCTCTTCAAGGCCGAGGTGGGGGCCGCGACCTCCTCGGTCTGCCAGGTGCAGGGCGTCTGGGTGCACCCGACGCTGCGGGGCCGGGGGCTCTCGGAGGCGGGTACCGCAGCGGTCGTGGAGCTGGCCCGCCGCGAGGTGGCGCCGGTGGTCAGCCTCTACGTCAACGACTTCAACGAGGCCGCTCTGCGGGCCTACCTGCGGGTGGGCTTCCGGGAGGTCGGTACCTTCACGAGCGTGCTGTTCTGAGACGCCGATCCCAGGTTCTGGGACGGCGACTGGTCAGGGGCAGCGCGGGCAGACCATGCTGCCGTCAACCGCAGGAGATGAGGAACGACCGTGACGCTGCAGATCAAGCCGGGCACCACCTGGGACGAGGTCTACGCCCGCGCCCGCTCGGCCGCCCCGGAGGCGTTCGACGCAGACCGCATCCTCAACCTGGTCGGGGGTGACTGGCAGCGGATCGGCTCGCCCGGCGAGCACCGCAACCCCGTCGACGGCGCCACCATCCAGGGCCCCCCGCGGGTCTCGCACGACGAGGCCGCCGACGCCGTGCGCCACGCCCTCGGCGAGCACAAGGCGTGGTCGGAGGTCGACCTCGACGAGCGCAAGAGCCGGGTGTCGGCGGCGGTCGAGGGGCTGCAGGCCGAGCGCGACACCCTCGCGCTGCTGCTCGCCTGGGAGATCGGCAAGCCGTGGAAGCTCGCCTGCGCCGACGTCGACCGCGCGCTCGACGGCGTCCGCTGGTACCTGCAGGAGATCGACCGGCAGATCGAGGGCCGCACCCCGCTGCCCGGCCCGGTCAGCAACATCGCGTCCTGGAACTACCCGATGTCCGTGCAGGTGCACGCGGAGCTGGTGCAGTGCCTGGCCGGCAACGCTGTCGTCGCCAAGACGCCGTCGCAGGGCGGCTTCCACACCCTCACGCTCGCGCACGCCGTGATGAAGCGCGCCGGCCTGCCCGTGACGCTGCTGTCCGGCGTGGGCGGCCAGCTCGGCGACGTGCTCATCCGCTCCGAGGAGATCGGCTGCCTGGCCTTCGTCGGCGGCCGCGCCAACGGCCGCAAGGCGGCGACGTCGCTGGCGGACACCGGCAAGCGGCACTTCCTCGAGCAGGAGGGCCTGAACGCCTGGGGCATCTGGGGCTTCAGCCAGTGGGACGACCTCGCGGCGCACCTGAAGAAGGGCTTCGAGTACGCCAAGCAGCGCTGCACCGCCTACCCGCGCTACGTCGTGCAGCGCGAGCTGTTCCCGGCGTTCCTCGAGATGTACCTGCCGGTCGTCAAGAGCCTGCAGTTCGGCCACCCGCTGGCCGTCGAGAACCCCGACGACGAGCTGCCCGACCTGCACTTCGGCCCGCTCATCTCCGCCGCCAAGGCGGAGGACCTGCACGAGCAGTACGCCGAGGCGGTCGCGGGTGGCGGCATCCCGCTCTACCGCGGCTCGGTGTCGGACGGCCGCTTCCTGGCCGGTCAGAGCACGGCCGCCTACGTCGCCCCTGCCTGCATCCTCGAGCCGCCGCCCTCGTGGTCGCTGCGCCACGCGGAGCCGTTCGGCCCGCTGGACTCGATCGTCGTCGTCGACAGCGAGGCCGAGCTGCTCGCGGCGATGAACGCCTCCAACGGGTCGCTGGTCGCCTCGGTCGCCACCGACGACGAGGACTTCGGTGCGCGGATCGCCGAGGAGCTGCAGGCCTTCAAGGTCGGCATCAACAAGCCCCGCAGCCGCGGCGACCGCGACGAGGTCTTCGGCGGCAAGGGCGCGTCGTGGAAGGGCGCCTTCGTCGGCGGCGACCTGCTCGTGCAGGCCGTCACCGAGGGGGAGGGCCAGATCTACGGCAACTTCCCGTCGTACTCGCTCTACCCCGAGAAGGTCTGAGCCGCGGCCGGTGGAGGACTCCGACCGCAACGCGGGCTGGCTCGACGACGGCACGACGCCGGAGGAGATCGCCGAGGAGAAGCGGCTGGCCGACGAGCTCCGCCGGATCATCCACCGGCTGGTGCTGGTCCGGCCGAGCGCCGAGGACCTGCGGCGGGCGGCCGACGGCGCGAAGGCCTTCGCCGACGAGCTCGACCGGCTGCGGCCCCGCCCCGGTGCCGGCGAGATCAGCGAGGCGGGGCTGCGCCCGAACGACCCGATCCGGCACAGCCCGCTGTCCGGCACGAGCAACCCGCTCGCGCCGCCGATGGTCAGCCGGCAGATCACGGAGGGACCTGACGGCCCGGACGGCCGCCGCACGGAGGGGACCGTGCGCTTCGCCGCGGCGTACGAGGGTCCGCCTCGGCACGTGCACGGCGGGCTGCTCGCCGCGATGTTCGACGAGCTTCTCGGGCGCTCGCAGCTGGTGCCCGGGTTCACCGGATCGCTGACCGTCCACTACCGGCGCCCGGCGCCGCTCGACCGCGACCTGGACCTGTGCGCCTGGGTCGACCGGGTCGACGGGCGCAAGCGCTGGCTGCGCGGCACCTGCCACCTGGAGGGCGCGCTGCTGTGCGAGGCGGAGGGGCTGTTCATCGCTCCTCGCGAGGGAGCCGACCTGGCCGGCATCGTGGCGTCGCTGACCCGCAAGGGGACAGAAGCACACTGATCGGGCATCACTCTGGGTGATCAGCCGATTGCGCTTCGCGAGCAACGTGGTACGTTCCGGGCCCCTTCGAGCCCTGGGCTGCTCAGCCTTTGCATTCCTCGGCCCGTCCGCTGCTGTGACGGGATCTGCCGTGAATGCCCTCGTTCCTTCGTCCACCCTGCTGCGTCGCCGGCTGCTCCACCTGCTGCTGGTCGCCATCGCCGCGGTCCTCGCCGTCGGCCTGCTCCCCGCCGGCGTCGCCGTCGCCGCGGCGCCTGCCGTCGAGCAGTGCAACGGCGTCGACAACGTCGGCGGCGAGGAGGTGCGCTGCGAGGTCACCGTGGTGAACAGCTTCGACGTCGGGACCGGTCTCGGGAGCTCCACCGTCACCGTCCAGGAGTGCCACGGTCCGGCCGGCGCCCCGATCTGCGGCCCGGTCACCACCACCACCTACGCCGACGTCGTCCTGTCGGTCCGCCAGTGCGAGGGCTCCGGCGGCGGAGGCGGCGGCGTCGTCGCCTGCACGGTGCGCATCACCAACGACATCACCGGCGCCGCGACCACGGCGCCGGCGACGGTGAACCAGTGCAACGGCTCCGGTGAGGGCGGCGGCACCATGCCCACCACCTCGTGCTCGCCGATCGGCAGCACCACCGGTGCCACCGTGACCCAGTGCAACAGCGCCGGCAACGGCGGCGGGGCCTCGCTGCGGGTCACCTGCACCGTCGACCCGTCGACCCAGACAGCCGCGCTGCCGGTGTCGATCAGCCAGTGCAACGGCTCCGGCAACGGCGGCGGTGCGACGGTCACCTGCCGGTCGTCGCTGACGAGCAACGTCACGACGTCCCCGACGCCCAGCCCGAGCGCGAGCCCGACGCCGTCCGCGACGCCGAGCGCCAGCCCGTCCGCGACGCCGAGCGCCACCCCGTCCGTGACGCCGAGCGCCACCCCGTCCGCGACGCCGAGCGGCACCCCGACCCCCGTCCCGACCGTCACGCCGGGGACGCCGGTCGCGACGCCGGTGCCGACACCCGTCCCGCCGGTCACCGGCACGACGGACACGCCGATCACGGCCCTGCCGCCCGTCGTCGCGCTCCCGCCCGGCGACAGCTCCCAGAACGTCCCGCAGCTGCCGCGCACCGGCTCGGACCTCGGGCTGCTCGCCCTGGCCGGCCTGGTCCTGCTGGGTGTCGGTGGCCTCACCCTGCTGCTCGCCGCGCGGCCCCGCTACGTCGGCCGCCACGTCCGCCTCGCCTAGGGCTCCCGCCTCCGCGCGGTCGCGAGGCCGTGCAGCACCAGGTCGACCCGCAGCCCGTCGACCTCGACGACGTCCGCCACGGCGGCCCCCGCTGTCGCGACGTCGGCCACCGTGCGCGCCCCCCGCTCGCAGAGCTCCCGCGCGAGCAGCCCCTTCGTGTACTTGTTGTCGTGGCTGACGACCGATCGCGCCCCGTCGGTCTCCCGCAGCACCCGCACCTGCACCGCGGCGGGCACGCGGGCGAGGGCGGCGTACGGCCCTGAGCGCAGGTCCACGACCAGTCCGCGGTGCGCGCCGATCTCGGGCTCGAGCGCCGGGCGCCAGGCGGCCGCGAGGGACCCCAGGCCCGGCAGCGACGTGCCGCCGGAGAGCCGGTAGGCCGGGATCCGGTCGGTCGGGGTGAGCAGGCCGAAGAGCGCGCTCGCGACCCGCAGCGAGCTGTTGGCGCGACGCCGGCCGGCGGGGGAGAGCGTGGCGTAGGAGAGCGCTTCGTAGACGACGCCGGTGTAGCGGCGGAGGGACGGCAGCGTCCCGGAGGTGGTCAGGTGCTGGTTCTTGGCCGCCTCCTCGACCGAGCAGCCCAGCGCCTTCGCCAGCCCGTCGAGGTTCCCGGCAGCGGCGTCCTGGAGGGCGGTCACGAGCCGCTCCCGGACCGGGGTCAGCGCCGGATGCGCGAGACTGGAGAGGTCCAGCGGGGCGCCTCTTCCACCGACGGCCTTGCCTTCGGACGGCGGGAGCAGGACGAGCACCCGGACACGCTAGCCGCGAGGAGGGGAGCCTTGGGGAGCAGCGGGCCGGTCAGCCCGGTCTTCGTCGACCCCTCGGGGCGACGGCACCGCCTCGTGGTGCGCGCAGCCTGGCTGCTCGCCGGGCTCGGCGCGGTCTACATCGGCCTGGTCGTCGTCTCGCTGCTGCTGCCGCCGTCGGTCTCACGCCTCAGCGTCCCCGGCCTCGGGCCGGTGCTGCCCGGGCCGGGCGCCGCGGCGCTGGGGAACGCGCAGGGCGAGGACTCGCGGCCGGACGTCCTGCTGGCGCGGTCGCCGTCGCCGGCCCCGCCCCGCAGCAC